>NZ_LIRK01000230.1 GCF_001419765.1 Streptomyces torulosus
GGCGCTGCCCCTCTTTCGAGGTCAGAAGCCCAGGTAAGTGATCTGCACGATGTAGACGCGCTCGCTGCGTACGACGAGCTGGTAGGTGAACATGCCGCCGGGGACGATCACGTCGCCGCCCTTCGGATCGGGTCCGTCATGGGCCCGGCCGTGGACGTGGAGAGCTTCGGCGGCCCTGACCAATTCGTCAGCCTTCTCTTCCACCCTGGTGAGGAACTCGCGAGGAGCTGTGCGGGCGGCTTCTTCCGCCCCGAAGGCGTACTCCCACTTCCAGCTCACTCGCGGACGGCTTTCGTCGCCTCGTCCAGCACGGCGCTCAGCTCCCGCAGGGCTTCACGGGCGATAACCGGATCCTCGTGCTCCAACCTGCTCTTCGCATGAGCATGGCGAGCTGACAGGCTCGGACGGCGTGCGATTTCGATGTCGCGGGCCCAGATGAGAACCCAGCTCCGCACAGGGCTCAGAGACTGCCACTGGACCGCCTTGGCGAAGGCCTCGTCCTTAGTGGCCTGCATTTCCTCGAGACGGCCGGGATCTACGCACGCGAGAGCCGCGCGCAGCGCGTCGGGGGTCGGTTCAGGGCGGGGGATCAGCTCGTGTCCGTGGTCGGCCTGCGTGCTCATGGTGTCCTCCAGGGAGTGCCCCGGACAGGCTATCCGCGTTGCGTGTGTCATGGATGGATGTGCCTTTCGTGGTGGGAGAACGGGAGCGTCAGACAAGGGCGGGAGCGGACACCCGGCAGTCGCGGCAACGGCTGCCCTCCGGTCCTCGGAAGCCGCGGTCGCAGCCGTCGCAGTTCGTCATGGGGTACTCGAGGCCTGGTTCAAGAGCAGCTACAGCAGCGGCAATGACGGCGAGTCCTGCGTCGAGATCGCCATGGCCCCCGGCGCGGTCCACGTCCGTGACTCCAAGAACCTCGCCGGGCCTCGGCTCGCGCTCGCGCGGGACACGTGGATGGAGTTCGTGGAGTACGCGGCCGGGAGCTGACTTCGTTCAGAGAATCGGCTGCTCTCCGCGGACGAGGGAGAGACCGGAGCGGACTTTCGCGATCGCGGCGAAGTCGTCGTCGACGTGGAGCAGGGTCAGGCCGTGATGTTCGGCCGTGAGCGCGATCAGGACGTCCAGCGGAGACCTGCCGCGATGGTGACCGATCTTCACCAGGTCCCGCTGTACCTCGATGTAGTCGCGGTCGGCGTGGAGTCCGGGCATCAGTTCGGACTCCACGGGAGGGCAGATGGCCACAAGGCCGCGCGCCACTCGCTCGTGCCACGGAGCGCCGAGTTGGCCACGCGGTAGACGCCACACGGCGGAGGTGTCGGCCAGGTAGGTCACAGCCCGTCTGGCTCCCTGGCTTCGAGGACGTCGAAGTCGAGGAATGCGTCGGCGTTCGCCCGGAGCCAGCGGAGCGCCCGGTCTTCGGTGCTGATCGCCGCCGCCATGGCCAGCGCCCGATTGAGTGTGACGTGCGTCGGTGGCTGCTACGCCACCCGCTGAGGCATGCGCACGTCATTGGTACTGTGCCGCCTCCCGAATCCATCTCCTCCGAAGAGGTGTGCATGCACACAGGCAGACGGTCCGTCGCGGTGGCCACGCTCGCGGGAGCGTTGGCGCTCTCCGTGCTGAACGCGCCGACGGCCAACGCGGCGGACACCGGTATCACCGTGTCGGACATCGTCATCAACAAGGGCAAGCCGATCGTGGTCGGCACGTCGAAGGTGGTGGAGCCGCCCCTCTCCTTCGACATCGCTCTGCCGACCGGGTACAGCACGGCCGACCCCTCCCGCTACGACGCGTACCCGTTCCTCTACCGCGGCACCATCGCGACGGCGGCCGACACGGGAGAGAACTTCATCCAGCCGGGCGGTTACACCTGCTACGAGATCGACTCCAAGCACGCCCGCTGCGAGGGCAGCCTCTACATCGACCCGGACCCGAGCCAGGAGCACGTCGACTCCAACGCCGACGCCACGACGTGGAAGGTCGGTGTCTCGCTGCGGCTGTGGAAGGCCGACGGCGGTCTGAAGACCGGGGAGCTGGAGACGCGGTCCAAGACCGCCCAGCTGAAGCGCGCGGCCAGGGTGACCGCCAACGCCGCGCCGGAGCCGGTCGCCAAGGGCGGCACGATCACCGTCACGGGCAGGCTCACCCGGGCGAACTGGAGCACCAAGACGTACGGCGCCTACGGCGACCGCACGGTCAGCCTCCAGTTCCGCGCCAAGGGCACCGACACCTTCCAGACGGTCAAGAAGGCCACCACCAGCAGCACCGGCGCCCTCAAGGCGACGGTCACCGCCTCCACCGACGGCTACTTCCGCTGGACGTACTACGGCAACTCGACGACCGGAACCGCGACCAGCGCGGTGGACTACGTCGACGTGCTCTGACCGGCTCAGGACAGGGTCGGGATCTCGCCCGCCTCGGCCCGGGTGAGCGTGACCCCCGGCAGACCGCGTAGCCGGCGTTCCGCCACGGCGGTCAGCGTCTCGGCGGCCGGTGGAGTCGGCCCCAGGCCGATGGCGAAGCGGGCAGGGGCCCTGCCGAAGGGGCGGGGCCAGGCGTGGCACCCGGGGGCCGCCTCGGCGAGGTCGGCGATCAGGGCCCGCATCCTGCCGCGCACCCGGCCCTCGTCCGCACCCCCGCCCACCGTCACGATCGCCCAGGCGGCGTGCCGGCGGTGGAGCGGGGGAGGGGCCAGGATTTCGGACCACGCGTGGCCCTCTTCGAGCAACTCCCAGGCTCGGAACAGCTCCTGTGTGATCAGGTCACGCATGCCCGTCGTGACCTGATCCGTGCAGGGGCGGACCGGGGGCGAGGGGGTGGTGATGGTGAGGGGAAGGGAAGTCCGCTCGGTCCCACCACCCACCGGCTCTCGCCAGTCCCACGCCGCCCACGTCGCGAAGAAGTGCCGCGGGAGGTCGGCCGGCGGCAGGTCACCGGCCTCGCTCGCCGTGCGGG
>NZ_LIRK01000231.1 GCF_001419765.1 Streptomyces torulosus
ACCCACTCGGCGACCCGGCCGCGTCCGGCGGCTGCACGGTCGTGGAGGTCCGCCCCGACGGCCGGGTCGCCGAGTGGGTCGGCATCGCGGGCACCTCCACCAACTGCGCGGGCGGCAGCACCCCGTGGGGCACCTGGCTCACCTGCGAGGAGAACTCCGACCGGGCCGGCGTCAACGGCATGACCAAGGACCACGGCTACGTCTTCGAGGTCGACCCCTGCGACCGGCGCGCCAACCGAGACCCGAAGCCCCTGAAGTTCTTCGGCCGGTACGACCACGAGGCCGTCGTCATCGACCCCGGGCGCGGCCACGCCTACCTCACCGAGGACGCCTCCGGCCCCAACGGCCTCTTCTACCGCTG
Organism: Streptomyces torulosus; assembly: GCF_001419765.1. Lineage (GTDB taxonomy): Bacteria > Actinomycetota > Actinomycetes > Streptomycetales > Streptomycetaceae > Streptomyces > Streptomyces torulosus. The sequence continues at coordinate 362 of NZ_LIRK01000231.1, forward strand.
GACCCCGCCGAAGGGCTTCTCCTACGGCCCCCGCAGGTTCCGGACCCTCGCCGACGACGCCGGTGTCCTCCAGGCACCCAAGTGCTACGACTCCGGCGGCCGTTTCGTCGACGACCTCTCCCGCGCCACCAGGATCGGCACCGTCTACGGCGTGGACTGGATCGACGTCCCCGACCGGGACGCGCGGACCGTCGCCGTGCGCAAGCAGTTCGACGAGATCACCCGCGCCCGCAAGCTCGAAGGCATGTGGTGGGGCGACGGCGGCGCCTACATCGTCTCCTCCTACGCCCGCGCGGAGAGCCCCGGCGCCGCGCACGACGGCCAGGTCTGGTTCTACGACCCCAAGCGCCGCACCCTCACCCTGAAGGTCCTGCTCGGCGTCAACCCGGACCCGTCCGCCGACGGCGCCCTCGACGGCCCCGACAACATCACCGTCTCCCCCTACGGCGGCATCGTCCTCGCCGAGGACGGCGAAGGCGTCCAGCACCTGTTCGGCGCCACCGACAGCGGCCGTACGTATCCGATCGCCCGCAACGACCTGAACATCGGCACCGAGGAGGAGCCGGAGTACAGCGAGTTCGCCGGCGTCACCTTCTCGCCCGACGGAAAGACCCTGTACGCCAACATCCAGACGCCGGGCATCCTGCTCGCGATCACCGGCCCCTGGAAGCGGCAGAAGCGGTAATTAATTCGTTCGCTCCTCCCGCGACCGTCCTCCTAGAGTGATGCACGTCCAGGTGCGAAGGCAGGACCTACTTCCACTACTAATGGGGAGGTCGCGGGTTCGAGTCCCGTCGCCGGCACCAACACGCCGGTGTAGCTCAGTTGGCAGAGCACCTACGTCGGTTCCGCCGAATTCGATCTCTGGACACCCAAAACTTCATGCACCTCCCGGTGCGCGGGCTGCGGCTCCTTCTTCTGTAAAAAGAATCCACGCCGCCGCCACCTTGATCTCGGGAGGCGCGGCACAACGTGGGTGCCCGGTGCGCAGGCAGCGGATACTTCGGGAACTGGTGGGGAATTTCCTCATGCGGGTTCGAATCCCGCCATCGGCCCCGGTCGATGTGGCGGAATGGCAGACGCGCCTGTTTATAGGGCCGCCGCCGACCTCGACCTCGGACACCTTCCTTCTGTCGCGCCTCCCTCCGAAAAAAGTCACGCACAACGTGCGGAGGAATTCGGGGGAATTCACCATGGCGCGGTTCAACAGCAAGAGCACCCGGGCGCGGCCCACGTCGCGCGTCACCTCGACGGGCCGCGTGCTCCGCACCCACCAGGGCGGTCGCGGCCAGGAGCGGGACGAGCGCTCGGAGCTGTTCCTGCTCTCGATCGCCAACTTCGTGGCGCAGAAGACGTTCTACGAGTCCGCCGAGGACCGGGACGACCGGTTCGCCGCGCTCGTCCGCCGTCTCGCCGTCACCGACCCGGAGTGGACGGCCGGTCTGCTCGGCTGGCTGCGCGGCGAGGGCAACCTCCGCACGGCCTCCCTCGTGGGCGCCGCCGAGTACGTGAAGGCACGGCTCGACGCGGGCGTCACCCACGGCCCGACCAACCGCCAGGTCATCGACTCGGTGCTCCGGCGCCCGGACGAGCCCGGCGAGCTGCTCGCGTACTGGACCTCCCGTTACGGCCGCGCCCTCCCCAAGCCCGTGAAGCGGGGCGTCGCCGACGCCGTACGACGGCTCTACCACCCCAAGTCGCTGCTGAAGTACGACACCGCGTCCAAGGGTTACCGCTTCGGCGACATCCTCAACCTGGTGCACGCGGCGCCCGACCCGGACAAGCCGTGGCAGGGCGACCTGTTCCAGTACGCCCTCGACCGGCGGCACCACCCGGACACCGCGGTCGTGCCCAAGTCGCTGCCCGTGCTCGCGGCCCACCGTGACCTGATGGCCCTGCGGCCCGCCAAGCGCCGCAAGGTCGTGACCGGCGCGGGCGGCGCCCAGCGGCTCGCGGACGCGGGCATCACCTGGGAGGCGCTGGCGGGCTGGCTCCAGGGGCCGATGGACAAGGCGGCCTGGGAGGCCGTCATCCCGTCCATGGGTGCCATGGCGCTCGTGCGGAACCTGCGCAACTTCGACGAGGCCGGGGTCTCCGACGAGGTCGCGGCCCGGGTCGCCGCGAGGATCAGCGACCCGGCCGAGGTCGCGCGGTCCCGGCAGTTCCCGTTCCGCTACCTCGCCGCGTACCGGCACGCGCCGTCGCTGCGCTGGGCGTACCCGCTGGAGCAGGCGCTCGGTCACTCGCTGGCCAACGTGCCCGCGCTGCCCGGCCGGACCCTGGTCCTGGTCGACCGCTCGGGCTCGATGTTCTACTCGCGGCTGACCGACCGCTCGTCCCTCACCTACGCGGACGCGGCGGCGATCTTCGGTGCGGCGCTCGCGCTGCGGGCGGCGGACGCGGACCTCGTCGAGTTCGGCACCACGAGCCGGCCGGTGCCGTACCGCAAGGGCGAGTCGGTGCTGAAGATCCTGGAGCGCTTCGGCGACCTGGGGGGCACCGACACCACGGAGGCGGTACGCAAGCACTACCGGAAGCACGACCGGGTGCTGATCGTCACCGACGAGCAGGCCACCTACAGCCACTACGGCGACCCGACCGCCCAGGTCCCGGCCCACGTGCCGGTCTACACCTGGAACCTCGCCGGTCACCGGGCGGGCCACGGCCCCTCCGGCACGGCGAACCGCCACACCTTCGGCGGCCTCTCGGACGCGGCGTTCCGCATGGTCCCGCTGCTGGAGGCGGCACGGGACGCCGACTGGCCGTGGAGCCGATGACGACGGGGGAGAGGGCGTGAGGACGCCCTGAGTGTGGCCCGTGTCCCAGCAGGGACACGGGCCACACTCTTGTTCGTATCCCGAACTGACATCTAACATTTCAGTTCATGGAGGCCATACGACCGGTGAGCCGCACCCTGCTGAGGGACCGCGCCTACCTCGCCATCCGGGACGCCATCGTGGCCGGGGAGATCGAACCCGGTGCGGTGGTGCGGGACGCCGTGTTCGCGGAGCTGCTGGGGCTGTCCCGAGCGCCCGTGCGGGAGGCGTTCTCGCGGCTGGTGGACGAGGGGCTGCTGGAGAGCAAACCGCAGAGCTACACACGGGTGACACCGGTCGTGGCCGCCGATGTGCGCGACGCCGCCGCCGTGGTCGGCGCGATGCACGAGCTGGCCACGCGGGTCGCCGTGCCCCGGCTGTTCGCGGCGGACGTGGAGACGATGCGCTCCGCCAACGAACGGTTCGCGGCGGCCGTCCACGCGGGCGACGTCGACGCCGCCCTGGACGCCGACGACGAACTCCACGACGTCCTCGTCCGGGTGAGCGGCAATCGCGCGGCCGCCGCCACCGTGGCCCGTTACACCCCGCTCATCCGCCGACTGGAGCGTCGCCGCTTCGGTGAGGGCGGCAACTGCCGCTCGGCCGGACTGCACGACCGGCTGATCGACGCCTGCGCGGCCGGTGACACGGACGAGGCGGTCACCGTCACCGCGGAGATCTGGCGCGGCCTGGCGGCCCTCGCCGACGAACCGGACAGACCCGAGGCCCCACCGGCCTCCGGCCCCGAGGCCCCATCCGCCTCCGGCCCCGAGGCCCCGTCCGCCACCGAACCCGAAGGCGGGCTCCCCGCCGATGCCGCCGTCGACGACGTAGAGCCCGCCACCGGCGTGGACCACTGACCCCGGGAGGACCCGTGTCCCTTGCTTCCTTCGAGCGCTACCCACTCCTCTTCGGGCCCTCGCCGGTGCACCGGCTCGAACGCCTGACCGCCCACCTCGACGGCGCCTCCCTCTGGGCCAAGCGGGAGGACTGCAACTCCGGTATCGCCTACGGCGGCAACAAGACCCGCAAGCTGGAGTACCTCGTCGCCGACGCGCTCGCCCAGGGCTGCGACACCCTGGTCTCCATCGGCGGGGTCCAGTCCAACCACACCCGCCAGGTCGCCGCCGTCGCCGCCCGCGCCGGACTCAAGTGCGTCCTCGTGCAGGAGAGCTGGGTGGAGTGGCCCGACGCCGTGTACGACAAGGTCGGCAACATCCTGATCAGCAGGCTCGCCGGCGCGGAGGTACGGCTGGTCCAGGCCGGGTTCGGCATCGGCTTCAAGGAGAGCTGGGAGCTGGCCCTCCGGGAGGTCGAGGAGTCGGGCGGCAAGCCGTACGCCATCCCGGCCGGTGCCTCCGACCACCCTCTCGGCGGCCTCGGCTTCGCCTCCTGGGCCTACGAGGTCGCCGAGCAGGAGCGGGAGCTGGGCGTCTTCTTCGACACCGTCATCGTCTGCTCGGTCACCGGCTCCACCCAGGCCGGCATGGTCGCCGGGTTCGCCGCCCTGGAGGAGGCCGGCGCACGGCCCCGCCGGGTCCTCGGCATCGACGCCTCCGCCAAGCCCGACACCACCCGCGCCCAGATCGCGCGCATCGCCCACAACACCGGTCAACTCATCGGCGTCAAGCGCGAGTTGACCGAGGTGGACGTGGAGCTGGACGAGCGCTACCACGGCGGGATCTACGGCGTCCCCGACGACGCGACCCTCGTCGCCATGCAGCTCGCGGCCCGCACCGAGGGCATGATCACCGACCCCGTCTACGAGGGGAAGTCGATGGCCGGGATGATCGACCTCGTCGAACGCGGCGAGATCGCGGAGGACTCGACCGTCCTCTACGCCCACCTCGGCGGCCAGCCCGCGCTGAACGCGTACAGCGGCGTCATCCAGTGACGACGTGACGAGATGGCATGGTGATGAGATGACGACGTGACGAGATGACGACGTGATGACGTGATGACGTGAGGAGATGAGGGGCGGATCCGGTCGGCCCGGGTCCGCCCCTTCCCGTTCCCGTTCGCGCCCTCGTCGCCGGTGGGTCAGAGGGACTGGGCCGCCGGCTTCACCATGCCCCGGACCGTGCGGGACTTCACGAAGTCGCCCATGGCCGTCATCTCCCACTCGCCGGTGAACTGGCGGATGAGCTTGGCCATCATCACGCCGGTCTGGGCCTCGGCGTTGGTGAGGTCGAAGCGGACGAGCTCCTCGCCGGTGGCGGCGTCCAGGA
>NZ_LIRK01000232.1 GCF_001419765.1 Streptomyces torulosus
GCCCAGGTCTACGCCGTCCTCGCCATTCCCCGCCTCGGGCTGCGCGTCCCCGTCGCCGAGGGGATCGGGCGGGCGGACGTCCTCGACCGCGGGTACGTCGGCCACTACCCGCGGACCGCGCAGCCCGGGCGGCCCGGGAACGTCGCGCTCGCCGGGCACCGCAACACCCATGGCGAGCCCTTCCGGCACCTCGACCGTCTGGACCGCGGCGACGAGATACGGATCGAGACCCGCGACGCCGTCCACACGTACGTCGTCGACCGGACGCTCCCCCGCACCACGCCCGGCGACGGCGGCGTCCTGCGCCCCGTGCCGCGCAGCGGGGTGCTGCCGACGTACGGGTACGACAGGCCCGGGCACTACCTCACGCTCACCACCTGCACCCCGGCGTACACCTCCACGTACCGGCTCGTGGTCTGGGGCAAGCTCCGGTCCGTGCGACTCAGGTGAGAGCCGGAGTGGCCGCGGTCGCTGCCCCGCCCGGACGCGCTGTGTTGCCGACCTCCGCACCCGGTGCGACGGTGTTCGAGGCGCCACGCGGAGGCAACGGTCCGTCACGGGACCGCTCTGCCGCAGGCGAGGGCGCCGCGCGTCGACGTGCGGCCCAGCCGCGCCCACACGAACCTGCGCCATCTCGGCATGCCAGCGCTCCGTGAACCGACGCGCGTCCACGATCCCTCGGGGGCAGTGCACAGAAAGCGGGAAACTCAATGGCGAACGGCCCCATGGACAGGCGCGGTCACGACGGACAGCCCCAGCGCATGAACGGTGCCGGCACCCCCCAGGGTGCGGAGTACACCGGCAGGTACGTCGTCCTGCTCGATCCGGGCAACCAGGAGAGCGGACTGAACGCACTGCGTTCCTCCGCCGAGATCGCCTCCGTCGAACGCGTCCGCGGCAGCGACGTGGGCAACGTCTCCGAACTGCTGGAGCGCCCCGACGTCTCCGTCCACTTCGAGGAGCTCGCGGCCGCCGTCGTCGAGGTGCGGCCCGAGCAGCGCCACGCGCTGGTCACCGCGGCCGAGGCCGACCCGGCGATCATCGCCGCGGAGCCCGAGCGCATGGTGTACGCCATGCCGATCACCGCCCCGACGCAGGCGCCGACGGAGTTCTTCCCGGCCTACCGCAGCGACGAGGAGGTCGTCGACCGCCACACGCGGGCCGAGATCGCCGCCGCGCAGGGCCCGGCGGCGGACGAGCAGACCTTCACCTGGGGCCTTCAGGCCATCCGGGCCAACCTGTCCCACCTGACCGGTCGCGGGGTGAAGGTCGCCGTCCTCGACACCGGTGTGGACACCGACCACCCCGACCTGGCCGGCTGCATCGAGGAGACCATGTCGTTCGTGCTCGGTGAGTCGGTCGAGGACGGCAACGGTCACGGCACCCACTGCATCGGCACCGTCGCCGGCCCGGCCAAGCCCCAGCAGGGCCCCCGTTACGGCGTCGCCTGCGACGCCCGGATCCTCGCCGGCAAGGTCCTCAGCAACCGGGGCAGCGGCTCGGACGGCCAGATCCTCGCGGGCATCGCCTGGGCCATCTCCCGCGGTGCCCGGGTGATCTCCATGTCGCTCGGCGCCGCGGTCCGGCCGGGCGAGCTGTTCCCGCAGACCTACGAGATCCTCGCCCGGCGCGCCCTGGAGCGCGGGACGGTGATCGTCGCCGCGGCCGGCAACGAGAGCGACCGGCCCCCGGTCATCCACCCCGTCGGCCGGCCCGCCAACTGCCCCTCCATCCTCGCGGTGGCCTCCCTCGACCGGGCGCTCACCCCGTCGTTCTTCTCCAACGGCGGCATCAACGGGCAGGGCGGCGAGATCAACATCGCCGCGCCCGGCAGGGACGTACGGTCGGCGGCCCCCGGCGGCGGCTACCAGAACCTGAGCGGTACGAGCATGGCCACGCCGCATGTCGCGGGCGTCCTAGCCCTGCTCGGCGAGGCGAACCCGAACGTGTCCGCGGCCGACCTCGTGGCCCGCCTCAAGTCCGGCGCGTTCCCGCTGGCACAGCCCATCCGGGACGTCGGCCACGGTCTGCTGCAGGCCCCGTGAGCGAGTCCGCCGCTTCCGCGCCGGTCGGGGTCGTCCTCGCGGTCGACCCCGACCGGTTCGCGGAGGTCGTCGACGCCCTGCGGCGGGCCGGGCTGACGGTCACGGGCGAACAACCCGTCGTCGGCACGCTCTCCGGAACCGTCCCGGAGAACCGGATCGCGGCCCTGCAGGCCGTCGACGGCGTCGAGGCCGTCGACCGCGAACGCACGGTCCAACTGCCCCCGCCCGACTCTCCGGCCCAGTGAGGCCGCGGAACGCTTCCGGTGGGGCCGCGGTGCGGCCCCGGCGGACCCGGTGAAACGAACCCCACGCCCCGGACCCGGCATCGGTGTCCGGGGCGTCCTGTATAAACGGAGGGAGTTCGTGTCGCGTCGAAAGGGGGAGTGAGCCGTGTTCCGTGCCCTGGCCCCGCTGCGCCCCCTCGCCGTCGTGCTCCTCGTCCTCTTCGAGCTGTCCGTGCTGGACGCCGGCACCCTCTCCGCCGCCGTGGCCTTCGCGGCCACCGCCGCGGCCGGGTCGGCCTTCGCCGCCTGCGCGGTCATCGCCTCGCGCTGCGCCCCCGTCGTCCCGCGCACACGCGTACGGACGGCGATCAGGGACCGGGAGCGTCGTACGGCGTTCCTCGCCCAACGCGATCCCGACGCCCGCGGTCGTAGGCGACCCCGGGCGCCCGGACGTGCCCTCCTGACGGTCACCGCGTAGGGCACACCCCCACTTCCTCGCACCACCCCCGTGCCCCTCACGCGGGCCGTCGCGCCGAGTTCCCCGTCATCGGACGCCCCGGTCACCGGGCTGTTCCGGACCACTCCTGGCACGACGAGACCCCTGGAGGGCTCCCACCCATGTCCGTTTTCGCCGACCTTGTCGCGCGTCTCGCCGATCTGCTCGACCCGCTGTTCCACGCCTCCGCCACGGCCGCCGCGATCGTCCTGTTCACCGCGCTCGTACGGCTGCTCGTGCACCCCCTGTCCCGGGCGGCGGCACGCGGGCAGCGGGCCCGGGTCGCGTTGCAGCCGAAGATCGCCGAGCTGCGGAAGAAGCACGCGAAGAACCCGGAGAAGCTCCAGAAGGCGGTACTGGAACTGCATGCCGCGGAGAAGGTGTCACCGCTGTCCGGGTGCCTGCCCAGCCTCTGCCAGCTCCCCGCGTTCTTCCTGCTCTACCACCTGTTCTCCAACAAGGAGATCGGCGGCGAGGCCAACGAACTCCTCACCCACCGGCTGTTCGCGGCACCGCTCGGCGACCGCTTCGCCGACGCGCTGGGCGCGGGCGGTCTCCTCGGGCCGCAGGGCCTCGTCTACGTGGGGCTGTTCGTGATCGTCACCGGGGTCGCGGCCTTCAACTTCCGCCGCACGAAGCGGATGATGGCGGCGGGTACGGCCGGGATGCCGGCCGCCGGGGACGACCAGGTGCCGGGGCTGGCGACGAGCATGGGCGCCGTCAGCAAGATCATGCCGTTCCTGTCGTTCTTCACCCTCCTCACCGTGGCGGTGGTCCCGCTGGCGGCCGCGCTGTACGTGGTGACGAGTACGACGTGGAGCGCGATCGAGCGGGCGGCGCTCTACCCCGTGACCCCCGCGGCCACTCCGGCGCCCGCCGCCGCATAGCGGGACCGACCCCGGGAGGGGGCTACCAGCGAGTAGCGGTCCAGTCCGTGAACCGGGTCTTGCGGAGTGAATAGTGACCTTGGACGATCGACCAGTCCTCCGATGGCTGCACCCATCGGTCGGGCGGCCGGCGTTCGAGGGAGATGGTGACCATGAAGCTGCTGCGAGTCGGTACGGCGGGCGCGGAGCGGCCCGCGCTGCTCGACGCCGAGGGTGTCCTGCGGGACCTCTCGGCGATCGTGCCGGACATCGACGGCGAGCTGCTCGCGGACGAGGTGGCGCTCGGCCGGATCCGGGAGGCCGCCGAGGCGGGAGACCTGCCGGAGCTGGACGCGACCGGACTGCGGGTCGGGCCGCCGCTCGCCCGGATCGGCAAGATCGTCTGCATCGGGCTCAACTACCACGACCACGCCCGCGAGACGGGGGCCGAGCCGCCCGCCGAGCCGGTGATCTTCTTCAAGGCCGCGGACACCGTCGTCGGTCCGTACGACACGGTGCTCGTCCCGCGCGGGTCGGCCAAGACGGACTGGGAGGTCGAGCTCGCGGTCGTCATCGGCCGTACGGCGCGCTACGTCGAGTCCCGCGAGGACGCGCTCACGCATGTCGCAGGCTACGCGGTCTCCCACGACGTGTCCGAGCGGGAGTTCCAGCTGGAACGCGGCGGGACCTGGGACAAGGGCAAGAACTGCGAGACGTTCAATCCGCTGGGGCCGTGGCTCGTCACGGCGGACGAGGTGCCCGATCCGCAGAAGCTGGGGCTCCGACTGTGGGTCAACGGGGAGCTGAAGCAGGACGGCACGACCGCCGAGCAGATCTTCTCCGTGAGTGAGGTCGTGCGGTACGTCAGCCAGTTCATGACGCTCTACCCCGGGGACGTCATCAACACGGGGACGCCCGCGGGGGTGGCCCTGGGGGAGCCCGATCCCAAGCCGTTCCTGAAGGCCGGGGATGTGGTGGAGCTGGAGATCGAGGGGCTCGGGCGACAGCGGCAGGAGTTCGGGCAGGCGTAGCCGCGAGCCGCGAGCCGCGGGACGCCGGGCGCCTGAGGGGCGGGGGTGCTGCGGGGCGTCGGCGACCGCGGGTTGCGTGGTGGCCGGTCGCGCAGTTCCCCGCCCCCCTTTGGGTCAGCTGTCGCCGGACTGACGCTTCAAGTGCCGTTCCAGTGCCTCCACCACCATCGCGTGGTCCTCCAGTTGGGGCAGGCCCGACACCGTCACCGTACCGATGACACCCGTGCCCTCGACCGCCAGGGGGAAGGAGCCGCCGTGGGCCGCGTACTGGTCGGGGTTCAGGCGGGACGACGCCTCGAACGTCGTGCCCTTGGCGCGGAAGCGGGCGCCGACGAGGTAGGAGGAGGCGCCGTAGCGTTCCACGACGCGGCGTTTGCGGTCGATCCAGGCGTCGTTGTCCGGGGTGGAGCCGGGGAGCGCGGCGTGGAACAGCTGCTGCGGGCCGCGGCGGATGTCGATGGCCACGGGGGCCTCGCGCTCACGGGCCATCTCCACCAGCAGGGAGCCCAGCGCCCACGCGTCCTCGAAGTCGAAGCGGGGCAGGACCAGGCGGCGTTCCTGCGCCTCCAGTTCCTCGATGCCCGGCTTCTCGCCGCTCGCGGTCCCGGCGCTCGGCGACCCGGCGCCCGGCGTCCCGGTGCTCGGCGTCCCGCTGTTCGGGGTGTTCGTCATGCGAGCCTCACCGCCACTCCCTCCGCCGCCGACTTCCGCGCCGCCTCAAGGACGTCCAGCGCGGCGGCCGCCTCGTACGCCGTGACCGGGTTCTCGCCGGTGCCGTGCAGGGCGGCGGCCACGGCCGCGTAGTACGCGGGGTAGTCGCCGGGGACGGTCGGGACGGGGCTGCCGCCGCCGGTGGCGGGGGACTCGCCGGCGCCGATACGCCCCCACAGGTCCTCGGGCTCCACACCCCAGGGGGCGCCCGGCGTGGGACGCGCGCCGTCGCGGAGGTCGGCCTCCTGCGGGTCGAGGCCGTACTTCACATAGCCGGCCTCGGAGCCCAGCACCCGGAAGCGGGGGCCGAGCTGGGGGGTGACGGCGGAGGCGTAGAAGTGGGAGCGGACGCCGCTCGCGTGGGTGACCGCGATGAATGTGTCGTCGTCCGCCTCGGCGCCGGGGCGGCGCAGATCGGACTCGGCGTAGACCAGGGTGGCGGGGCCGAAGAGGGTGAGGGCCTGGTCGACGACGTGGCTACCCAGGTCGTAGAGGAGACCTCCGATCTCTGCGGGGTCGCCGGACTCGCGCCAGCCGCCCTTGAGTTGGGGCCGCCAGCGTTCGAAGCGGGACTCGAAGCGGCGGACCTCGCCCAGTTCGCCGTCGGTGAGGAGCTTGCGGAGGGTCAGGAAGTCGTTGTCCCAGCGGCGGTTCTGGAAGACCGACAGGAGCAGGCCGCGGGCGTCGGCCAGGGCGGCCAGTTCACGCGCCTCGGCCGCCGTGCCGGCGATCGGCTTGTCGACGACGACCGCGAGGCCCGCCTCCAGCGCGGCGGTCGCCAGCGGGACGTGCGTCTTGTTGGGGGAGGCGATGACGACCAGGTCCAGTTCGTCCGCCCGGTCCCACAACTCGTCCACGGTGGCCGCGAGTCGTACCCCGGGGAACTCGGCGCGGGCCTGCGCCTGCCGCTCCGGGTTCGAGGTGACGACCGTGTCGAGGGTGAGGCCCCCCGTCGCGGCGATCAGCGGGGCGTGGAAGACGGAGCCGGCGAGGCCGTAGCCGACCAGGGCCACGCGCAGGGGAGCGGCGGGGGCCGCACCGGGCGCGTCCGGTGCGGAGGGGGCCGTACCGGTGGAGTCCGTGCCGTTCGTGGTGCCAGTCATGCGTCCACTTAAGCAACGCTGTTGCCAAAGTGCAAGCACGGGGGACAATGGGGGTGTGAACGGTAATGGGAACGGCACCGGCAACCGGAACGGGCGCGCCGCGGGGGCGTCGGGAGTGAACCTCCTGGCGCTGCGCAGCCACAACGGCGCGCTGGTGCTGGACCTGCTGCGGACCGCGGGAGCGGCTGGGATAAGCCGCCTCGAACTGGCCGACCGGACGGGGCTCACCCCACAGGCCGTCAGCAAGATCATCGCCCGGCTCCGCGTCGACGGGCTCGTGACGGAGGCGGGCTACCGCGCCTCCACCGGCGGCAAACCGCGCACCGTCCTGCGGCTCGTCCCCGACGCCGGTCACGCGGTCGGGCTCCATCTGGACCGCGACGCGCTGACCGCCGTGGTCTGCGACCTCACCGGGACGGTGGTCGGCGAGCGGCGCGCCCCGCTGCACCTGGGCGCCGGGGCGGACGCCGTGGTCGAGAACGCGGCGCGCGAGGTGGAGGGGCTGCTCGCCGAGGAGGACGCCCCCCTCCTCGGCGTCGGTGTCGCCCTGCCCGGCCCCCTCGACCATCTGCACGGCGTGCTCCACCGGGTCACCGGGTTCCCGGAGTGGGAGGGGTTCCCGCTGCGGGCGGCCCTGGCCCGGCGGCTGCGGACCCCCGTGGTCGTCGACAAGGACACCAACGCGGCGGCGCTGCGGCTGGCCGTGGCCCTCGGGACGCACGGCTCCTTCGCGTACATCCACCTCGGTACGGGCCTCGGCGCCGGGCTCGTGATCGGCGGGGCCGTCCACCGGGGTGCGCGGACCCGTGCCGGGGAGTTCGGGCACCAGATCATCCAGCTGGACGGGCCCCCGTGCAGCTGCGGCAACCGCGGGTGCATCGAGGCGTTGTGCCTCGCGGCCGTCGCCCGGGGTGACGTGGACGAGGCCGCGCGCGTCCTGGGGGCCGGGGCCGCGAACCTCGTCGGTCTGCTCGACATCGAGCTGGTGCTGCTCGGGGGGCGCACCGTCGAGGAGCGACCCGACGTGTTCATCCGCGGGGTGGGGGCCATGCTCGACGAGTGGGCCCGGCTCCAGGGGGAGGAACCGTACGTGCCGGTACGGGTCGCCTCCGGCGGGTCGCTCGGGGTCGCGGAAGGGGCGGCCCAACTGCTGCTGGCACCACTGTTCGGTCGGGCCGACGGATAGGCCCGCCGGGCGTCGCTCGGACCGCCGACGCGGCGGAGCCGCATGCGTCACAGCCCCGCGCCCACGAGCGGTCCGCGGGGCGGCGCCCCTCCGGCGGCCCTCGGGCGCCCTCCGACGCCCCTGCCTCCGCTGATCGAGGGGACTTCCGCCGTCTCCCCGGCGGTCCCGGGCGTGGCTCCCCGCACGGTCCGGCGGCGCTGGCATGGTCATGTGTTCATGCGACTGTGTACTTGTCTGACCCTGGTGTTCGCCGTCGGAGCCGGCCTCGGCGGTGGTCCGGGAGTGGCGGTCGCGGCGGTGGGCGAGGCCGCCGACTGCGCGGGGGCCGACAGCGAGGAGTTCCCGATCCTGACCCGTATCGACGGGGGACCGGCCACCTATGTCGCCGGCGGTGGCTTCCGGACCTGGGCGGTGGAGCTCACCAACACCACCGACCGGACCTGCGCGGACGTCCACCCGGTGATCGTGCTGGTCGACGACGGGCGGGCCCTGAAGCGATCGCAGCCGCAGCTGGAGTACTTCGAGGACGCGAAGGGCACCACCTCCCGGCCGGTCGCCTTCGAGGAGACCGACTCCGACGAACTGGTCGGCGTGCTCGACGAGGACGGCGACGGCTTCACCGTGCCCGCCGACGGCACCCTCACCATCAAGGTGCGTCTCTCCGTCACCTCCGACGCGGCCGTGCCCAACGACGTCGTGGCCAACGCGGCCGTCGTCCAGCGGCGCGGCGACGACAGCGAATGGGTGGGGGAGTCCAACGACTACCGCTTCCGGATCACCGACGAGGACGAGGACGAGCACGAAAGGGAGAGCGAGGAGCGGGACCAGGACGCGGACGGGCGGCGCGACGGGGGCCCGTCACCGTCGGCGGGGAAGAGCGAGCGGCCCGCCGGGGACCGAGTGAGCGCGGAACCGGACCCGGCGCCGGACGCGGGACCGTACCCCGGGGAGCTGGCCGCGAGCGGCGCCGGACACGTCCTGCTGCCGTACGCCGTCGGGGTGTTGACCCTCGCCGTCGGAGGGGTACTGGCGGCAGGGGTGCGCAGACGTCGGCGGTGAACGGGCGGGACGGTCTCAGCGGCCAAGATCGCCCTCCTCATTTCAGCCACGCCACCCTAGGGTTGGGAGCCGATCCGCACGTACGGCAGGAGATCGCACATGGCAGAGCGCAAGCCCATCGAGTCGTGGCTCACCGACATGGACGGGGTGCTCATCCACGAGGGTGTGCCGATCCCCGGCGCCGACGCCTTCATCAAGAAGCTGCGGGAGTCCGGCCGGCCCTTCCTCGTGCTCACCAACAACTCGATCTACACCCCGCGCGATCTGCACGCCCGGCTCTCCCGCATGGGCCTGGACGTCCCCGTCGACCACATCTGGACCTCGGCCCTCGCCACCGCCCAGTTCCTGGACGACCAGCGGCCCGGCGGCACGGCGTACGTCATCGGCGAGGCCGGACTGACCACCGCCCTGCACGACATCGGGTACGTCCTCACCGACCACGACCCCGACTACGTGGTCCTCGGCGAGACCCGCACCTACTCCTTCGAGGCCATGACCAAGGCGGTACGGCTGATCAACGCCGGCGCCCGCTTCATCGCCACCAACCCGGACGAGACCGGCCCCTCCACCGAGGGCCCGCTGCCCGGTCGCCTTGGTGATCAGCGCGGCCACGGCGCCGGTCGCGGGCAGCGGGCCCTCGGTGG
>NZ_LIRK01000233.1 GCF_001419765.1 Streptomyces torulosus
CGGTCACGCGGCCCTCGCCGAGGGCCTCGGCCAGACGGTCGGCGAGGGCCGCGTGACCGGGGTCGATCTTCTCGACGGCGGCGCGTCCCGCCGGGGTCGGGGTGAGGAGCTTGGCACGGCGGTGGGCCGGGTTCGGGACGTACGCGGCGAGGCCGCGGTCGACGAGGAGGTCGGCGACACGCTGCACGCTCTGCCGGGTGATGCCCATGGCGCGGGCGACCCCGGACACGGGCAGCGGCTCGGGGAGCACCGCGCCGAGGACCTGCCACCAGGCCGCCGTGAGCCCCGCCGGACGCGCCAGTTCGTCCGCGACGGACAGGAACTGGCCGTTGAGCCGGAAGACACCGAGGGCGGTGCGGCTGAGCAGGTCCTGCCGCGCGCGGCTCATCGGGCGGCCGCTTCCAGGACGGCGTACGCCTCCGGGTCCGAGTCGTGGAACAGGCGGTACCAGGCGTCGAGGACCTCGCCCTCGTAGACGCCGAGGAGCCGGAAGACCTCGCGGGCGAAGGCGACGGGTTCGGTGGGGCCGGCGGTGACGAGCAGGCCGTCCGCGTCGGTCGCGGCGTCCGTGTCGACGTAGTGGTCGGCACCCTTGTAGCCGGTGGCGGCGAGGTAGAAGGGGGCTGCGCTGGTGTGGGCGCGGTCGTCCAGCAGCCCTTCCCTGGCGAGCCCGGCGGTCGCCCCGCAGATCGCGGCGACGGGGACGCCGGCGGCCAGGAACTCGCGGGCCTTGCGGGCGAACGGGGCGAGGTCGTCGCCGGTGTCCCAGAGGTCCGCGCCGGTGAGGATCAGCAGGGAGCTGTCCTCCGGGCGGAGGTCGGCGAGGGCGGTGTCCGGCTGGATACGGATGCCGGCGAGGGTCCGGACGGGGTTCCCTGTCGGGCCGACCGTACGGATCTCGTGGCCGGCGCGGGCGAGCCAGGCGGTGGTGTGGCCGGTCTCCCAGTCGGCGTAGGTGTCGTAGACGGCGAGGTGGACGGGGGTGCTGGTCATGGCTTCTCCTCCAGGGGCGTTCGCTGTCATGACAGTATGCTGACATCTTGCCAGGATGCTGTCAATGCATGCGCGTCATAGCTCGGGGGTGCGCTGTCTGTCCGGCGGGTGCGGGTGCGTCGTGGTTTCTCGCGCAGTTCCCCGCGCCCCTGGAGGGACGTGCCTGCGGCCCGCCCTCCCCCGGAAGGCGCGGGGCTGTGACACATGCGGCTCCGCCGCGTGGGCGCGAACAACCCCCACCGGGCCGCAGTCGAACCACGGCCCGGAAAGGGATCCCGGCGGTCAGTCGTTCGTGCGGTCGGCCGTGACCTTCCCCGTGTCCAGCGCCACGCGCCAGTCGCTGCCCGTGCCGTTCGCGGCGGTGGTGTCGACCTCCCACGCCTTGTCCCGGCTCTCCTCGTCGAGGTCGACGGAGGTGACGGTGCCCTTCGCGGCGGCGGCCTCCGCGGCCTCCGCGGCGGTCACGGAGCTGCCCTTGAGCGCGTCCCGGATCTGCGCGGTCTCGGCGGCGTCGTCACCGTCGTCGTCCTTCTCGGTGTGCGAGCCGAGGACCTTCCCGGTGGCCGGGTCGATCTGGACGCTGTGCCAGGCGCCGCCGCCCGTCAGCACGTCGACGTCCCACACGTAGGTCGTGCCCTCGTCGTCCAGGTCGGCGGAGACCGCCGTACCGGACGTGTGCTTCAGCGCCGCCTCGATCGCGTCGGCGGCGGTGATCTGCGCGGCCTTGGCGTCGGCCGCGTTCTCGGCCTTGTCCTCGGCGTCCTCGTCCGTGTCGCGGGCGGCCTTGTCCTCGGCCTTGTCCTCCGCCTTGTCCTCGGCCCTGTCCTGCGCGGTGTCGTCGGTGTCCTGGGCGTCGTCGCGGTCGTTGTCGTCGTTCGACACCGTGACCGTCTTCTTCGCCGGCGCCTCGTCGTCACCCGCGACCGCGATGGCGGTCGCGGTGCCTCCGCCGATCAGGGCGGCGGCCGCGACGGTGGCGATGACGATGTTGCGCTTCATGGGATTCCTCCGGAATGCGACGGGTTGCAACCAGTGGCAGGGGATGTCACCGGTTGTGGCTGGCTGGTGTGCCTCGTCTGCTTTCGACGTCCACCAATCTGGCCGAGCGACGCTGAAGCGGACCTGAAACACCCTGAAGACCGCTTCAGGTTCGCTTTGCCAAGCTGAACGCATGCGCCTGTTGATCGTGGAAGATGAGAAGCGGCTCGCGGTGTCCCTGGCCAAGGGGCTGACGGCCGAGGGCTACGCGGTGGACGTCGTCCACGACGGCGCGGAGGGCCTGCACCGGGCGAGCGAGGGCGTCTACGACCTCGTCATCCTCGACATCATGCTGCCCGGCATGAACGGCTACCGCGTGTGCGCCGCCCTGCGCGCCGCCGGCCACGATGTGCCGATCCTGATGCTCACCGCCAAGGACGGCGAGTACGACGAGGCCGAGGGACTCGACACGGGCGCCGACGACTACCTCACCAAGCCGTTCTCGTACGTGGTCCTCGTCGCCCGGGTGAAGGCGCTGCTGAGGCGGCGCGGCCCGGCCGGCGGGGCCTCGCCCGTGCACACGGTCGGCGATCTGAGGGTCGACACCGCCGCCCGGCGAGTGTTCCTCGCCGACGACGAGGTCACCCTGACCACCAAGGAGTTCTCCGTCCTCGAACAGCTCGTGCTCAGAGCCGGTGAGGTCGTGTCGAAGGCCGACATCCTGGAGCACGTCTGGGACTTCGCCTACGACGGCGACCCGAACATCGTCGAGGTCTACATCAGCACCCTGCGCCGCAAGCTGGGCCCGACGCTCATCAAGACCGTCCGCGGCGCCGGATA
Organism: Streptomyces torulosus; assembly: GCF_001419765.1. Taxonomy (GTDB): domain Bacteria; phylum Actinomycetota; class Actinomycetes; order Streptomycetales; family Streptomycetaceae; genus Streptomyces; species Streptomyces torulosus. The sequence goes on from NZ_LIRK01000233.1 coordinate 2,812, forward strand.
CCGACTGGAGGCCCGCCCGTGAGGCGCCGTCTGGGCTCCGTACGGGCCCGTGCCACTCTCGCGGCGACCGTGGTCGTCGCCGTCGCCCTGGTCGCCGCGGGCGCCGCGGTGCTGCTCTCGCTGCGGTTCACCCTCGTCGACAAGGCGGACACCGAGGCCGACTCCGTGGCCCGCAGCGCCGCCTCGGCGCTCGCCCACGGCTTCGCGTACGACAAGCTGAACCTGCCGGACGGCGACGAGAACCCCGTGGAGATCCTCGACCGCGAGCAGAAGCCGGTCGTGGTCGGCGAGGACGTCGAGGGCATCAGCGTGAGCGCCGTCGCCTCGGAGCGGCTCAACTCCGAGACCAACGACGACGCCGACGACCGGGCGGAGGGCGACCGGGAGGCGGAGGACGCGGACAGCCTGAAGCCCGGTGAGGTCGCCGACGAGACCTGGTACGGCGAGGGCACCGCGACCGTCGAGGGGGAGACGGCCGACTACCGGTTCGCCGCCGTCGACGTGATCACGAAGGGCGGGGTTCCGCTCACCGTCTACGCGGGCGCGCCGCTCGCCGTCGAACAGGACGCGGTGGACACCGCCTTGACGACGATGCTGATCGGGCTGCCGCTGCTCCTGCTGACGGTCAGCGGGGTGACGTACCTGGTCACCCGGCGGGCGCTGCGACCCGTCGAGGGCATCCGCGTCGAGATGGCCGCGATCACGGCGTCCGAGGACCTCTCGCGGCGCGTCCCCGAGCCGGACACCCATGACGAGGTCGCGCGTCTGGCCCGTACGACGAACGAGACGCTCGCCGCGCTGGAGAGCTCCGTCGAACGCCAGCGCGCCTTCGTCGCCGACGCCTCCCACGAACTGCGCAGCCCCATCGCCTCGCTGCGCACCCAGCTGGAAGTGGGCGCCGCGCACCCGGAGCTGCTGGACCTGGACGGGGCCCTGGAGGACACCGTGCGGCTGCAGAGTCTCGCCGCCGATCTGCTGCTCCTCGCCCGCCTCGACGCGGGGGAGCGGCCGCCGCCGGACGCGCGGTTCGACCTCGCGGCCGTCGTCCGCGAGGAGGTGGACTCCCGTCCGGGGGTGGCCCTCGACAGTGTGGCCTCGTTGGAGGTCGGCGGCTCCCGCAGCCAGATCTGCCGGGTCCTCGGCAACCTGCTGGACAACGCCGCCCGGCATGCCCGCGACCGGGTCGCCGTCACCCTGCGCGCCGAGGCCGGCGAGGCCGTCCTCCAGGTCGCCGACGACGGCTCGGGGGTCGCCCCGGCCGACCGCGAGCGAATCTTCGAACGCTTCGTCCGTCTGGACGAGTCCCGGGCCCGAGACGACGGCGGTGCCGGCCTGGGCCTGGCCATCGCCAGAGACATCGCCCGACGCCACGCAGGCACCCTGACCGTCAGGAACGCCCCCGAAGGCGGCGCCCTCTTCGAACTACGCCTCCCGAGGGAGACCTAGCCGGCAGCCGTGGAACCGCCGGACGCCGGACAAGGGGCGCGGGGAACTGCGCGACCGGCCACGACGAACCCGCGGCCGACACCGGACCCGCGGCCCCAGCCCCCGTAGCCTCCCTGCCCCCCAAGCGGAGCGCTACGGCTTGCCGCGATGGCTGCGCAAGTGCTCCGCGACCGGTGTCAGCGACTTGTGCAGCTCCTCCAGCGCCTCCTCCGGCAGCAGATCGATGAAGTGCCGCCGCACGGACGCCACATGGTGCGGCGCGACCCGCTGCATGGTCTCCAGCCCGTGCTCGGTGAGCACGGCGAACAGCCCGCGCCGGTCGGACTCGCAGTTCTCCCGGCGCACCAGGTTCGCGTTCTCCATGCGGGTGATCTGGTGCGAGAGGCGGCTCTTGGACTGGAGGGTCGCGGAGGCGAGGTCGCTCATCCGCATCCGCAGGCCCTCCGACTCGGAAAGGTTCACCAGGATCTCGTAGTCGTTCATTGTCAGGCCGAACGGCTGCAGATCCCTTTCGAGCTGGTGCGTCAACAGTCGGTTGACGTCCAGATGGGTGCGCCAGGCGCACTGCTCCGCATCGGTCAGCCACCGCGTGGCCGTCTCGGTCTCCATGAATGAAGTCTACCTAAAAGGTTGAAAGGTGAACTAGTGAGGGTTGTGGTGGTACGGGTCGGAACATGACAGCGCGCACACGTTCGATGTCACACTCCGCAGACTACCGCTCACAGCCCGAAGCGACGCTGGAGGTCCCCCAGCTGTCCGGGAAGGCGCGGTGTGCCGACTTGCTGTCCGTGGTGGCCGGGTACCCCTCCGCCACCGGGTACGCCCGGCTCGTGCGGCACCGCGCCCATGGCCTGCTCGGCCATCAGCGTTTCGGACGACTGGAGCAGCACCGTGCCCGCCCCGACGAACTCGAACTGGTGCTCCTCGCCGGAGGCGCCGCCGATGCCCGTCAGTGCACGTAGACCGCCCATCACGCCTGTCATGTACCCGTGGTCGTAGTGGTGGCAGGGGGAGGGGCAGTCGGCCCACCCGACCAGCGCCTGCGGGTCGACCCGAATGGGGGGTTCCATGAACACCACGGGGCCGTTGGAGGCGGCCACGAACTTGCCGGTCCCGATCAGCGTCAGGAACCCCGGAACGATGGACTGCTTCAGCGCGAGACTTGGCTGAAAAGCGAGGAGGTTGCCGGAGCGAATGGTCAGGTTGCCCTCGTCCAAGTCATATGAATTGACGTCGAAGGCCCGGTCGGCCAGGAGCATCTTCCCGGAGCCCTCGGCGACGACCCAGTCGCTCGCGTGCAGAGGCGAATGAAAGGACGTACGGACAAGGCGGTCCAGCCGGCCGTGCCCGACGCCGTTGAACTCCATCTGCCCGTAGTAGGCGATCATCTTGCCCTTCTGCAGGAACCACTGGCTCCCCTTGAGCTCCACGCAGAAGGTGTAGTTGTTGACGTTGTCGTCGCTCGGCAGTGTCATCGGGTCGAAGACCGTCGGGCCGGCGACAGGGCCCCCGTACATGCTCACAGCTTCTCCTCCGAGGCCTGGACGTACACCACGCCGTTGCCGCTCAGCTCCAGTTGGAACGCCTCGCCGGAGCCGCGGCCCACCATGTCGCGCCAGCCGAGCGCGGTGGACAGCTTGTTGCGCACGTCGCCGTGGTGGGCCACGTACGCCTGGGGGTCCACATGGACCGGGCGGTGGGGGGTGATCGGGACCTCGATGACTCCGCCGTGCGCCATCACGGCGACCGCGCCGTGGCCCTGGAGGGTGGTGGTGAACAGGCCCTGCCCGGTCACCTGGCCGCGGACCATGCCCATGACGCCGCCCTGCGAGCCCATGAACATCGTGCCCTGCTGGAGGGTGCCGTCGAAGGCCAGCAGACGGTCGGCCTCGACGTAGAGCGTGTCACCGGTCAGGCCGATCACCTGGATGTGGTGGCCGCCGTGCCCGAACAGGACCGTGCCGCTGCCCTCGACGGTCATCAGCGGGGTCGCCTCGCCCGCGACGCGGCGGCCGATCATCGAGGCGATACCGCCCTGGCCGCCCTGGATGTTGGGCGTGAAGGACACCTCGCCCCTGTAGGCGAGCATCGCCCCGCGCTGGCTGAACAGCCGCTGGCCGGGCATGACGGTCGCCTCGATCATCTTCGAGTTGATCTCACGGAAGGGCATCTCACACGTCTCCCGCGATCGTGTTGCGCTCGCTCGGCTGGACATAGACGAGGCCGTCGCCCTCGAAGCGCATCTGGAAGGCCTCGCCGCCGCCCTCCCCGAGGAGCGTGCGGAACGTCACACCGGACTGGAACGACTGCTGGAGGTTGCCCTGGTGGGCGATGTACGCCCCCGGGTCCACCGTCAGCGGGTACTGGCGGCTCACGCGCAGCACCACCGCCGGGCCGTCGGACATGATCGCCGCCTGGCCGTGGCCCTCTATCGTCGTGGTGAACAGGCCGTTGCCCTGCGAGGCGCCGCGCAGCCCCGTGAAGCTCGTGCCCGTCCGCAGTCCGGAGTCCGTCGCGAGCAGATTGCTCGACTCCACATACAGCTTGTCCCCCTGAAGATTCACGAGGTTGATCTCGGAGGCCCGGTCCGCGAACCAGCAGGTTCCCTGCCCGGTGACCTCCATCAACGTCATCTGTTCACCAGTGAGGCGCCGCGTCACCATCCCGCGCAGGCCCTCACCACCGCCGCTCAGCTTCTTGAACGACATCTGACCGTCGTACGCGACCATCGAGCCGTTCTTCGCCTTCACGGCGTCCCCGGTCATGTCGACGGCGAGCACCTTGCTGCCTTGAAGTCGGAACATTGCCACGGGGTGACGGTAACCGGCCGATGGCCGGACAGGACAGGGTCCAGAGGGTGATCTCGACCCTGAGGGGACCCCTGGGGCATTCGGGAGGTTGACGGATGCCAGAATGGACCGCGCTTGTGCATGCGTTCACAAAGCTCGACGACTCGCCCGCCGACCCCACCCGAAGGTGACCCGTGGACATAAAGACCGCCTCCGCCCTCCGCCGCCTGCGCCTCGTCTCCGCCCCCGAGGCCGTCTCCTTCCTGCTGCTGCTCGTCTGCTCGGTGCTGAAGCGGACCACGGAGTTCAACGCGGTGCCCGTCATGGGCTGGGTCCACGCCATCCTGTTCCTGCTGTACCTGGTCTTCTGGGCCGACGCCTGGAACCGCACGAAGTGGTCGCTGAAGACCGCCGCGCTCTACTTCGCCCTCTCCGTGCTGCCCGCCGGCGGCTTCTTCGCGGAGCGCAGGCTGCGCCGTGAGGCCGAGAACGCGGTGATCGCCTCCCACGCCCGCAAGGAAGGGATCGTGAACGCGTGATCGTCGCCTTCTCCGTGACGCCGCTCGGCGTCGGCGAGGACGTGGGGGAGTACGTCGCCGACGCCGTCCGGGTCGTCCGTGAATCGGGTCTGCCGCACCGCACCGACGCGATGTTCACCTCCGTCGAGGGCGACTGGGACGAGGTCATGGACGTCGTCCGCCGCGCCGTCGCCGCGGTCGAGGAGCGCGCCCCGCGGGTCTCCCTGGTCCTGAAGGCGGACATCCGCCCCGGAGTGACCGACGGCCTCACCTCCAAGGTGGAGACGATCGAGCGGTACCTCGCCGAGTAGCGTGCTTTCGCGTACGACGGCGCCATGCGCAGCCGCGTCCGCCCGCCCCTGAACCCCGGCCCCTCGGGCCGGGGTTCTCCCATGCCCGGGGTGCCGGCGCTACGCCGTCTGCCGTAGGGGCGGGCACCCGCCGGGATGTCCTCCGTTCGGCCCCCTCCGGATCGACGTACCGCCATCCGCGCTCTTTGGTGGAGGTATCGCCTCGTCGTTCGATCACGGGAGGGCGCTGTGGGACCGGAGGGCTATGACTACGACACCCACAGCCGCCTGGCCGGACCGCTCACGGAGCCGACGGGTCCGGTCCACCGGGTGCGGTACACCAAGCTCCTGGCCAAAGAGCCGCACCGCGTACGCGCCGTCCTGCTGATGACGCTCGCGCCGGTCCTCACGGGCGTCCTGCTGGTCTACCTCGTCTGGCCGACGCACTGGGTGGAGCGCGAGGGCGCCGACAGTTGGCTGGTGGGCCTCGACGTCGCGATGCTGACGGCGATCGGGCTGATCGAGCTCTTCATGCTCGTCAACGTGGTGTCGATCGCCCACGCGACGATGGTCGCCCGCGACCCCATACCCGTGGTCCCCGAACCAGGCACCCGTGTCGCCTTCCTCACCACCTACGTCCCCGGCAAGGAACCCCTCTCCATGGTCCGGGCCACCCTGGAGGGCGCGACCCGGACACGGCACGACGGCCACCTCGACGTGTGGCTCCTCGACGAGGGCGACGACGACCGGGCCAGGGCCCTCTGCGCGGAACTCGGCGTCCGGCACTTCACCCGCAAGGGGAGGGCCGAGTGGAACCGCCCCAAGGGCCCCCACAAGGCCCGTACGAAGCACGGGAACTACAACGCGTGGATCGCGGCGCACGGCGAGGAGTACGCGTTCTTCGCCTCCGTCGACACCGACCACGTACCGCTGCCGAACTTCCTCGAACGGATGATGGGGTACTTCCGAGACCCGGACGTCGCGTTCGTCGTCGGCCCCCAGGTGTACGGCAACTACACCGCCCCGGTCACCAAGGCCGCCGAGTCGCAGCAGTTCCTCTTCCACGCCCTCATCCAGCGCGCCGGCAACCGCTACCGCGCCCCCATGTTCGTCGGCACCAACAACGTCGTCCGCGTCGCCGCCCTGCGGCAGATCGGCGGACTGCGCGACTCGATCACCGAGGACATGGCCACCGGCTTCGAGCTGCACCGCCACCGCAACCCCGCCACGGGCGCGTACTGGCGGTCCGTGTACACGCCGGACGTGCTGGCCGTCGGCGAGGGGCCCGCCTCCTGGACGGACTTCTTCTCCCAGCAGATGCGCTGGTCGCGCGGTACGTACGAGACGCTCTTCAGGCAGTACTGGAAGGCGCCGTTCACGATGCCGTGGGGCCGCCTCTTCTCGTACACGCTGATGCTCGTCTACTACCCGATGACGGCCGTCAACTGGCTGCTCGGCATCGTCAGCTGTGTGCTGTTCCTGTGCTTCGGGGCCTCCGGCACCCAGGTCACCGCCTCCGTGTGGCTGATGCTCTACAGCGACGCGGCCGCCCTCCAGGTCGGGCTCTACCTGTGGAACCGCAGGCACAACGTCTCGCCGCACGAGCCGGAGGGGTCGGGCGGGCTCGCCGGGATGGCCATGTCCGCGCTCTCCGCGCCCATCTACCTGAAGTCCCTCGGCGCCGCGCTGCTGAGGCTGCCCTGCCGTTTCGTCGTCACCCCCAAGGGCGGCGACGCCAGCCCCGACCGGCTGCTGACCTTCCGCATCCATCTGTTCTGGGCGGCGGTGCTCTCCGCCTCGCTGACCGCCTCGCTCCTGCTCGACCACAGCCATGTGGCCATGCGCACCTGGGCGGTCCTCGCCACGGCCGTCTCGCTGGCGCCCGTCGGGGTGTGGGCCGTCACCCGGCATCGGGAGCGCCGGGCGGGCGCCCCCGCACCCACCCCGGCCCCCTCGGTCTCCGGCACCGCGACGGGAGGCAACTAGGCCATGGCGCACCAGCTCCCGAAGAAGACCAAGGCGCACCAGCTCTCGAAGAAGACCGCCCTCGGCATCGGAGGCGTCACCCTCCTCGCCGGGCTGAACGCCCCGGCGGCGATCGGCTTCGCCGAGCAGCAGTACTACGAGTGGAAGATCGCCCAGCCCGGCTACAAGGCCCTCTACGGCTCCTGGTCGCAGGTCGACATCCCGCGCGAGTTCCGCACCAACGCCATCCACGCGGCCCTGCTGCACACCGGCAAGGTGCTGATCGTCGCCGGCTCGGGCAACGAGCAGAAGAAATTCGACAAGGGATCCTTCGACACCGTCCTGTGGGACCCGGTGAGGAACACCTTCAAGAAGATCCCGACCCCCGTCGACTTCTTCTGCGCCGGCCACGCCCAGCTGCCCTCCGGCCGGCTCCTGGTGGCCGGCGGCACCGCCCGCTACGAACTGCTGGACGGCGAGGTCGAACGGGCCGGCGGCGGGATGCGCGTCAAGAACGAGAACCCCGACCGGGCCGTGTTCCTGAAGAAGGGCACCCGCTTCCGCTCACCGTCCGGCACCGAGTACGTCAGCCGCTTCGACGTCACCGTCCCCAGGGCGAAGCGCGCCTTCGACATCACCTACGACGCGGCCGGCGTGATGCGGCCCTGGACGACGAAGGTCACCGCGAGCGAGGCCCGGGTCTTCGTCGAGGCCGCCGGGAAGGGTCCGCGGTTCGTCACCGACCAGCAGGCCCAGTACAAGATCGTCGGGCTGAAGGGGCAGGCCGCCGCCGACACCTACGGCCTCTCGGAGAAGATCACCCTGGACAAGCAGGACTTCCAGGGGATCAGGGCGGCCTACGAGTTCGATCCGGTGGCCGAGAAGTACGTGCCCGTCGCCCCCATGGCGAAGGCCCGCTGGTACCCGACGCTGGTCGGTCTGCAGGACGGGCGGGTGCTCGCCGTGTCCGGACTCGACGACGTGGGGGTCGTCGACCCGGGCGACAACGAGATCTACGATCCGGCGACGAAGAAGTGGAAGCCGGGCCCCAAGCGGTACTTCCCCACATACCCGGCCCTCTTCCTCACCAAGGGCGGCAAGCTGTTCTACCCGGCGTCCAACGCCGGGTACGGCCCCGCCGGCGCGGGCCGGATGCCGGGCCTGTGGGACCTCAGGACCAACACGTTCGAGAAGGTGCCGGGCCTGACGGACGCCGACCGGACGGAGACCTCGGCCTCCGTGCTGCTGCCGCCCGCACAGGACCAGAAGGTGATGATCCTCGGCGGCGGAGGCGTCGGCGAGTCACGGAAGTCGACCTCGCGCACGGCGGTCGTCGACCTGAAACAGGACTCCCCGGCGTTCCAGGACGGCCCCGATCTCCCCCAGGGCACCCGCTATCTGAACAGCGTGATCATGCCCGACGACACCGTCTTCACCTCCAACGGCTCCCGCGACTACCGCGGCCGCAGCGCCAGCAACATCCTCAAGGCGCAGTTCTACGACCCCCGGACCAACGCCTTCCGGGGCGCCGCCGCCCCCCGGGTGGGCCGCAACTACCACTCCGAGGCGCTGCTCCTGCCCGACGGCCGCGTCGCCACCTTCGGCTCCGACCCCCTCTTCGACGACCAGCAGAACACCAAGCTGGGCCACTTCGAGCAGCGCATGGAGATCTACACACCGCCCCGGCTGCACCAGTACGGCAAGGACCGTCCCGTCCTCGGCGACGGCCCCCAGGAGACCGACGCCAAGGGCCGCGCCACCTTCGCCACCGCCCACCCGGAGCGGATCGTCGCGGCCCGGCTGATGCGGCCCAGCGCGGTCACCCACTCCACCGACGTCGAACAGCGCTCCATCGCGCTGGACGTCACCCGGACCCGCGACTCGATCACCATCGACGTCCCGGAGGACCGGACCCTCGTCCCACCGGGCTGGTACATGCTGTTCGTGACGGACGCGCGGGGCACACCGTCGGTGGCCAAGTGGGTCCAGGTGCGGTGACGGGTCTGGGTACGGCGATGGGCCCTGGCGCGGTGACGCCGGGGGCTACGCCTTCGTGTTGCGGGCCAGGCCGAGGGCGTAGTCCGGCCACCACGTACCCGCCGCGGGTCCGCCCCGGCACTCCCCGTCCGACTCCCCGGGGCGCTTGATCCACAGATACGCGTCGAGGGCCGGCTCCCCGGTGTCCGTGGTGGGCGCCGTGCCGAGGGCCCGGCCGGGCGGGTTGCACCAGGCGGTGCCGCGCTCGCCGTTCAGCGGGCCGTTGCCGTTGCGGCTGGTGTCGACGACGAAGTGCTTGCCGCCGAGGGCCTCGGACAACCGGAGGCCGTACGCCTTGGTCGCGGCGTCGGTCTGGAAGTTGGAGACGTTGAGCGAGAAGCCGTCGGCCCGGGTGATGCCGGAGCGGCGCAGCGGCGCGACGAGGTCGCGGGGGTCGTCGATCCAGGCGGGGTTGCCGGCGTCGACGTACACCTTGGTGCGGGGCCGCTCCTTCAGCCGGTCGACGGCCTCGCCCAGCAGTCCCTCGCGCTCGGCGCGGTACTCGCCGGGGGTGCAGCCGTCCACGATGTGGGCGACCGCGTCCGGTTCCAGGACGACCAGGGCGTCGCCGCCCCCGAGGGCGCCGGCGAAGGCGTCGATCCACCGCAGATAGGCCCCCGAGTCCTCGGCACCGCCCGCCGAGTGCTGGCCGCAGTCGCGGTGCGGGATGTTGTACGCGACGAAGACCGCCGTGCGGTGCTCCCGCCCCGCAGCCTCGACGGCCTCCGCGATCACCGGCACCGGGTCGTCGCCGGCCGGCCACAGGGCGGTCGGCCGTTCGGCGATCCGGCGCAGCAGCGCGGCGTCCCGCTCACGGCCCTCGTCCTCCCACCGCTCGATCTGCCGGGCCGCGGGGCTCGACGGATCCACCCAGAAGGGGGATCCGGCGGCGGGCCGTACGGCGTCACCGGCCTTCTCGGTGGCGCCGCCGACGGAGGTGTCGCCGGTGCCGCTCCCGGGCGGGGATCCCGGCGACGCGCAGCCCGCCGCGAGCCCGAGGGCGGTGAGGGCCGAGAGGACGGCGAGCGACGTACGGGTCGGCCGGGACATGGTGCTCCCTCTGCTCCCTGGGTGGTGACGTGCCGTGACGATTCATCACCAATCGTTACACAAGGTGATAAAGCGACTCGGTTGTGACACCGCCCGCGGAGGACCGGCGGACCGCCGGGCGACCGAAAGGCGAGACGGGGCTGACCAGCATGTGACCGGCCGGTAAGGTCGATGCCGTGCCGAAGCCGCTCAGCCTCTCCTTCGACCCCATCTCGCGCGCCGACGAGCACTGGAAGCAGCGCTGGGGAAACGTCCCGTCCATGGCCGCGATCACCTCGATCATGCGCGCCCAGCAGATCCTGCTGGCGGAGGTGGACGCGGTCGTCAAGCCGTACGGGCTGACCTTCGCGCGCTACGAGGCGCTGGTGCTGCTCACCTTCTCGCAGAAGGGCGAGCTGCCGATGTCGAAGATCGGTGAGCGCCTCATGGTCCACCCCACGTCCGTGACGAACACGGTGGACCGCCTGGTGAAGTCGGGTCTCGTCGACAAGCGCCCCAACCCCAACGACGGCCGCGGCACCCTCGCCTCGATCACCGACAAGGGCCGTGAGGTCTGCGACGCCGCCACCCGTGACCTCATGGCCATGGACTTCGGCCTCGGTGCCTACGACGCCGAGGAGTGCGCGGAGATCTTCGCGATGCTCCGCCCCCTGCGGGTGGCGGCGGGGGACTTCGAGGAGAGCTGAGCGGCGACCGCAGGGTCAGGCCGCGGAGGTCTCCGTCACCCGGTCCTCGATGACGAGGGGCTCGGCCTCGCGGGTGATCCGGCGCTCGACGAAGAAGGCGGCGGTCGGGACCGTGCCCGCGAGCAGGACCCAGAGCAGACGCCCGACCGGCAGCTTCATCTTGTTGCCGAGGTCGAAGGCGAAGACCAGGTACAACACGTACAGCCAGCCGTGGGCGAAGCCCACCACGGTGACGAAGGTGTCGAAGCCGTCCAGGCCCAGCACGCGCTTCCCGATCACGCCCGCCGTGAGCAGGATCAGCAGCACGGCCGTGACGAGGGCCAGCACTCGGTAGCGGGTCAAGACGCTCTTCTTCATGCCGTTGAGCGTAACGGGTGCTTTCGTGGATCCTTCGGGCGCGTCCTGACCTGCGTCGCTATCATTTACTAGGACGTCCAAGTAAATTGGTGGGCATGGACGCTGACGCCATCGAGGAGGGTCGCCGTCGTTGGCAGGCCCGGTTTGACGCCGCGCGCAAGCGTGAGGCCGACTTCACCACGCTTTCCGGCGATCAGGTGGAGCCCGTGTACGGTCCTCGGCCCGGGGACGTGTACGACGGGTTCGACCGGATCGGGTGGCCGGGGGAGTACCCGTTCACGCGGGGGCTCCACCCGACCGGCTACCGGGGGCGGACCTGGACGATCCGGCAGTTCGCCGGGTTCGGCAACGCCGAGCAGACGAACGAGCGGTACAAGAAGATCCTCGCCAACGGCGGCGGGGGCCTGTCCGTGGCGTTCGACATGCCCACCCTCATGGGACGGGACTCCGACGACCCCCGGTCGCTGGGCGAGGTCGGGCACTGCGGCGTCGCCATCGACTCCGCCGCCGACATGGAGGTCCTGTTCAAGGACATCCCGCTCGGGGACGTCACGACGTCCATGACCATCAGCGGGCCCGCCGTGCCCGTCTTCTGCATGTACCTCGTCGCCGCCGAGCGGCAGGGCGTCGACCCGGGCGTGCTGAACGGCACCCTGCAGACCGACATCTTCAAGGAGTACATCGCGCAGAAGGAGTGGCTGTTCCAGCCCGAGCCGCACCTCAGGCTCATCGGCGACCTCATGGAGCACTGCGCGGAGCGGATCCCCGCGTACAAGCCGCTGTCCGTCTCCGGCTATCACATCCGTGAGGCCGGGGCCACGGCCGCGCAGGAGCTGGCGTACACCCTGGCCGACGGCTTCGGATACGTGGAGCTGGGGCTCAGCCGCGGGCTGGACGTCGACGTGTTCGCGCCCGGGCTGTCCTTCTTCTTCGACGCGCACGTCGACTTCTTCGAGGAGATCGCCAAGTTCCGCGCGGCGCGCAGGATCTGGGCCCGCTGGATGCGCGACGTGTACGGGGCGCGGACCGACAAGGCCCAGTGGCTGCGGTTCCACACCCAGACCGCCGGTGTCTCGCTGACCGCGCAGCAGCCGTACAACAACGTGGTGCGCACGGCGGTGGAGGCGCTCTCCGCGGTCCTCGGCGGGACCAACTCCCTGCACACCAACGCCCTGGACGAGACCCTCGCGCTGCCCTCCGAGCAGGCCGCCGAGATCGCGCTGCGCACACAGCAGGTGCTGATGGAGGAGACCGGCGTCGCCAACGTCGCCGACCCGCTGGGCGGTTCGTGGTACGTCGAGCAGCTGACGGACCGTATCGAGGCCGACGCCGAGAAGATCTTCGAGCAGATCAAGGAGCGCGGGCTGCGGGCCCACCCCGACGGGCGGCATCCGATCGGGCCGATGACCTCCGGGATCCTGCGGGGCATCGAGGACGGGTGGTTCACCGGCGAGATCGCCGAGTCCGCCTTCCGCTACCAGCAGGCCCTGGAGAAGGGCGAGAAGCGTGTCGTGGGCGTCAACGTCCACCACGGCTCCGTCACCGGCGACCTGGAGATCCTGCGGGTCAGCCACGAGGTCGAGCGCGAACAGGTGCGGGTGCTCGCGGGGCGGAGGGCCGCCCGCGACGACGCGGCGGTACGGCGCGCACTGGACACCATGCTCGCCGCCGCCCGGGACGGGTCGAACATGATCGGGCCGATGCTGGACGCGGTCCGCGCGGAGGCCACGCTGGGCGAGATCTGCGGGGCCCTGCGGGACGAGTGGGGGGCCTACACGGAGCCCGCGGGCTTCTAGGGGGTGTTCGCGGAGGGGCGCGCGTGCGCCGGCCGGTCGGCACGGCCGCGTGCGTCCCCTTCAGCCCGCCGCCCCGCCCAGGCCCACCAACAGGAGCCTGGTGAAGGCGCGCACCCACTGCTCGTCGGCCGGTTCCGCGCTCACCAGGGTGCGGTGGACCACCGCGCCCGCCACGACGTCGAAGATGAGGTCGACGGCCGTCGGGTCGGACTCCGGCGGGAGTTCACCGCGGGCCTGGGCACGGGTGCGGCCCTCCAGGACCAGCCGCTTCTGGCGTTCGACGATGGACGTGCGGATGCGTTCGCGCAGCGCGTCGTCGCGGGTCGACTCGGCGATGACGGCCATCAGGCCGCTGCGTGCCTCGGGGCGGGCCAGGATCGCGGCGAACTGCAGCACCACGCCCTCGATGTCCGCTGCGAGGCTCCCCCGGTTGGGGATCTCCAGTTCGTCGAAGAGTTCGGCCACCGCGTCGACCACGAGCTCGTTCTTGCCCGCCCAGCGGCGGTAGAGGGTCGTCTTGGCCACCCCGGCGCGCGTCGCCACGTCGCCCAGCGTCAGCTTCGACCAGCCCAGCTCCACGAGAGCCTCCCGGGTGGCCGCCAGGATCGCGGCGTCCGCCGTGGCGCTGCGCGGACGCCCCGTGGCGCGGGAGGCAGGGGTGCGGCTCTGCATGCCGCCGACCATATCCGGCCGTTCTTCGGCGTCCAGGGATGTCGTGCCCGGTGCCGTGAGGCAGATCACCGGGGAGTGGGTACATAGGAGTCGCGGGTGCAGTTACGCTACGGGTCGTAGCGAAAGATCGGGCACGGGGGACGGTCGGCTTCGCGACGCTTTTCACGCGCGCGCCCGGAGGGGGGAGGATGTACTCATGCAGCCACGGAACATGTCCATGAGCGGAGTCGTCGACCTCGCCGCGGTGAAGGCGGCCCAGGAGGCCAAGGCGAAGGCGGAGCAGGCGCGTGCCGAAGCGGCCCGGCAGGGCGGCCAAGGAGCGGTCTCCCCGGCCGACCTGGTCATCGACGTCGATGAGGCCGGGTTCGAGAGGGAGGTCCTCCAGCGCTCCACCGAGGTGCCCGTCGTCATCGACTTCTGGGCCGAGTGGTGCCAGCCCTGCAAGCAGCTCAGCCCCGTGCTGGAGCGGCTGGCCGTCGACTACAACGGCAAGTTCGTCCTCGCCAAGATCGATGTCGACGCGAACCAGATGCTGATGCAGCAGTTCGGGATCCAGGGGATCCCGGCGGTGTTCGCCGTCGTCGCCGGGCAGGCGCTGCCCCTCTTCCAGGGCGCCGCCCCCGAGCAGCAGATCCGCGCCACCCTCGACCAGCTCGTGCAGGTCGCCGAGCAGCGCTTCGGCCTCACCGGCCTCGTGGTCGACCCCGACGCCGAGCCCGGTGCCGTCGAGTCGGCCCCGCAGATCCCGGCCGGCCCCTACGACCATCTGCTCGCCGCCGCCGTACAGGCCCTGGACGCGGGCGACTTCGGCGGCGCGGTGCAGGCGTACAAGAACGTGCTGAGCGACGACCCGGGCAACATCGAGGCCAAGTTGGGCCTCGCGCAGGCCGAGTTGCTGCAGCGGGTGCAGGGCATGGACCCGCAGGAGGTGCGCAAGGCCGCGGCGGAGAACCCCGCCGATGTGCCGGCGCAGATCGCGGCGGCCGACCTCGACCTCGTGGGCGGACATGTGGAGGACGCCTTCGGGCGGCTCGTCGAGACGGTCCGGCGGTCGGCGGGCGACGACCGGGAGACCGCGCGACTGCGGCTGATCGAGCTGTTCGAGGTCGTCGGGTCCGACGATCCGCGGGTGACCGCGGCCCGCCGGGCGCTGGCGCGGGCGTTGTTCTGAGACGGGTTCCGGGGCGGGCCGCGTCGGCCCGCCCCGGTTCGTCTTCCGCGCCCACGCCTCGGCGTGGGCGCACGGCTGTGATGTGCCGGAACACGTGTTGCCGGAGTGAGAGATTTGGCGACACGGCGACATCCCGGCCGCCCTTTACCAAATCTTGGTAATCCCGGCCGCTGTTACTGGCAGTAAGAGAACCGCGCCGATGTGTCGGACTCTGTCCGACTGTCAACCAGTCTGTCGCCTCACTCGGGGCGACCCAGGGTCGCTGCCCGATGCCAATGGGTCGTTGTTCGGTTATCCGTCCGTTACTAGCGAGTAACGAACCCCCTTGCGGGGGCGGCGAGAATGCACCACGATCGGCGACGCTCGGTCCAATCCCGTACCCCGACGGCCAGTCGGGTCAACGGGTTTTCTGGGTCCCCACCGAGTAGAGCCGGCGACAGTGGCGTCGTCTCTTGGACAGGGGGGTCTCCGCTTCAACGGTGGAGCCTGTCCAGCAGGTTGTGCGTGATGCGTGTCAGGCGCGACCAGTGGTTGTCGCTCGGGGGTGATCGCCGGTGAGTTCGGGCGCTTCGGTGCCACCGAGCGCGGGCGCTCCCCATTCCCGAGGACGTAGCACTTCTCCCATCCCTGTCCGGCCGAGCCGCCGCCAAGGGGCGAGCCGGTGGCAGGAGATGTACGTCCGAGAAGGAGGAAATATGGAGTCCCAGGTGCGTGGCGGGACCAGATGGAAGCGGTTCGCTGTGGTCATGGTGCCCAGCGTCGCCGCCACGGCAGCGATAGGTGTCGCCCTCGCGCAGGGCGCTCTCGCCGCGTCGTTCAGTGTGTCGGGCCAGTCGTTCAAGGTGACGGCGGGTCAGCTCGAAGGTCAGGGCTTCTCGCAGTACGGGGCGCTCGACGAGGGCTACACCCTCAAGGGCGAGAAGACGGTTCACCCCGTCGCCGTCTCGGCCTTCAAGAGCGCGACGATCACCAACATGTGCCAGTCGGTCGTGACCCCCGGTGTCCCGTTGCTCGGTAGCGTCAGCCTCAAGCTGACCGCCGGTACCGGTGGCAAGAAGGTCGAGGCCGAGAACCTCTACATCGACGTCGAGGACCTCTCGGCCGATGCCGTCTTCAAGGGCATCGACATCGGTGTGGCGGCCAAGGACGCCAACAAGGGTCCGGGCATGAAGGGCGGCTCGGAGCAGGCCAACCCCTACGGGTTCGCCCAGCAGGCCGACTCGGCCACGCTGAGCGACGTGAAGCAGACGGCGTGGGCGACCACCGCCGGAACCTTCAAGCTGAGCAACCTCAAGATGTCGCTCCACAAGGGCACCGTGGAGTGCTACTAAGCACTCCCTGGGCGGGTGAGGGGGCCTGCGCTTCTTCGCCCGCCCGTCCCTCTCGCGGCGCGGGGCACCCCGCGCGCGACCTCCGTACGTGAAGTCCCGTACGCGCGCCTCGCGCCACATGCCGTACGCGAACTTCTCACAGCAACACCGTTCCAGGGAGCTGTTGTCCATGAGCGCCGAGTCAACGGGGCAGAACGAAGACTATCTCCGCGCCTTTCGGCGGCGCTTCCGCGACTGGAGGGGCTCTCGTCCCTTCTGGGCGGGCCTTCTGGTACTGCTCGGCGGTTTCCCGATCATGTACCTGCCGTACGCGAACCTGCAGATCGGTCATCTCACGCTCGCCATGTCGACGACGGGCGGCGCGGGTTCCCTCATCATCGGCGTCCTGCTGGTGGTGCTCGGGATCAGTCTGTGGTTCCAGCGGCACGTACGCACCTTCGCCGGTACGGCGGCGATCCTCCTGGCGCTCGTGTCCATCCCGGTCTCCAACCTCGGCGGCTTCGGCTTCGGCTTCCTGCTCTCCCTGATCGGCGGCGCGCTGGCCATCGCCTGGGCGCCCGGCCAGGAGGAGGAGCGGGTGTCGTCCACGTACAAGACCCCGTCGCGTGCCGCGGCCGCGCCGGACACGGCTCCCCGGGGCACGGCCTCTGAGAACACGGCACAACCAGGTGCGGTCCCCCTGGTCAAGGGCGACGCCCCCGAGCCCGCGACGGCGGACTCGACGAGCGGGGCGGCGCGCGGCGAGGGCGACGACCTGTCAGGTACCACCCCCACGAACGGGATGAACGGGAGGCACAGTGCCGGCTGACAAGGTGACCCACGGGACTTCGGTGGGAGAGTCCCGTGCGAGAACCGGACCGCGGCACGCGGCGCCCAAGAAGCCCCTTCTCACCCGGCTGAACGTGCCGGCGGGCAAGGCGATAGCCCTGGCGGCGATGCCGACGGCGGTCCTCATGGGCATGGGCTTCACGCCCACCCTGGCCCGCGCCGAGGACCCGACGAAGCAGAGCCTGACGGCCGACGAGTACAAGGACTGCGTGGCCGCCCTGGAGGCCGCCGACGAGGACACCGACACGTCCGCCTCGCCCACCCCGACCCCGTCCGCCTCCGCCCCGGAGAGCGACGACCCGGCCACGGACGACGGCGCGAAGGACGAGGACACCTCCACCGGCGACGACGACTCGGCGTCCGGCGGCACCTCCACCGGCGACGACGACTCCTCTTCATCGGATTCAGGTTCCGACGACAAGGGCGACGCGGACGAGTCCACCACGGACCCCGCCGACAAGTCCGCCTCCGACGCCACGGCCACCCCGTCGCCCACGCCCTCCGCCGAGGAGGCGGGCAGCGGCAACGTCCTGGAGGACATCGGCGACGCGCTCGAGGACATCTTCGTCCCCGAGAAGGACACCGAGGACACCACGCCCGAGCCGTCCACCACCCCGTCCCCGTCCGCCTCCGACGACACCGCGGGGGACACCGGTTCCGACACCGGGAAGGACGCCGGCAAGGACGCCAGGGACACCGCCGACGACGCCACCGACAAGGTGACCGACACGGCCAAGGACGTCACGGACGCGGCGAAGGACGCGAAGGACGACGCCGAGGACACGGCAGGCGACGCCACCGCGACCCCGAGTCCCACCCCGTCGCCGAGCGACAAGGTGAACGCCGACGACTGCCCCGTCGCCACTGAGGACGAGAGCGGCGTCGAGAAGGGCATCCCCGCCCTGCCGAACGACCCCTGGTACCTGAACGCCAGCTCCCTGCTGCTGAAGGGCGCCGACTACCAGGGCATCGTCAAGGTGCGGACCGCCGACGGCTCGGTCAAGGAGGTGCTGAAGTACGTCATCTCCGACGGCACCGACATCGGCGACCTCCACCAGACGGTCGACGACAAGCAGGCCGGCGTCACCTACCACGTGCAGGCGCGCAAGGGCAGCACGTCCACCATCCGCGACGGCAAGACGATCATGTACACGGAGAGCATCTCCGGCAACCTGCTCGGTCTGATCCCGGTGACCTTCGACCCGAAGCACCCGCCGCCGCTGAACATCCCGCTGATCTACTTCACCAAGGTGAAGGTCGTCCAGGCGGGCCAGTTCGGCGGGACGCTCACGGTGCCCGGGCTGCACCAGTTCACCACCGACTGAGACCGCCCACGGCGCCCGAGCGCCGCCCAGGACCCGTCCGGGAGCCGCAACACACCGAGGGCGCCCCCTGCTCGCAGGAGGCGCCCTCGGTGCTGTCGTACGGCGTCGGCGGCGTCAGTCGCGGGAGCCGCCGCCCAGGTGGTGCACCCGGACCATGTTCGTGGTGCCCGGCACGCCGGGGGGCGAGCCGGCGGTGATGACCGCGATGTCGCCCTCGTTGAAGCGTTCGAGCTTGACCATCTCCTGGTCCACCAGCTCCACCATCTCGTCCGTGCTGTTCACGAACGGCACCACGTGCGACTCCACGCCCCAGCTGAGCGCCAGCTGGTTCCGGGTCGACTCGTCGGTGGTGTACGCGATGATCGGCTGCGACGCGCGGTAGCGGGAGAGTCGGCGGGCGGTGTCACCGGACTGCGTGAAGGCCACCAGCGCCCGGCCGCCGAGGAAGTCGGCGATCTCGCAGGCCGCACGGGCGATCGAACCACCCTGCGTACGCGGCTTCTTGCCCGGCACCAGCGGCTGGAGGCCCTTGGAGAGCAGCTCCTCCTCGGCCGCCGCGACGATCTTCGACATCGTGCGGACCGTCTCCAGCGGGTACGCGCCCACGCTGGACTCCGCCGACAGCATGACCGCGTCCGCGCCGTCCAGGATCGCGTTGGCGACGTCGGACGCCTCGGCGCGGGTGGGGCGGGAGTTGGTGATCATCGACTCCATCATCTGGGTCGCCACGATCACCGGCTTGGCGTTGCGGCGGCACAGCTCGATGAGCCGCTTCTGCACCATGGGGACCTTCTCGAGCGGGTACTCGACGGCCAGGTCGCCACGGGCGACCATCACGCCGTCGAACGCCATCACGACGTCCTCCATGTTCTCGACCGCCTGCGGCTTCTCCACCTTGGCGATGACGGGGACCCGGCGGCCCACCTCGTCCATCACCTTGTGGACGTCCTGCACGTCGTCGGCGTCGCGCACGAAGGAGAGCGCCACCAGGTCGCAGCCCATCCGCAGCGCGAACCTGAGGTCCTCGACGTCCTTCTCGGACAGCGCGGGCACGTTCACCGCGGCGCCGGGCAGGTTGATGCCCTTGTGGTCCGAGATGACACCGCCCTCGACGACCTCGGTGCGCACCTGCGGGCCGTCGACCGCGATGACCCGCAGCTCGACGTTGCCGTCGTTGATGAGGACCTGGTCGCCGGCGGAGACGTCACCGGGCAGGCCCTTGTACGTCGTCCCGCAGATGTGCTTGTCGCCCGGCACGTCCTCGGTGGTGATGGTGAACTCGTCACCGCGCACCAGCTCCACCGGCCCCTCGGCGAAGGTCTCCAGACGGATCTTGGGGCCCTGGAGGTCGGCGAGGACACCGATGGCCTTGCCGGTCTCGGCGCACGCGGCCCGGAGCCGGTCGTACCGGCCCTGGTGCTCGGCGTGGCTGCCGTGGCTGAAATTGAAGCGGGCCACATTCATGCCGGCTTCGATCAGGGCGACAAGCTGCTCGTGGGAGTCGACCGCGGGGCCGAGAGTACAGACGATTTTCGAACGGCGCATGGGACGATCCTATCGGTTTGTTTCGCTGCGGAATATTCCGTCTGGCGGAATGCACATGGGCGGCTATGCGCTCAATCGTGTTACCGGCGTGTATTTCCCGACTGTTTTGCTCATCTGTCGACCAGGGCGTACGTCTGTGCCGCGATCTCGAGTTCCTCGTCGGTCGGCACCACCGCGACGGCGACCCGGGCACCGGCCGGCGAGATCAGCCGCGGCTCGTCGCCGCGTACGGCGTTGAGGTCGGCGTCCACCGCCGGCCCCAGCGGTTCCAGGCCCGCGAGGGCGGCCTGACGCACCCGCGCCGCGTTCTCCCCGACCCCGGCGGTGAACGCGATCGCGTCCACCCGGCCGAGCACCGCGCAGTAGGCGCCGATGTACTTCTTCAACCGGTGAATGTAGATGTCGAAGGCGAGCTTCGCCCGCTCGTCGCCCTCGTCGATACGCCGGCTTATTTCCCGCATGTCGTTGTCGCCGCACAGCCCGATCAGACCGCTCTTCTTGTTGAGGAGAGTGTCGATGTCGTCCGTGGACATTCCGCCAACGCGCATCAAATGAAAGATGACGGCCGGGTCCATGTCTCCCGAGCGCGTACCCATCACCAGCCCCTCCAAAGGCGTCAGCCCCATGGAGGTGTCCACGCACCGGCCCCCGCGCACGGCCGACGCGGACGCCCCGTTGCCGAGGTGCAGCACGATGACGTTCACGTCCTCGGGCGCCCTGCCCAGCAACGCGGCCGTGGCCCGCGAGACATACGCGTGCGAGGTGCCGTGGAAGCCGTAGCGGCGCACCCGGTGGGCGTCGGCGGTCTCCACGTCGATCGCGTAGCGCGCCGCCGACTCCGGCATCGTCGTGTGGAAGGCGGTGTCGAACACGGCGACCTGCGGCAGGTCCGGGCGCAGCGCCTGAGCCGTGCGGATGCCCGTCAGGTTGGCCGGGTTGTGCAGCGGCGCCACAGGGATCAGCCGCTCGATCTCGGCGAGCACGGTGTCGTCGATCACCGTCGGCTCGGTGAAGCTCTGCCCGCCGTGCACCACGCGGTGCCCGATGGCGGCCAGCTCCGGGGAGTCGAGGCCGAGCCCGTCCTTGGCCAGCTCCTCCGCGACGGCCTTCAGGGCGGCGGCGTGGTCGGCGATCGCGCCGGTGCGCTCCCTGGCCTCGCCCCCGTCGGTCAGCGGGGTGTGCTTCAGCCGGGAGCCCTGCTCGCCGATGCGCTCCACCAGGCCCACGGCCAGCCGGGTGCTGTCCCGCATGTCGAGCAGCTGGTACTTCACCGAGGAGGAACCGGAGTTGAGGACGAGGACGCGGGTGGCGGTCACGGTGGTGGTATGCCTTCTGTCGTCGCTGGGGGTCACTGGGCCGCGGGGGTCTGGGCCTGGATGGCGGTGATGGCGACGGTCGTGACGATGTCCTGGACGAGGGCGCCCCGGGACAGGTCGTTGACCGGCTTGCGCAGGCCCTGCAGCACCGGCCCGACCGCGAGGGCGCCGGCCGAACGCTGCACCGCCTTGTAGGTGTTGTTGCCGGTGTTGAGGTCCGGGAAGATCAGCACGGTGGCCTGCCCGGCGACCTCGGAGCCCGGCAGCTTGGTCGCCGCGACGCTCGGCTCCACGGCGGCGTCGTACTGGATCGGCCCCTCGATCAGCAGGTCGGGCCGCCGGGAGCGGACGATCTCGGTGGCCTCGCGCACCTTGTCGACGTCGGCGCCCGAGCCGGAGGTCCCCGTGGAGTACGACAGCATCGCGATCCGCGGCTCCACCCCGAACTGCTGCGCGGTCGCGGCGGACTGGACGGCGATGTCGGCGAGCTGCTCGGCGTTCGGGTCCGGGTTCACCGCGCAGTCGCCGTAGACCAGCACCTTGTCCGCGAGGCACATGAAGAACACCGACGAGACGATGCCCGCGTCCGGCCTGGTCTTGATGATCTCGAAGGCGGGCCGGATGGTGGCGGCCGTGGAGTGCACCGACCCCGACACCATGCCGTCCGCGAGCCCCTCCTGGACCATCAGCGTGCCGAAGTAGTTCACATCGGACACCACGTCGTACGCCAGCTCGACGCTGACGTTCTTGTGGGCGCGGAACTGCGCGTACTTCTCCGCGAAGGAGTCCCGCCACGCGGAGGTCGCCGGGTCCACCAGCATGCTCTCGCCGAGGTCGATGCCCAGGTCGGCGGCCTTCTTGCGGATCAGGTCGACGGGGCCGAGGAGCGTGAGGTCGCAGACCCCGCGCCGCAGCAGCACCTCGGCCGCGTGCAGCACCCGTTCCTCGGTGCCCTCGGGGAGCACGACCCGGCGCCGCTCGGCGCGGGCCTGCTCCAGCAGCTTGTGCTCGAACATCATCGGGGTGATCCGGTCGCTGCTGGGCGCCGAGACCCGGGTGCGCAGCTCCGCCGTGTCGACGTACCGCTCGAAGAGCCCGAGCGCGGTCTCCGCCTTGCGCGGGGTCACCGCGCTCAACTTCCCCTCCATCGAGAACAGTTCGGAGGCGGTGAGGAAGGAGCCGCTCTCCACGGCGACCACGGGCGTTCCCGGCGCGAGCCGCGCCGCCAGTGTGAGGACCTCGTCGCTGGGCCGCTCGTTGAGGGTCAGCAGCACACCCGCGATCGGCGGGGTGCCCGCGCTGTGGGCGGCGAGGGCGCCCACGACCAGGTCGGCGCGGTCGCCGGGGGTGACGACCAGACAGCCGGGGGTGAGTGCGTTCAGGAAGTTCGGCAGCATCGCCCCGCCGAAGACGAAGTTCAGCGCGTCACGGGCGAGCCCCGAGTCGTCGCCGAGGAGGACCTTGCCGCCGAGCGCGTGGGTGATCTGCGCGACCGTCGGCGCGGACAGGGCGGGCTCGTCGGGGACGACGTAGCAGGGCACGGGCAGCGGGTGCCGCGTGTCCGTGAGCCGCTCGGCTATCGCGTCCCGGTCGCCGGGCACGACCCGGTTCACCACCATCGCGATGACGTCGCAGCCGAGGCCCTCGTACGCGCGGTACGCGTTGTGCGTCTCGGCGACCACCGACTCGGCGGTCTGCTTGCGGCCGCCGACCACGGAGACCACCGACGCCCCGAACTCGTTCGCGAGACGGGCGTTGAGGGACAGCTCGTCCGGGAACTGGGTGTCCGCGAAGTCGGTGCCGAGGACGAGGACGACGTCGTAGTCCCGCGCCACCGTGCGGAACCGGTCGACGAGGGCCGAGAGCAGCTCGTCCGTGCCGTGCTCGGCCTGGAGGGTGGACGCCTCGTGGTAGTCCATGCCGTACACGGTGGCCGGGTCCTGCGAGAGCCGGTACCGGGCGCGCAGCAGGTCGAAGAGCCGGTCGGGGCCGTGGTGCAGCAGCGGCCGGAACACCCCCACCCGGTCGACCTGGCGGGTCAGGAGCTCCATGATCCCCAGCTCGACGACCTGGCGGCCGTCGCCGCGGTCGATCCCGGTCACGTACACGCTGCGCGTCACGTGGGCTCTCCGTTTCATGTCGGGTTCGGTGGGTGCTTCGGTGGTGCTGCGAGTGCCGCTTAAGGGGCTTCTTTAGGGCCTTCGAGCAATGTTTCCGCAGGGGTGTGACGGGTGTGCGGAAATCACCGCCGCGGCGGACAGAAACCCTCTTGACAATACCTCCGGGGGTGGATAAGGCGCCCATCAGGTCGGCAGGGCGGGCGAGGGGCTCCCCGGGCGGCCGGAGGCGGGCTCCTCGGGCGCGGCACCCCCCTGCGAGGCGTGAAACAATCGGATCGGCTCACAAGTACCAGCACCCAGCAGGACGAGCAGGAGACACAGCACGATGCGTATCGGAGTTCTGACCGCAGGCGGCGACTGTCCGGGCCTGAACGCAGTGATCCGGTCGGTCGTGCACCGAGCGGTCGCCCAGTACGGCGACGAGGTCATCGGCTTCGAGGACGGCTACGCCGGTCTGCTCGACGGCCGCTACCGCAGCCTCGACCTGGAGTCCGTCAGCGGCATCCTCGCCCGCGGCGGCACCATCCTCGGCTCGTCCCGCCTCCAGCGCGACCGCCTCCGCGAGGCGTGCGAGAACGCGCAGGACATGGCGCACGAGTTCGGTATCGACGTCCTGATCCCGATCGGCGGCGAGGGCACCCTCACCGCCGCGCGGATGCTCAGCGACGCCGGGCTGCCGGTCGTCGGCGTGCCGAAGACGATCGACAACGACATCTCGTCGACGGACCGCACCTTCGGCTTCGACACGGCGGTCGGGGTCGCCACCGAGGCGATGGACCGGCTGAAGACGACCGCCGAGTCCCACCAGCGCGTGATGGTCGTCGAGGTCATGGGCCGGCACGCGGGCTGGATCGCCCTGGAGTCCGGGATGGCCGCCGGTGCGCACGGGATCTGTCTGCCCGAGCGCGCGTTCGACCCGGCCGCCCTGGTGAAGATGGTCGAGGAGCGCTTCGCGCGAGGGAAGAAGTTCGCCGTCATCTGCGTCGCCGAGGGCGCCCATCCCGCCGAGGGCTCGATGGACTACGGCCACGGCGAGATCGACCAGTTCGGCCACGAGCGCTTCCAGGGCATCGGCACCGCCCTCGCGTACGAGCTGGAACGCCGCCTCGGCAAGGAGGCCAAGCCGGTCATCCTCGGCCATGTGCAGCGGGGCGGCACCCCGACCGCGTACGACAGGGTGCTCGCCACGCGCTTCGGCTGGCACGCGGTCGAGGCCGCGCACCGGGGCGATTACGGCCGGATGACCGCGCTGCGCGGCACCGACGTGGTGATGGTGCCGCTCGCGGAGGCCGTGACCGAGCTGAAGACGGTCCCGAAGGACCGGATGGACGAGGCGGAGTCGGTCTTCTAGACGCCCGGTCCCGAGGGGTGCCCGGGGCGGTGTTCGGGCTGCGTCCGACGCCTGATGCTCACGGTCGGCGGCCGTCGCCGCGCACGGTCTAGTAGGCGGCCGCCCGGCGGACCAGTGACCAGAAGTGGTCGGTGATCCGGTCGAGGTAGTCGCGGCCGGCGTCGCCCGCGTCGGTCGCGGCCGTGCCGTTGGCCCAGCTGAGGCTGGCGCTCATCCTCCCCTGGTAGTCGAGGTGCATCTCCTGGAGGACGTCCTCCAG
>NZ_LIRK01000234.1:0-286 GCF_001419765.1 Streptomyces torulosus
GTCGTGGGGGGCGGCAGGGGTGTCATGGTCCGCAGGGTAGGCCAGGGCACTGACAAGCGGGGCTGAGCTGGGAGAACCGGCGGCGAGACCCTGGAGGTCGGGCGTCAGTGCGGGGCCGGCAGGTAGGGGGACGTGGAGGGGAGGCTCAGGTCGGAGGGGAGGAGGGAGCCCACCCAGCAGTCGCGGAGGGTGCCGTTGTTGTTGAGGGCGGAGCGGAGGGTGCCCTCCACGGTGAAGCCGGTGTTCTCGGCGACCGCGCGGGACGCGGTGTTGCCGACCTCGGCGC
>NZ_LIRK01000234.1:292-3880 GCF_001419765.1 Streptomyces torulosus
GCGACCCGGGTCGCCTCGGTGATGTAGCCGTTGCGGCGGTGCTCCTTGGCCGTCCAGAAGCCGATCTCGGCGGTGCCGAGCGACCGCATGGTGATGCCGAGCATGCCCGTCAGCACCCCGGAGGGAAGGAAGACCCCGAAGGTGAACATGGAGGCGTTGACCCAGCCCTCGGGGACCGCGTGCTCCACGAAGGTCACCGCGTGCTCGCGCAGATACGGCGAGGGGATCGTGGTCCAGCGCTGGATGTCCGGGTCCTGCGCGGCGGCGTACACCGTGTCGGTGTCGCGCGCGTCCACGGTGCGCAGCAGCAGGCGCTCGGTGGTCAGGGTGACGGGGTCCATCGGGCGATTGTGCTCGGGGCGGCGGAAGGGCGCCATCTCATTTGCGCCCGTTCTGTGAACGGGCCCGTGACGCGGGAGGGGCGAGGCGGTCACAATTCGTGCATTTCGTGGGCGGAACGCGGCACCATCGGCGACGCCCGCCCGTTGTCCTAGTGGCTGTCAGGGCCAGACCTCCCGGCACGGCGGGGTCCTCGCTTACGATGGCCGTTGCTCAAGCTGTGATTTGAATCTGTCATTGAAACCGACCGTCCCAGGCCCGACCGGCAAGGAGACAAACCCCCGTGTCCGTCCTCTCGAAGATCATGCGTGCAGGCGAAGGCAAGATCCTGCGCAAGCTGCACCGCATCGCGGACCAGGTCAACTCCATCGAAGAGGACTTCGTCGACCTCTCCGACGCCGAGCTGCGGGCCCTCACCGATGAGTACAAGCAGCGGTACGCCGACGGTGAGAGCCTGGACGACCTGCTCCCCGAGGCGTTCGCCACCGTCCGCGAGGCCGCCAAGCGCGCCCTCGGCCAGCGTCACTACGACGTGCAGATCATGGGTGGCGCCGCCCTCCACCTCGGCTACGTCGCCGAGATGAAGACCGGTGAGGGCAAGACCCTCGTCGGCACCCTGCCCGCGTACCTGAACGCGCTGTCCGGCAAGGGCGTCCACCTCATCACGGTCAACGACTACCTGGCCGAGCGCGACTCCGAGATGATGGGTCGCGTCCACAAGTTCCTGGGCCTGAACGTCGGCTGCATCCTCGCCAACATGACGCCGGCCCAGCGTCGCGAGCAGTACAACTGCGACATCACGTACGGCACGAACAACGAGTTCGGCTTCGACTACCTCCGCGACAACATGGCGTGGTCCAAGGACGAGCTCGTCCAGCGCGGCCACAACTTCGCGATCGTCGACGAGGTCGACTCCATCCTCGTCGACGAGGCCCGTACGCCGCTGATCATCTCCGGCCCCGCCGACCAGGCCACCAAGTGGTACGGCGACTTCGCCAAGCTGGTGACGCGCCTGAAGAAGGGCGAGCCCGGCAACCCCCTCAAGGGCATCGAGGAGACCGGCGACTACGAGGTCGACGAGAAGAAGCGCACGGTCGCCATCCACGAGTCCGGTGTCGCCAAGGTCGAGGACTGGCTGGGCATCGACAACCTCTACGAGTCGGTCAACACGCCGCTGGTGGGCTACCTGAACAACGCCATCAAGGCGAAGGAGCTCTTCAAGAAGGACAAGGACTACGTCGTCATCGACGGCGAGGTCATGATCGTCGACGAGCACACCGGCCGTATCCTCGCCGGCCGCCGCTACAACGAGGGCATGCACCAGGCGATCGAGGCGAAGGAAGGGGTGCCGATCAAGGACGAGAACCAGACGCTCGCCACGATCACCCTCCAGAACTTCTTCCGCCTCTACAAGCGCCACGACCACAACGGCAAGGAGCAGCCCGGCCTGTCCGGCATGACCGGTACGGCCATGACCGAGGCCGCCGAGTTCCACCAGATCTACAAGCTCGGCGTGGTCCCGATCCCGACGAACCGGCCGATGGTCCGCAAGGACCAGTCCGACCTGATCTACCGCACCGAGGTCGCGAAGTTCGAGGCGGTCGTCGACGACATCGTGGAGAAGCACGAGAAGGGCCAGCCGATCCTCGTCGGTACGACGTCGGTCGAGAAGTCCGAGTACCTCTCCCAGCAGCTCAGCAAGCGCGGTGTCCAGCACGAGGTGCTGAACGCCAAGCAGCACGACCGTGAGGCGATCATCGTCGCCCAGGCCGGCCGCAAGGGCGCCGTGACCGTGGCCACCAACATGGCCGGCCGTGGTACGGACATCAAGCTCGGCGGCAACCCCGAGGACCTCGCCGAGGCGGAGCTGCGCCAGCGCGGGCTCGACCCCGAGGAGCACATCGAGGAGTGGGCCGCGGCCCTGCCCGAGGCCCTCGCGAAGGCCGAGGCGGCGGTCAAGGCGGAGAAGGAGGAGGTCGAGGCCCTCGGCGGTCTCTACGTCCTCGGCACCGAGCGGCACGAGTCCCGCCGTATCGACAACCAGCTGCGCGGTCGTTCCGGCCGTCAGGGCGACCCGGGCGAGTCCCGCTTCTACCTCTCCCTCGGTGACGACCTGATGCGCCTGTTCAAGGCCCAGATGGTCGAGCGTGTGATGTCCATGGCGAACGTGCCGGACGACGTGCCGATCGAGAACAAGATGGTCACCCGCGCGATCGCGTCCGCCCAGTCGCAGGTCGAACAGCAGAACTTCGAGACGCGCAAGAACGTCCTCAAGTACGACGAGGTCCTCAACCGGCAGCGCGAGGTCATCTACGGCGAGCGGCGCCGCGTCCTGGAGGGCGAGGACCTGCACGAGCAGATCCAGCACTTCATGGACGACACGATCGACGCGTACATCGCCGCCGAGACCGCCGAGGGCTTCGCCGAGGAGTGGGACCTCGACCGGCTGTGGGGCGCGTTCAAGCAGCTCTACCCGGTGAAGGTCACCATCGAGGAGCTGGAGGAGGCGGCCGGCGACCGGGCCGGGCTGACCCCCGAGTTCATCGCCGAGTCCATCAAGGACGACATCTACGAGCAGTACCAGGCGCGTGAGGAGCAGCTCGGCTCCGAGATCATGCGTGAGCTGGAGCGCCGGGTGGTCCTCTCCGTCCTGGACCGCAAGTGGCGTGAGCACCTCTACGAGATGGACTACCTCCAGGAGGGCATCGGCCTGCGCGCGATGGCCCAGAAGGACCCGCTGGTCGAGTACCAGCGCGAGGGCTTCGACATGTTCAACCTGGAGGTCCAGGTCGAGCAGCAGGTCGAGGAGGTCCCGGTCGAGGACGCCAAGCCGTCCCTCGACAAGGGCGACGCGGTGCCGGCCCAGGCGGGTGCGTCGCGGCCGGAGATCCGGGCGAAGGGGCTGGAGGCCCCGCAGCGCCGGGACCGTCTGCACTTCTCCGCGCCGACCGTCGACGGCGAGGGTGGCATCGTCGAGGGCGACCTCCCCGAGGACGAGCCCATCCGCTCCGAGGCCGNNGAAGTAGCGGGCCGCTCCGCGGGGCGCGGGGCGGTACGGGGCCGCGGCGCTGGCCGGCGTACGGGCGAGTGGGCGTGCGGCCGTGAGGCCGGCGCCAGCGCCGGCGCCTGTGGGCGGTGAGGCGGTTGGCCGCAGGCCGTGAGGCGGCAGGCCAGCCACAGACCGTGAAGCAGGGAAGGGCCGGGCATCTTCGGGTGTCCGGCCCTTCTGCGTGCGGGTGTGGGTGCGGG
>NZ_LIRK01000235.1 GCF_001419765.1 Streptomyces torulosus
CAGTACACCTCCGGCTCCACCGGAGACCCCAAGGGCGTGATGGTCTCCCACGCCAACTTCCTCGCCAACGTCTCCGAGACCGAGGACATCTGGCCCACCGGCCGCGACGGCGTCGTCGTCTCCTGGCTGCCCCTCTTCCACGACATGGGCATGCTGTTCGGCGTCCTGCTGCCCCTGTGCTCCGGCATACCCGCCTACCTCATGGAGCCGGCCGCGTTCATCCGCCGCCCGCTGCGCTGGCTGGAGGCCCTCTCCACCTACCGGGGCACACACGCCGCCGCACCGAGCTTCGCCTACGAGCTGTGCGTGAGCGCCCTGCGCGACGCCGGGGACGTCGACCTGGACCTCTCGTCGTGGCGGGTCGCGGCGAACGGGGCCGAACCGGTGCGCTGGCGGGCGGTGCGGGACTTCACCGAGACGTTCGCCCCGTACGGGTTCGCCCCCGAGGCCATGACCCCCGGCTACGGGCTGGCCGAGAACACCCTCAAGGCGACGGCGAGCCCCGCGGACCGGCCGCCCACCGTGCTGTGGGCGTCCTCGACGGCCCTCAAGGACGGCCGCCTGGAGATCGTGGGGGAGACGGCGCCCGACGCCCAGCCGCTGATCGGCTCCGGCTTCCCCTCGGCCACCACCCGCGTCCGCGTGATCGACCCGGCCACCCGCACGCCCCGCGAACCCGGCCGCCTGGGCGAGATCTGGATCAACGGCCCGTGCGTCGCCCTCGGCTACCGGGAACGCCCGCAGGAGACCCAGGAGGCGTTCGGGGGCCGCGTCGCGGGCGAGAGCGGTGCGTATCTCCGCACGGGCGACCTGGGCTTCCTCCACGAAGGGGAACTGTTCGTCGCGGGACGACTGAAGGACGTCATCATCCGCAGCGGCCGCAACTTCTACCCCCAGGACATCGAGCTGTCCGCGGAGTCGGCGGTGCCGGGGCTGCGGCCGAACTGCGCGGCGGCGTTCTCCGTGGACGACGGGGAGCGGGAACGGCTGGTGGTGGTCGTCGAGACCGACGGACGGGTCCTCCGCGAGGTCGGGGCGGGCGAGCTGCGCGAACGTGTCGGGGCGGCCGTGCACGACGGACAGCGGCTGCGGGTCGACGAGGTCGTGGTGATACGCAGGGGTGCCCTGCCCCGTACCACCAGCGGGAAGGTCCAGCGCAGGGGATGCCGCAAGCTCTATCTGGACGGGGCACTGGGGGTTGTGGCTGACTGAGCGGGTCCGCCGCGGGGCCCGGCCGGGTGAGCGCTTTCCTCACCGGCGGGCCCACGGCGCCGTGAGAGCAAAGTTCCTTTCCGGTCACCCGGTGCCACAGCGCGGAAACGCGACCTCCCTACCTTCGGGACTCATAAGCCATCACCCCCCAGCAAGAATCCGAGCCCGGAGAACCGTGGAGGCGTCATGACAGCCCCGAGCACAGCCCCCGCTGCCAGTAGGGGAGGCCGCTGGATCCAGCACTGGGATCCGGAGGACGAGGCCTTCTGGAACGAGACCGGCGAGAAGGTCGCCCGCCGCAACCTGATCTTCTCCGTCCTCTCCGAGCACATCGGCTTCTCCATCTGGACCGTCTGGTCGGTGATGGTCCTCTTCATGGGCCCCGAGTACGGGCTCACCCCGGCCGACAAGTTCTTCATCGTGTCGATGGCCACCCTGGTCGGCGCCATCGTGCGCATCCCGTACACCTTCGCGGTGGCGATCTTCGGCGGCCGCAACTGGACGGTCGTCTCGGCGAGCCTGCTGCTCATCCCGACCGTCGCCGCCTTCGCCGTGATGGAGCCGGGGACGTCGTTCAACACGTTCCTGATCTGCGCGATGCTCGCCGGCATCGGAGGCGGCAACTTCGCCTCCTCCATGACCAACATCAACGCCTTCTTCCCCCTGCGGAAGAAGGGCTGGGCGCTCGGCCTCAACGCGGGCGGCGGCAACATCGGCGTCCCGGTCGTGCAGCTCATCGGTCTCGCCGTCATCGGTGCCAGCGGCGGCCCGCGCGTCCTGCTCGGGATCTACATCCCGTTCATCGTCGTCGCCGCGGCCCTCGCCTGGCTCAAGATGGACAACATCGCCTCCGTGAAGAACGACACCGGTGCCGCCAAGGACGCCGTGAAGGAGGCCCACACCTGGATCATGTCCTTCCTGTACATCGGCACCTTCGGCTCCTTCATCGGCTACAGCTTCGCCTTCGGCCTCGTCCTGCAGACCCAGTTCGGCCGTACGCCGCTGCAGTCGGCGTACGTCACCTTCATCGGCCCGCTGCTCGGCTCCCTGATCCGCCCGGTGGGCGGCGCCCTCGCCGACAGGTACGGCGGCGCGAAGATCACGCTGTGGAACTACGTCGCCATGGCCGGCGCCACCGGGGTCATCGTCCTCGCCTCCATGCAGAAGTCGCTGCCGCTGTTCACCACCGCGTTCATCGCGCTCTTCGTCCTCAGCGGCCTCGGCAACGGCTCCACCTTCAAGATGATCCCGGGCATCTTCCAGGCCAAGGCCCTCGCCAAGGGTCTGGAGGGCGAGGAGGCCGCGGCCTACGGACGGCGCCTGTCCGGCGCCTCCATGGGCATCATCGGCGCGGTGGGCGCGCTCGGCGGCCTCGGCATCAACCTGGCCTTCCGCCAGTCCTTCCTCACGGTCGGCTCCGGCACCGGCGCCTTCGTCAGCTTCCTCGCCTTCTACGGGCTCTGCTTCGCGGTGACCTGGGCCGTATACCTTCGCAAGCCGGCCGCCACGACGGTGACGGCGACGGCCGAGACGGAGGCGAAGCCGCAGCTCAGCTACGCCGAGGTGTGACATCGCCCATGGCGTGACACGAGTGACGTAACACCAGCGACATCAACCCGAACCGAGCCTGTCACGCAGCGTTGACAGGCTCGTTCGGCATGTAGGTGCCAGAGCCAGGTACTACGACTCGGGCGGGACGAGAGCCATGTACGACGAACAGCAGCGACCAGACCACGGCCCCCTGGCGGGGTTCACGGTGGGCGTGACAGCCGCGCGCCGCGCCGACGAACTGGGGGCCCTGCTCCAGCGTCGCGGAGCGTCCGTCCTCCACGCGCCGGCCCTCCGCATCGTGCCGCTCTCCGACGACAGCGAACTGCTCGCAGCCACCAAGGACCTCCTCGCCCAGGCACCCGACATCGTGGTGGCGACCACCGCCATCGGTTTCCGCGGCTGGATCGAGGCGGCCGACGGCTGGGGCCTCGGCGAGGCCCTACTGGACCGCCTCCGGGGCGTCGAGGTCCTGGCGCGCGGACCGAAGGTGAAGGGCGCGGTGCGCGCCGCGGGCCTCACCGAGGAGTGGTCCCCCTCCTCCGAATCGATGGCGGAGGTACTGGACCGGCTGCTGGACCACGGTGTCGAGGGCCGCCGCATCGCCGTCCAGCTCCACGGCGAACCCCTCCCCGGCTTCGTGGAGTCGCTGCGGGTCGCCGGAGCGGAGGTCGTCGGCGTCCCCGTCTACCGCTGGCTGCCGCCGGAGGACCTCACCCCGGTCGACCGCCTCCTCGAAGCGACGGTCAGCCGCGGCATCGACGCCCTCACCTTCACCAGCGCGCCCGCGGCGGCCTCACTGCTGTCCCGCGCGGAGGACAAGGGGCTCCTCCCGGAACTGCTGAACGCCCTCCACCACGACGTACTGCCCGCCTGCGTCGGCCCGGTGACCGCCCTTCCCCTCCAGGCCCAGGGCATCGACACCGTGCAGCCCGAGCGGTTCCGCCTCGGCCCCCTCGTCCAGCTCCTCTGCCAGGAACTCCCCGGCCGCGCCCGCACCCTGCCCATCGCCGGCCACCGCGTGGAGATCCGCGGCCACGCGGTCCTGGTCGACGGCGCCCTGCGCCCCGTCCCGCCCGCCGGGATGTCCCTGCTCCGCTCGCTCGGCCGCCGCCCCGGCTGGGTCGTCCCCCGCTCCGAACTCCTCAAGGCCCTCCCCGGCGCGGGCCGCGACGAACACGCCGTGGAGACGGCGATGGCCCGCCTGCGCACGGCGTTGGGCGCGCCGAAGCTCATCCAGACGGTGGTGAAGCGGGGGTACCGGCTGGCCCTGGACCCGGCGGCCGACACGAAGTATGGAACGCCGGGCGCCTAGTGACTCGGG
>NZ_LIRK01000236.1 GCF_001419765.1 Streptomyces torulosus
CCTCCGACCTGAGCCTCCCCTCCACGTCCCCCTACCTGCCGGCCCCGCACTGACGCCCGACCTCCAGGGTCTCGCCGCCGGTTCTCCCAGCTCAGCCCCGCTTGTCAGTGCCCTGGCCTACCCTGCGGACCATGACACCCCTGCCGCCCCCCACGACCGAACTCACCGCGGACGAGGCCCGCCGCATCGCCCTGCGGGCCCAGGGTTTCCTCGGCGCCCCCGACCGCAGGGCCGGCGTCCGCGGTGTGCTCCGCCACCTGGGCGCGGTCCAGCTCGACACCATCTCGGTCCTCGCCCGCTCCCACGAACTCGTCCCGTACGCCCGTCTCGGCGCCATAGGCCGCACCACGGTCGACAGGGCCTACTGGGCCACCGCCCCCGACGGCGCCCCGGCGCGCGCGCACGCCTTCGAGTACTGGTCCCACGCCGCCTGCATCCTCCCCATCGAGGAGTGGCCCCACTTCGCGTTCCGCCGCCGCGCCTACCGCGCCCGCCCCCAGTGGGGCCATGAACTGCCCGACGGCGCCTACGACCGCGTCATCAAGCAGCTCCGCGACGAGGGCCCCCTCACCGCCACGGAACTGGGCGGCGCGAAGCGCACCAGCGAGTGGTGGGACTGGTCCGGCGAGAAGGTCGCCGTCGAACGGGCCCTGATGTACGGCGAGGTGGTCTGTGTGGAGCGCCGCGGCTGGAAGCGGGTGTACGACCTCGCCGAGCGCGCCGTCCCCACCGAGCTGCTCCACGACGACCTGGACGACACCGAGTGCCTGCGCCGACTGGTCCGCCTGGCCGGTGAGGCCCTCGGTGTGGGCACGCGCGCGGACATCGCCGACTACCACCGCCTCAAGGGCGAGCAGTTCGACGCGGTGGTCGCCGACTC
Organism: Streptomyces torulosus; assembly: GCF_001419765.1. Lineage (GTDB taxonomy): Bacteria > Actinomycetota > Actinomycetes > Streptomycetales > Streptomycetaceae > Streptomyces > Streptomyces torulosus. The sequence goes on from NZ_LIRK01000236.1 coordinate 881, forward strand.
GGGCCTGGTCCCGGTGACGGTGGAGGGGTGGGCCAAGCCCGCCTGGGCCGATCCGGCGGCCCTGGCCACACCTGCGCGCGGCCGCCACCGCACGACGCTCCTGTCCCCCTTCGACTCCCTGATCTGGGAGCGGGCCCGCACGGAACGCGTCTTCGGCTTCACCCACCGCCTGGAGGCCTACGTCCCCAAGCAGAAGCGTGTGTACGGCTACTTCGCTATGCCGGTCCTGGCCGGCGGCCAACTCGTGGGTCGTGTCGACCCGGCTCGCGACGGCGGCACCCTGGTCGCCAAGCAGGTCACCCTGAACGGCCCGAAGGCGGTCCCGGCGGTCGCCCAGGCCCTGCTGGAGGCGGCGAGCTGGGTGGACTGCACGAACGTCCGTGTGGAGCGGGTGGACGCCCCCGAGCTCCGGGACCGGCTGGTAGGGGAACTCACCCGCGCCCTGGCCTGACCCGGGGTCAGCGGATCTCGAGGATCTTCTCCCGCATCGCGTACACCACGGCCTCCATCCTGGAGTGCAGCTGCAGCTTCTCCAGGATGTTCCGCACGTGGTTCTTCACGGTGTTCTCGGAGATGAACAACTCCTTGGCGATGTCCCGGTTGTTCATCCCGGTGGCCACGAGTTTGAGGACTTCCAGCTCCCGGTCCGTCAGCCGCGGCGCCGGCACGAGCCGCCGCTCGTCGGTCCGCTGGATCATCGACTTGAACTCGGTGAGCAGCTTCGACGCCATGGACGGGCTGATCTGCGACTGCCCGTCGGCGACGGCGCGGATCGCCGTGGCCACCTCGTCGGTGGAGATCTCCTTGAGGAGGTAGCCCGTCGCCCCGGCCTTGATCGCGTCGTAGAGGTCGGCCTCCTCGTCGCTGATCGTCAGCATGATGATCTTCGCGCTGGGGGCGACCTCCTTGATGGAGGTGCACGCCTCGATCCCGCCGCGCTTGGGCATGCGGACGTCCATCAGCACGATGTCGGGGAGCAGGTCGGCCGCCTTGTCCACCGCCTCGGCCCCGTCGCCGGCCTCGCCGACGACCTGGATGTCCTCCTCGGCGGCGAGCACGATCTCCAGACCGCGGCGGAAGAGCGCGTGATCGTCGACGACAAGGACCCTGATGGGCTCCTTGCGGGAGCCCGCCGCAGGGCCCATGCCGACGGAACCCTCGTCGGCCGCCGCGTCTCGCATCGGTCCGAAGCTGCTGTCCGCCATCGTTCCTCCCCCTGAAGGCCGTGGCCTGTGTCTCTGTGCCATCGCCAACCCAAGGCAACGACCCGCCGGTTGGGGCCGGTTCGGCCATGATTTCATGCCGGGGCGACAGTGCGGTGACAGAGCGGACCTCTGGGGGTCGCACACCGGTGCCCCTGGGGGCGCACGCGCGCTCCAGGGGCACCGGCTCAGCTGTCACCCGGCGTGGTCAGCCGCCGAGCGTGCCGCCCGCGGCGTTCGAGTGCCCCTCTGCGACCATCGGGTCCGTGCTGAGGTGGATGACGCCGTAGTCGTAGGCGTGCCGGCGGTAGACGACGCTCGGTTCCTTGGTCTCGGAGTCGACGAACAGGTAGAAGTCGTGCCCGACCAGCTCCATCTCGTAGAGCGCCTGGTCGAGGCTCATCGGGGACGCGACGTGGGTCTTCTCGCGGACGACGAGGGGGCCTTCGCCCTTCACTTCGAGCGAGCCGATCCGCTTGGTGGGTACGCCGTCGGCCTTCTCCTCCTCGACGACATATCCGTTGCCGTTGAGGGTCGCCACGCCCGGAACGTGGTCGGCGACCTCTGCGGCCGTGAGCCTGCGCGCGCCCCTGCGCGTGTAACGCTTGTCGTGCTGCTTGCGCAGCCGGGCCTCGAGCTTGTCCGCCGCCAGGTCGAGCGCCGCATACGGATCGCTCGCCGCCGCCTCCGCCCGGATCACCGGTCCGCGGGAGCGGAGCGTGATCTCCACTCGGTCACTCCGGTCGGCCTGTCGAGGGTTGGGCTCCTTGGACACCTCGACGTCGAGGCTGATCACCTTGCCGTCGAGCTTCTGGATCTTCTCCAGCTTCAGCTTCTCGGCCACGTGCTTGCGGAACCGCTCGGGCACCTCGGTCTTGCGGCCCTTGACGACGATGTCCACGCAGAACTCCGTTCCCGGATCGCTCCGCTCCACTGGCGGAGCATCTCCCTTGTGCACCAGGTTCCGGCTACTTCCGGAACCGCGGACTCGGTGACTCCACCTCCTCCTCCCCCGTGGACAAGATCTCCACCCCATCCCTGCGGGTGATTGCAGAAATCCCGCAGTACGGCATCCGGATATGTGGTGAACGGCCGGGGCCATTCCCTCACAACCGAACATATCTCGCCCGGACGGATGTCGTCACCCTCTACCGAGACGTACCTCCGTTCAGGTGAATTGACCGTCTCATTACCTGCAACGATGCAAGTTCTCCGTCAGTTCCGGTTTATGTGGAAAGCATCCGGCGACGCGGCGACCACCGCCGCGCACAGCCCCTCACCTGCATGGTCGACCCCGTACATTCCCCTGACGCCTCGGATCCGGACCGCCTCCTCCCCCGTTCGCCCAGCGTCTTTCCCGTCTGCCGCCGACGACACCACCCATCTGTCGTGCGCCGCCCGGACCGCCCGTGCCGCCTCGGCGAGCGAGGCCCCGGTGGTCATCAGGTCGTCGACGAGCACGACCCGGCCGTCGCCCAGCAGCGGGACGCCCCCGGCGGCCACCTCCAGGGCGCCCGCGAGGTTGTCCAGCCTCTGTCGGGAGTCCAGCCCCGTTTGATCGGCCACGGCACGCCGCTGCCGCAGCACCGCGAGCACCCGGGCCGACGTCCCGGCGCGCCGCAGCACCCGGGCCGCCGAGAGCGCGATCCGCCGCGCCGGATCGTGGCCGCGCGCCCGCACCGCCCGCCGCGCGGACGGCACCGGAACGAGCAGCACGTCCCCGCCGACACCGATCCCGTCACCGGCCGCCGAGGCGCCACGCCCCGGCGGGAAGTCCCCGGCGCCCCCACCCCACGCCTCGCCCAGCCCGGCCCGTACGGCCCCCGCCAAGGCCGTGCCGAGCGGTTCGGCGAGGCCCAGGGCGCCCCTCTCCTTGTGCGCGAGCAGCGCCGCCCGTACCGCGTCCTCGTACGGGGCCGCCGCGTGCACCTCGGGCAGCCCCACCGGTTCCGGCGCCGGTCGCACCCGGCTCGGTGCGGCCCCCATCAGGGCGGCGCGGCACTCCGGGCAGAGCACCTCGCGAGGCCTCCCGCAGCCTCCGCACTCGGCCGGCAGCACCAGATCCGTGAGGTCCTGCCACCACGCCCGCATGCCCCCACTGTGCCAACGTGGACGAAACCGTGCCACCCCTGTGGAAAACCCCCTGTGGACAACGCGCCGATAACCAACAGGCTTGTCACCCACACGAGTTAGCGCCAGCCACGGAAGGCCCCGAGCACACCCCGCAACGGGCTCGGCTGCCTGCGGCCGGCGCCCCGTGGGCTCACCCCGGATAGATCGGAGCGGACCCCTCCTTGACCACCGTCTGCCACTGCTCCCCGGGGGCGAGCCGGACGATGCCGTCCGCCGAATGGGCGACCAGCGGCTGGCCCTCGTCCTCGGACGCCGCGATCTCCTCCACCCCGGTCAGCGCGGAGGGCGCCGGACCCGCCAACGTGGAGCCGTCGACCTGCACGTACCGCGTCTGCTGCACACCGCCGGACTCGCGGCCGACCATCACGAGCCGGCTGTCACCGGCCCACGACATGGCCGAGACGTCCTCGAGGTCCGGTGTCACGGACCGCGGATCGACGATGGAGACGGTGGTGCCGTCCGCGTCCGCGTCCCGCTCGACGCGCCCGATGAACAGCGACCTCTTGCCGTCCTTCTCCACGATCATCGCCGCCCGTACCCCGTCGGCGGCCACGCGCACCGCCTCGATACGTCCGTCGAGCCCCGTCGTCCGCACCTCCAGCGGCTCGCCCTTGCCGTCCACGAGGACCAGCAGGCGCGGCTTCTTGGGATCGCGGTCGGCCACCCACAGATCGCCGCGCCCGTCCCAACTGGGCGTCGTCAGCCGGTCCTTGGCGGTGGCACCCGCGCTGCGCAGCACGGCTTCACCGATGGCGCCGCCCGACGTCAGCGGCGCCACGTACAGCTCGCTCCCATCGGCCGACACCCCGGCCGCCCGCTCCTGGTCACGCGACACCGCGGCCGACCGCAACTGCTTCACCCCCTCACCGAGGTCGCCCGGCACCGGAGTCGGCGTGCTCTCCCCGGGGGACAGCCGTACGAGCCGGTGCTCGCCGTCGATGAAGTACTCGTACTCGATGCCCTTGCCGGGCCGGTTCGCCGCGTCGGCGTCGGTCTGGTCCTCTCCGAACGCACACAGCTGCGCCCCGGTCGACCCCTGCAGCTCCACCTCGTCAATGCCGTTGGGCATGTAGTCCTGAAGCGTGAACAGAAGCTGCGCGGCCATCTCCTGGCACCGGCTCGCCGAGACCCGGTCGGCCTTAGCGTTGAGCGGCACGACCAGCCTGTTCTGCTCGTCGGGCGTCAGATGGGCGGTGCCCTTCCGCAGCGCCGTACCCGAGGGGAAGCTGGTCCGCGCGACCCAGTTCAGCCAGCGGGTGGGGCCGTTCAGCAGATCCCGCACGATCTGGGTCACCGGGTCGACCTGGCTGCGCACGTACACCGGGTCGGCGACCCTGCCCGCCTCACCGGACTGCGCGGCGGAGGTGAAGTAGTACTTGTTGATCGACTTGTAGTTGCGCTCGAAGTCGGACCTGCCGAGCATCACGCCCTGTGGCAGCTTGTCGATGCGCCACTGCTCCGTGTCCTTCACCTTCACCTTCGTGAGGTGCACGGTCTCCTCGTACTCGCCGCTGGCCGGCGTGTACGCGTGCTGCCCGTCCACGCGGGCGACCTTCTCGCCGCTCAGCTCGTACCGGTACGAGGTGCTGTCCGGCTCCCTCCCCGTGACCTTCGTGAACGGGGTCGGCGCCTCCACGAGGACCGTGGTCGACCTGCCCGGGTCCCACGTCTTCAGCGCGCCACCGGTCAGGTACTTGCGGGCCGTCTCGTAGTTGGGGTCGTCGCTGGTCAGGGCCTCCAGGAAGCCCTGCACGATCTCCAGGGGCTGGGCGTCCTCGGCGGGCGGCAGCGCGAAGACCCGCACCTGCGTGTCCTGCCGCGGGGTCGACTCGACGTCGCGCATGTCCCCGCTGTCCGGCATCGAGGCGCACCCCGCCAGCAGTACGGCACCGATGCCGACGTACGCCGTCGCCCGCACCGGACGCCTACGGCCGCGTTTCGCGCGGTCAGCGCCCACGGAATGCCTCCCCCTGCTTCTCCTGCTGCTGCTCGGAGCCGGCCTCGGAGAGCCGCTCCTCGGCCTGCCCCGCACCCTCGCCGCTCCGCTGCGCGGGCGGTGCCGTGGGCGACGCGCCGGGCCGGGACACCACGCGCGCGCCGTTGCCGGGCAGCGCCGTCGGATCGGCCGTGGGCACCTGGCCACCGCCGGGCAGCGGCCCTATGGGCGCCCTGGTGACCCCGTGCTCCCCCGCCTGCACCGGCACTGTGGCGAGCTTGCCGCCGCCTTGCCGCACAGCACCGTCGCCGGGACCGCGGCCGCGCCGGGAGTCCTTCGGTTCCAGGGGTATCGGGGAGCCGCGCAGCGGCTCGTCCGCCGTCCGCGGCAGGGTCAGCCGGAACTGCGACCCGCCACCGGGCTCGCCCCACGCCTGGAGCCAGCCGCCGTGCAGGCGGGCGTCCTCCAGGGCGATGGACAGTCCCAGTCCCGTGCCGCCGGTGGTACGCGCGCGTGCCGGGTCGGCCCGCCAGAAACGGCTGAAGACCCGCGTCGCCTCGCCCGGCTTGAGCCCCACGCCGTAGTCGCGCACCGCGACCGCGACCGCTCCGCCCGCCGCCGCCAGCTTGACCACGACGTCCTTGCCCTCGCCGTGCTCCACCGCGTTGACCACGAGGTTCCGCAGGACCCGCTCCACCCGCCGGGCGTCGGCCTCGGCGACGACGGGCTGCTGGTCGCCGAGGACCCGTATCCGCGTCCCCTTGCGCTCGGCGAGCGGCTCGGCCCCGCTGACGACCTTCCGCACGACCTCGCGCAGGTCTATCGGCTCGGCCTCCAGGGCTGCCGCGCCCGCGTCGAACCGGCTGATCTCCAGCAGGTCCGCGAGCAGCGACTCGAACCGGTCCAGCTGGTCGGCGAGCAGCTCGGCCGACCGCGCGGTCACCGGGTCGAAGTCCACGCGCGCGTCATGGATGACGTCCGCCGCCATCCGTACCGTCGTCAGCGGGGTGCGCAGCTCGTGCGACACGTCGGAGACGAACCGCCGCTGCATCCGCGACAGGTCCTCGAGCTGGCTGATCTTCAGCTGCAGGTTCTGCGCCATCTTGTTGAAGGCCTCACCGAGACGCGCGATGTCGTCCTCGCCGCTGACCTTCATCCGCTCCTGCAGGCGCCCGGCGGACAACCGCTCGGCGATCCCCGCCGCCATCCGCACGGGCGTGACGACCTGGCGCACCACGAGCCAGGCGATGGCCCCGAGCAGGACGACGACGAACAACCCCGCCGTCGCCAGCGTGCCCTTGACCAGGCTGAGGGACTTCTCCTCCTGGGTGAGCGGGAAGAGGTAGTACAGCTGGAACGGGCTGCCGTTCGGGTCGTTGATCTGCTTGCCGATGATCAGCGCCGGCTGCGACTCCTGGCCGTTGGTGTAGAAGATCCGCGTATAGCTCTGGACGGCGCTGGTGCCGTCGTCGACGCGGTCGCGCAGCGCCACGGGCACGCTGAGGTCCCAGGCCACTCCGCCGGAGGCACGCGGTCCGAGCCCACCGGTCTCGCCGTCCGCGGAGGCCGGGCTGAGCGTCACGACGTCGAACGCTCCCTGCCCACCGCTGGACAGCTCCTTCACCAGGTTGGTCATCCGCTCGACGACGTTCTGCACCCGGTCGCCGTTGTCGGTGCTCTCGTTCCCCGCCGCGCTCGCCGCGCTGTCGGACCGCTGCTGGGCCACCGTGAACCCGCCCGTGGCCTGGCTCTGCGAGGCCTTGACCTTGGCGTCCAGCAGCCCGTTGCGCACCTGGCCGATGACGACGAAGCCCAGCAACAGCACCACGCTGAGCGACATCAGCAGGGTCGTCACGACGATCCTGAGCTGGATGTTGCGCCGCCACAGCCGCATCACGGGCAACAGCGGACGGCGCACCCAGCGCATGAAGAGCCTCAGGACCGGGCTGCCCTGGCCCTGCAGCAGCCCGCCCTCGAGAAAACGCCCCCAGCGGGAACCCGACGTCTTCCGGCCGACAGGCCGCTCCGTGCGGGTCCCGGACTGACCGGGCGCCGAAGCGGCGCTGTCCCCGGGCATGTCAGCTGGGTCCTGCCTTGTATCCGACACCACGGACAGTCACCACGATCTCCGGCCGCTCCGGGTCCTTCTCGACCTTGGAACGCAGCCGCTGCACATGAACATTCACCAGACGGGTGTCCGCCGCATGGCGGTACCCCCAGACCTGCTCCAGCAGGACCTCTCGAGTGAACACCTGCCACGGCTTCCGCGCCAGCGCCACCAGAAGATCGAACTCCAGCGGCGTCAGCGCGATCGACTGCCCGTCCCGCTTCACGGAGTGCCCCGCCACGTCGATGACCAGGTCCCCTATGGCGAGCTGCTCCGGCGCCGGCTCCTCCGACCTCCGCAGCCGCGCCCGGATCCGGGCCACCAGCTCCTTCGGCTTGAACGGCTTCACGATGTAGTCGTCCGCGCCCGACTCCAGGCCCACGACCACATCGACGGTGTCGCTCTTCGCCGTGAGCATCACGATCGGCACCCCGGACTCCGCCCTGATCAGGCGACACACCTCGATCCCGTCCCGGCCCGGCAGCATCAGATCGAGCAGCACCAGATCCGGTTTGACCTCACGGAACGCGGCCAGCGCCTTGTCGCCGTCGGCTACGAAAGACGGCTCAAAACCTTCACCACGCAGCACAATGCCGAGCATCTCGGCCAGTGCGGTGTCGTCGTCGACGACAAGGACTCGTCCCTTCATAAACGACATCATCCCATTAACTAAATCGTTACCTGTCGTGACCTGCCACACAGCTCCGCAAGCGCACCAGCCGTCACCGGCGAAACAGCCCCCTCCTCGGTGACGATCGCCGTCACCAACTCCGGCGGTGTCACATCGAATGCCGGGTTGTACGCCTGGGTCCCCAGGGGTGCCACCGGGATACCGCCTCCCGCCTCCGCTCCCGCCACCGGCACCTGAGGTGCTGTGATCTCCGTCACCTCATGACCGGCGCGCTGCTCCACCTCGATGGACGCCCCGTCCGGGGTGTCCAGATCCACGGTCGTGACCGGCGCCACCACGATGAACGGCACATGGTGGTACCGGGCGAGCACCGCGAGCGGATAGGTCCCCACCTTGTTCGCCACCGAACCGTCGGCGGCGATCCGGTCGGCCCCCACCAGCACCGCGTCGACCTCCCCGGCCGCGAACAACGAGCCCGCCGCGTTGTCCGTGAGCAAGGTGTACGCCATCCCGTTGCGTGCCGCCTCGTACGCCGTGAGCCGGGCGCCCTGCAGCAGCGGCCGCGTCTCGTCGACCCACAGCCTGCGCAGCCGCCCCACCCGGTGCGCCGCCAGCGCCACCGCGAACGCCGTGCCCTCACCGCCCGACACCAGCGCCCCGGTGTTGCAGTGCGTGAGCACCCGGTGCCCGCCGCCCGGCAGCAGCTCGTCGAGCAGCGCCAGCCCGTGCCCCGCCATCCGGGCGCTGGCCTCGGCGTCCTCCCGGTGCAACGCCCGCGCGGCGGCGAGCGCGGCTCCCGCGGCCTGCTTCTGGTCACCGGTCCGACCGAGCTCGGCCCGGTACGCGCCCTGCGCACGCCGCACCCCGCCAGACAGGTTCACCGCGGTCGGCCGAGCACCGGCCAGCGCCTCGGCGGCCTCCTCCACGGCGAAGCCCCGCGCGGCGGCGAGCGCGACGCCGTACGCCCCGGCGATGCCCAGCAGCGGCGCCCCGCGCACGGCGAGCGAACGGATCGCCTCGACCAGCGCGGACGCGTCCGTGCACACCAGCTCGACCTCCTCGGCCGGCAGTCTCGTCTGGTCCAGCAGGACCACGACGGGGCCTTCGGGTGGCTCCTCCCATCGGATCGCAGGGGTCTCGGTCGGCCGGGTGTCGTCGCCGGTTCGCGCGTACTGATCAGCCATGCGGCCAGTCTGCCCCGTATCCGACGGACAATTGAAGGTGCGCAGCCCCTACGGCCCCCCGTCCCTTCCCGGACACCGCGTGGCACGATGGGCGCCAACCTGCCGCCGCGACCGCGGACGAGCACCGTGAAGGAGCGACGATGAAGGACACTCCGGGCTGGGCCTCGCCCGGATC
>NZ_LIRK01000237.1 GCF_001419765.1 Streptomyces torulosus
CCCGCCGCCCCTACCCGTCCCCTCCCCAGGGGTGCTGCCCCTTCGACCCCGGCCTGCCTTCGGGGGCTGCCGCCCCCGGACCCCGCCTTCAGTGGATGGGGGTGCCTGCTGTGGGTGGGGATGCTTGCGGTTCGTTGTGGCCGGTCGCGCAGTTCCCCGCGCCCCTTACGGGGGCTGCCGCCCCCGTGCCCCCGCGTTAGTCGGCTCAGGTCGTGCACGGGCTTGCCGTCGGGTGTCGGCCCGCCGTGAACGCTGCCGGGGGGACGCCCATGAAGTGGCGGAACTCCGCTGTCATGTGGGACTGGTCGTAGTAACCCGCTGTCGCCGCGATGTCGGACCAGCGGCCGGTGTCCGCCGCGAGCACCGTGCGGAGCCGGTCGATGCGGGCGAAGCGTTTGGGGGACAGGCCCGTGCCGTCGGTGAACAGGGTGTGCAGGCGGCGCTCGCTGATGTGCAGGCGGGCCGCGGTCGTGGCGACGCCGACCACCGCCAGCAGGCGGGCCGCCTCGTCGAGCCGATGTGCGGGTTCGGGGCGGTCGGCCACTGCTTCTTCGAGCGCGGCAACCGGGTCGGCCGCGAACCGGTCGACGTCCAGCCCCGGCAACGCCTGGAGCGGCAGCGCCCGGTCCGCCAGGTCCCGCAGGGGACGGCCGAGCAGGACTTGCGCGCGACCCGGGCGCATCCGCACCCGTACGCACGAACGGCCGGGCGTACCGACGTGGTAGGCGGCCCGGGTACGGGGGCCCATGACGATCAACTCACGCCGGTCCATGCGCAGGAGCAGCGTGGTGGCGTGATCGGGCACGTCAACCACCGGCGAACCGGCCGCCGTGGCGATGTCGATCCCGGCCACCCAGCGCTTCAGGGCGGGCGGCACGACGAGAGAGCGCACGCGGCTCACGATAGTGCCGAAACTTCCTATGGAGCGGTCTCGGGGCGCTGACATCGTCGGAGCATGATCCTTGTTACGGGTGCCACCGGCACCATCGGTAGTCATGTCGTCCGTCTGCTCACCGAGCGGGGCGTGCCGTTCCGGGCGATGTCCCGCCGGGAGCGGCCCGGCGGGGTGCGGGCCGACTTCGAGGACCCGGCGTCGCTGGCGGACGCGGTGGCCGGTGTCGACTCGGTCTTCCTGGTGACCGTGCCGCCCGTGCCGACCGCGGACCACGACCTGGCCCTGTTGACGGCCGCGCGGGCGGCGGGCGTCCGGAAGATCGTCAAGCTGTCCGCGATCGGCAGCGGTGAGCGGTTCGAGGGTGCGACGGTCGGCGCGTGGCACCTCGCGGCGGAGGAGGCGATCGAGGCCGGCGGGTTCGTGTGGACGATGCTCCGCCCGCCGAGCTTCGCGTCGAACCTCCTGTGGCACCGGGCGCTGATCCGGGCCGGCGAGCCGATCCCGGACCTGACCGGCGACTCCCGGCAGGCCGTCGTCGACCCGCGGGACGTGGCCGCCGTCGCCGTCGCCGCCCTCACCGGCGACGCGCACGACGGGCGGCGGTACGACCTGACCGGTCCGGAGCTGCTGACGTTCGCGGAGCAGGCGGCGATCCTGGAACGCGTGCTGGAACGTCCGGTCAGAACCACCGACGCGGGCACGCTCGACCGGCTGCCGGCCGGGATGCGCACGGGCATCGGCTGGGCGCGCGCCGGCGGTGCGGCCTACGTCACCGACCACGTGCCGCGCGTGCTCGGCCGGCCGGCGGGCACGTTCGAGCGGTGGGCGCGCGACCACCGGGAGGCGTTCACGGCCGGCGCGTCGAATCCCTGACGGTCAGCCGCGCCGGTCGTCCCTCAGCGCGTCGTCGTGGTCGTCGCCGCTGCCAGGGCCGCTCGCAGGTGGCCCTGGTTCTGCTGGAGCAGACGGGTGGCCGTGGGGGCGTCGGTGTTGCTGAGGAGGGTGAGGATGGCTGTTTTGACCTCACCGTTCGCGGCGGTGAGGGCCGTGTCGATCTCCTCGTCCGTCGCGCCCGTCGCGAGCGCGACGATGCGGTGGGAGCGGGCCCGGAGTTTGTCGTTGGTGGCGCGGACGTCGACCATCAGGTTCCCGTAGGTCTTGCCCAGGCGGATCATCGTGATCGTCGAGAGCATGTTGAGGACCAGCTTCTGGGCGGTGCCCGCCTTCAGGCGGGTGGAGCCCGTCACCAGCTCGGGGCCCACGACGATCTCGATGCCGTGGTCGGCGGCCGCGGCGAGCGCGCTGGACGCGTTGCAGGCGAGGCCCACCGTCAGGGCGCCCCGGCCGCGGGCGTACTCGACGGCGCCGATCGCGTACGGCGTGCGGCCGGAGGCCGAGACGCCCACCACCGTGTCGTCGGGGGTCAGCGCCAGCGCGCCGAGGTCCGCGCGGGCCAGGTCCGCCGAGTCCTCCGCGCCCTCGATCGACGTGATCACCGCCTCCCGGCCGCCGGCGATCAGGCCCAGCACCTGGGAGGGGGCCGTGTTGAAGGTCGGCGGGCACTCGGACGCGTCGAGGACGCCGAGCCGTCCGGCCGTGCCAGCCCCCGCGTAGATCAGACGGCCGCCCCGCGCCATCCGCTCCGCGATCGCGTCGATCGCCGCCGCGATCAGCGGCAACCGCGCGGCCACCGCCGTCGGCACGGTCGCGTCCTCGCCGTTCATCAGCTTCGCGATGTCCAGGGTCGGCAGCTGGTCGATGTCCGCCAGGTCGGGGCGGAACGCCTCGGTCGTCAGCGACTCCAGCTCCGCGCGTACGGCGAGGTCGTTCGGGGTGGAGCCGTAGGGGAGGGAAGGCATGCGGTGACTCATTTCGTACGGTGCGATCGGCGTCCCCGGAGGGCGGGGCGGGAGGATGCGACGACTGCGGTGCTTCGTCCTCGCCTACCGCGAAGGCCCTCCGCTCCTGTGGCGGTGCGCCAGCGCCTCGTACGACGCCGACAGCGCGGGCGCCGCGGACTCGTACGTCCGCTGGGCCACCCCTATGAACAGGCAGTCCACCACCAGCAGTTGACTCGTCCGGGACGACATCGCCGCCGGCCGCAGCTCGCTCTCCCGTGCCGTCGACGTCGTCAGGACGTGGTCGGCGTACTGGGAGACCGGTCCGTCGGGCCGTCCGGTGATCGCGATCGTCGTCGCGCCGTGGTCGAAGGCGACCCGCAGCGGTTCGATGACGTCGCCCGTCGAACCGGAGTGGGTGATCGCGATGGCCACGTCCTTCGCGCGGAGCTGCACCGCGTTGGTGACGGCGAGGTGCGGGTCGCTGTGCGCCTGGGCTATCAGCCCTATGCGCAGCAGCTTCTGTGTGAGGTCCTGCGCCACCAGCCCCGACGCCCCGACGCCGTACACGTCCGTCCGGCGGGCCCCGGCCAGCGCCCGGACCGCCGCGCCCAGCTGCACCATGTCCAGTCCGGCCGCCGTGTCCGCGAGGGTCTGCTGCTCGTCGTAGGCGAGCTTGGCGACGACATCGGGGAGTGGGTCGTCCACCGCGATGTCGGCCGTGACGGAGGGCGCGCGGCCCGACTGCTGGTGGGCGGCGAGACCGGCGAGGGCGAGGCGCAGGTCGCGGTAGCCGGGGTAGCCGAGGAGCCGGGCCGTGCGGACGACCGTCGCCTCGCTGGTGCCGGTGAGCTCGGCGAGGCCGGTGACCGTGAGCGCCGCGCACGCGGCCGGGTCGCTCGCGACCGCCTCCGCGACGCGCTGCATGGACCGGGTCATGGACGGCGCGAGCGTCCGCACCTTCGCGGCGAGCGCGGCGGGAGCGGGCGGAGCGGCCCCACCGCCGCGGCCTCCACCGCCGCCGTTGCCGCTGCGGCCTTCGGCCGGGCGTCCGCCGGTTTCGGCGGGGCGTCCGCCGCTTGCCCCGCGGCCTTCGGCCCCACTCGCACGTCCACCTTCGGACACGGCCGCACGTCCGCCTTCGGCTTCAGCCGCACGTCCGCCTTCGGCCGCGGTCGCACGTCGGCTCTCGGCGGCGGCCGGCTTCCGGCCCTCGGCCGGGGACGCCTCCGGTGGTCTCCGTCCTTTCCTTCGCGCGAAAATTTCCTTCACCTCATCACTCACACCATGAAAGATATTTTCCGTCCGGGTGTGCGGTCAAGGGTGCGCACAATGGAGGCATGAGTCCCGGCAGTGATCCCGTGAGCCCCCTTGAGCAGGCGTTGCACGCGGCCCGTGCGCTCGTGCTCGCCGATCTGGTCGCCCAGGAGGTCGCCGAGGCCGACGTCGTCTCGATGGTCGAGGACTCCGTGGTGCAGCGCCGCTGGTGGGTGGAGCAATGGCCGGACGGCGCGGCGTACGTCGCCGGGCTGATCGCGCAGGACGTCCAGGACGCCCTGCTGGAACGGTACGGGCGCTGGCCGCTCTGCCCGGTCTGCGGCACCGGCGACCCGCACGCCCTCGACGTCGAGCCGGAGCTGGGCCCCGATCCGCGGTGGGTGTGCCACAAGGCGGGGGTCCGGGTCGCGGCGGTGGGCGCGCTGGGGGCCGTCACCGGGGGGTCGTCGCCCTCGTGACCGTCTACATCGATCCGCCCACCTGGCCGGGCCACGGCCGGATGTGGTCGCACCTGGTCAGCGACGTCTCGTTCGACGAGCTGCACGACTTCGCGCGCCGGGTCGGCGTGCCCGAGCGGGCCTTCGAACGCGACCACTACGACATCCCGTCCCACCGCTACGAGGACGTCGTGGCCGCGGGCGCGGTGGAGGTGGGCTCGAAGGAACTGCTCCGCCGGCTCACCGCGGCGGGGCTGCGGCGCCCCAAGGGGCGGCCCGTCGGCCGGTGACGGGGGAGTGGCCCCGGCCGGTGAGGGGCGGGGACGGCTTCAGTCCGTGAAGATCGGGTCCAGGCCGTGCCACCACCGGTTGAGTGCCGGGAAGTCGGGGCCGGTGACGGCGAACAGGGCGGGCCGGTCGTAGTACGTGCAGGTGATCACGTACTGGAACGTGGTGTTCATGTAGCAGGCCGCGTCCCCGGCCGGGGTGTCGGAGCCGTTCTCCGACCAGACGCCGCGGACGTTCTGCTGCTGGTCGCAGTTGCCGTCGGGCAGGCCGGCCGTGTAGTCCCGGAACACCTTCTGCGCCTCGCTCTTGGAGCCGTACACCGAGATGCTCGCCTTGGTGGTGAGGGCGCCGTACGTGGGGTCCTGCGTGGTCACCGTGCAGCGCAGTGACGCCTCGGCGCCGGGTGCCGTGTCCGGTTCGCAGCTCTCGCGGCGCCACTGCGCCGGGTTGAGCGAGTCCCGCAACTCCCGCTGGGCGGTGGTGAGTCCGTCGTCCTCGCCGTCCTCGATGTCGTCGGCGTCGGGCGTGGGTGTGGTGGTCTCCGGGGTCGGGGT
>NZ_LIRK01000238.1 GCF_001419765.1 Streptomyces torulosus
ACCCTGGACACGCCCACCCAACAGCCGCCCGCCGCCAGGCAACCCGCCGCATCTGACGCACCGGACTCCCCGACCACCCCCGACGCCACGACCGAGCCGACTCAGCCGCAGCGGCCGGGCCTGTGTGTCCCGATCGTCGGCCTGTGCGTCGACGACACACCGGTCGGCAGGTGAGAACAGCCCTCCCGGCAGACGACGCCACACCGCGATCGCCCGACAGCAGCGCCACGGCTCGCAGCCCACGGCCCCCGGCCGGAAGCCGCGAGCCTCACTCGGCGCGGAGTACCGAGCCCTCGGCCCAGGCCTCTACCGGGGAACGCGGGGTCTCACCCGGCTCTCGTCCCGGCGCCGCACCGCTCAGTCACCCGGAGTCACCGGTGGATCGCAGCGGTCACCCGTGTCCGGGTCGCCCGCGGCGGGGCCTACGCCTTGTCCGGTCGGCGGGTGAGGAGCCACGGCTGGACCACGCCGAGACCTCGTACGGGGCGTTGCCACATGGGCTGGAGGGCGAAGCGGTAGGTCGGTGGTTCCTCGCCCTCCTTCTCGGCGGCGGCCGCGGCCTCGGCGGCCTCCGCCTCGGACGCGGGGGCCTCACCGGCGCGGATGAGTTCCTCGGCGAACGCGGCGTCGACGAGGACCGCGTCCTTGGGCGCTATCGAGGTCAGCCGGCTCGCGAGGTTCACCGTGGAACCGAACACGTCGCCCATGCGGGTCGTGACGGTCCCGAAGGCCATGCCGACGCGCAGCTCGGGCATGGTCTCGTCGTTCGCCATGGTCTCGATCAGCCGCAGGGCGATCTCCGCGGCCACACCCGAGTCGTCGGTGGCGTAGAGGA
This sequence comes from Streptomyces torulosus, assembly GCF_001419765.1. Taxonomy (GTDB): domain Bacteria; phylum Actinomycetota; class Actinomycetes; order Streptomycetales; family Streptomycetaceae; genus Streptomyces; species Streptomyces torulosus. The sequence continues at coordinate 836 of NZ_LIRK01000238.1, forward strand.
CCTCGTCGCCCAGGGTCTTGATCAGCCGGCCCCCGTTCGCGGCGACGAGATCCGCCGCCGTGGTCTCGAAGGCCTCGACGAGTTCGCCGAGCTCCTCCTCCTCCATGCGGCGGGTCAGCCGGGTGAAGCCGACCAGGTCGGCGAAGCAGACCGCGAGCCGCCGGTCGACCATCTCCTCGTCGTCGGCGGCCTGCACGACCCGGCCGGTCGCGGCGGCGAGCTGGCGCCGCCAGACGTAGACGAGGAACTCCTCCAGCTCGGGCAGGAGCAGTTCGACCAGGGGGTACGTCACCTCGGTACGGGTCATGCCCGGTTCCGGCGGCTCCGTCAGCCCCTCCAGGAACGAGTCGATCTGCCACTCGGCGAGCCGCGCGGTGGTCTGACCGGTGGAACGTGCCACCTGCACGGCCATGGCCTCGCTGAGCAGGCCCGCCTCGACGAGACCGGCGAGCCGCCGCAGGGCGAGGACGTCCGCCTCGGTGAGCGCCTTGGCCTGGCCGATGTCCGCGAAGCCCATGGCCCGCCAGAACCGGGACGCCAGTTCCATGGAGACGCCCGCGCTCCGGGCCGCCTGGAAGGGGGTGTAACGACGCTCGGCTCCGAGGATGAGCCCTTCGAGCCGCAGCGCGAGCGGGTCCTCCTCGCCGCCGTCCGCGCCCTGGGGGTCCGGCGGGTCCACGCGGCCCTGCGCGTCCGTGCCGGAGCCCGTGTCCTCGACGCTCACGCCAGCTGCCCTTCCGATCTCCCGCGGTCACGTACTCGACCGGCCTCAACTCTACGGCAGGTGTGCGCCAGCTCACTCCGTCAGGTGTGGCCGACAGGGGTGCCCTCCTTGACCGTACGGCCCCGGCGTGATCGCTGCCCCCGGGAGCGGAACCCCCGGGTGCCTCACCCGCACCCCCAGCCGGCGGCCCGCCTTCCGGCGGCGGGCGGGCTGGACGCCGTCACCGGGTGCCCGGACAACAGGTGCCCCACACACCCCACCGCCCCCTGCCGTCTCCTCCTTCTCACACGGCACGCAGATGCACGATGTCCCCGGCGCCCACCGGCTCCTGCACGCCTTCGCCGGTGGCCAGCACCAGCCGCCCGTCCCCGTCGACGGCCACGGCCTCCCCGACGATCGACCGGTCGCCCGGCAGCTCGGCCCGCACCTTGCGGCCGAGGGTCGCGCAGCCGGCCGCGTACGTCTCCTGCAGCCCGCTCACCGCGGGGTCGCCCCCGGCCCGCCGCCAGCGGCCGTACCAGTCCTCCAGCGCGCGCAGCACGGCGCGCAGCAGCGGATCGCGGTCGGTGGTCACGGCGCCGGCGAGGGCCAGCGACCCGGCGGTGGGCAACGGCAGCTCCTCCTCGCGGAGGCTGACGTTGATACCGATCCCGATGACGACGCCGCCGTCGCCCGCGCGCTCGGCGAGGATGCCGCCGGCCTTGCGTTCCTCCCCGCCGACGGTCACCAGCACATCGTTGGGCCATTTGAGTGACGTGTCGACGCCGGCGGCCCGGGACAGCCCCGTGGCGACGGCGACACCGGCCAGCAGCGGCAGCCAGCCCCACTGGTGGACGGGCACCTCGGTGGGCTTGAGGAGGACGGAGAAGAACAGGCCGGAGCGGGGCGGTGCCGTCCACTGCCGGTCGAGGCGGCCCCGGCCGGCCGTCTGTTCCTCGGCGACGAGGACGGCGCCCTCCTCGGCGTCCCCCCGGGCCGCGAGGTTCACCAGGTCGTGATTGGTGGAGCCGGTGCGCTGCACGACCTCCACGTCGCAGTACAGGCCGCCGTGCCCGCCGTCCCGCACCAGCCCGCGTCGCAACGCGGGCCCGTTGAGCGGCGGACGGTCGAGGTCGGACCAGCGGCTGTTGTCTGAGGCATCTTGCGGCGTCATGCAACCCACCCTAGGTGTGGTAAACGCCGCACTGCCGAACCGTAGGGGCAGCACTACGCTACGGATGAGTAACCACCGCCACTTCTGAGCACGTACTGACACAGCACACGCCGTCACCCCGAGCAAGCACGCACCGCGAAGTTCTCACGTCCCCATGTCCCACTGAGCAGGCAGGGAGCCGCATCCCGATGTCCGAGCCGGAAGAGCCAGCGACCATCGACATCCACACGACCGCGGGGAAGCTCGCGGATCTGCAGCGCCGTATCCACGAGGCGACGCATGCCGGCTCCGAGCGCGCGGTCGAGAAGCAGCACGCCAAGGGCAAACTGACGGCCCGTGAGCGGATCGAGCTGCTCCTCGACGAGGACTCCTTCGTGGAGTTCGACGAGTTCGCCCGCCACCGCTCCACCGACTTCGGCATGGAGCACAACCGCCCCTACGGCGACGGTGTCGTCACCGGCTACGGCACGGTCGACGGCCGCCCGGTCGCCGTGTTCTCACAGGACTTCACCGTCCTCGGCGGTTCCCTGGGCGAGGTCTTCGGCCAGAAGATCATGAAGGCGATGGACTTCGCCCTGAAGACCGGCTGCCCCGTGATCGGTATCAACGACTCCGGCGGCGCCCGCATCCAGGAGGGCGTCATGGCCCTCGGCATGTACGGCGAGATCTTCCGCCGCAACACCCACGCGTCCGGCGTGATCCCCCAGATCTCCCTGGTCGTCGGCCCCTGCGCGGGCGGCGCGGTCTACTCCCCCGCGATCACCGACTTCACGGTCATGGTCGACCAGACCTCGCACATGTTCATCACCGGCCCCGACGTCATCAAGACGGTCACCGGCGAGGACGTCGGCTTCGAGGAGCTGGGCGGCGCCCGCACCCACAACGCGACCTCGGGCGTGGCCCACCACATGGCGGGCGACGAGAAGGACGCCATCGAGTACGTCAAGCAGCTCCTGTCGTACCTGCCCTCGAACAACCTCAGTGAGCCCCCGGCCTTCCCCGAGCAGGCGGACCTCACGGTCACCGACGAGGACCGCGAGCTGGACACCCTCGTCCCGGACAGCGCGAACCAGCCGTACGACATGCACACGGTGATCGAACACGTCCTGGACGACGCCGAGTTCTTCGAGACCCAGGCCCTGTTCGCGCCGAACATCCTCACCGGCTTCGGCCGCGTCGAGGGCCACCCCGTCGGCATCGTTGCCAATCAGCCGCTGCAGTTCGCAGGCTGTCTGGACATCGACGCCTCGGAGAAGGCGGCCCGCTTCGTCCGCACCTGTGACGCCTTCAACGTCCCCGTCCTGACGTTCGTCGACGTCCCCGGCTTCCTCCCGGGCGTCGGCCAGGAACACGAGGGCATCATCCGCCGCGGCGCCAAGCTCATCTACGCCTACGCCGAGGCCACGGTCCCGCTGATCACGGTCATCACCCGCAAGGCCTTCGGCGGCGCCTACGACGTCATGGGCTCCAAGCACCTCGGCGCCGACCTCAACCTCGCCTGGCCGACCGCCCAGATCGCCGTCATGGGCGCCCAGGGCGCGGTCAACATCCTGCACCGCCGCACCATCGCGGCCGCCTCCGACGAGGAGCGCGAGGAGGTCCGCGCCCGCCTGATCCAGGAGTACGAGGACACCCTCCTCAACCCCTACACAGCCGCCGAACGCGGTTACGTCGACGCCGTGATCACTCCTTCGGACACCCGCCGTCACATCGTCCGCGGTCTGCGCCAGCTCCGCACGAAGCGGGAGTCCCTGCCCCCGAAGAAGCACGGCAACATCCCCCTCTAGACCCGACGGGAGCCATCGTGATCAAAGTCGTACGGGGCAACCCGACCCCCGAGGAGCTGGCCGCCGCCCTGGCGGTGGTCCAGGCGCGCGCCGCGGCGGCGGCCACACAGCCGTCCGGTGCGCCCACCCCCCGGGACTCCTGGTCCGACCCGTCCCGCATCGCCGCGCACCGGCTGCCCGCGCCGGGTCCCACGTCCTGGAGCCGGAGCTACTGGCCCGGCTGAGCGGACGGCCGGCCTCAACTTGAGTACGCGTACTCAGGCGTCCGGACCACAGCGCCCCGCACCATCGGAGCATGCTGTGGTCCGACCCTGAGAACGAGCCGCCGAAGGAACTCCGAGACACCCAGGACATGCTCCGCCGGCTCAGCATCCTCATGGCTCTGGCCATGGTCCTGGCGATGCTGGTCCTGGGCATCCTCTGAGCGCCGGTCGGCGACGGCCCGGTCGCCCCGCGCCCGCCGCTACCCTGACCGCATGACCGAACCGCACCCCCGGCGCCGTCTGGTGCTCGCCTCGCAGTCCCCCGCCCGCCTCAATCTGCTCCGCCAGGCCGGCCTGGACCCCGAGGTGATCGTCAGCGGAGTGGACGAGGACGCCGTCACCGCCCCCACCCCCGCCGAGCTGGCCCTCGCCCTCGCCGAGGCCAAGGCCTCCGTCGTCGCGGCGAAGCCCGAGGTCAAGGGCGCCCTCGTCATCGGCTGCGACTCGGTGCTCGACCTGGACGGCGAAGCCCTCGGCAAGCCCGCCGACGCCGAGGAGGCCACGGCCCGCTGGAAGGCGATGCGCGGCCGCGCCGGCACCCTCCAGACGGGCCACTGCGTCTACGACACCGTCACCGGCCGCTACACCTCCGCGACCGCCTCCACGGTCGTCCACTTCGGCGACCCCACCGACGAGGAGATCGCCGCGTACGTGGCCTCGGGCGAACCCCTCTACGTCGCGGGCGCGTTCACCCTCGACGGCCGCTCGGCCCCGTTCATCGACGGCATCGACGGCGACCACGGCAACGTGATCGGCATCAGCCTCCCCCTGGTCCGCCGGCTGCTGGCCCAACTGGACGTGGCCATCACCGACTTGTGGACTCCCCGAGTCCCGTAGCGGCGGCTCAGGACGCTCCGGCGGCCGGCGGCGCGACGGGCGCGGCCGGTGCGCCCTCCCCGTCCGGGCCCGGCTCCCCGGCGCCCGCCTTGCGGTCGTAGGTCATCAGGGTGAGCACCACGAGCGCCAGCACCACCATCATGAAGACGAACGCGCCCCACCCGACCAGCCCCACCGTGAGCGCGCCGAGCAAACCGTGCACCACGGCCGCGCTGATGAGCACGACACGCCCGAGCCCGGCGGCCGGCCGGTCCCGTACCGCGACGAGCAGCGCGACGACCCCGCAGAACACGAAGTAGAGCCCGAAGACGACACCCCCGGCCTTCGAGGACAGGGACATCGCGTCGGGGTCCAGCCCGGCCAGGGACATCTTCTGCCGGTCGACCACGGTGCCGAGGAACCACTGGAGCAGGGCGATCCCCAGCCCCTCCGCGAACAGCACGATCGCCGTGACCACCGCCACCGGTCTGCGGATCACCGCCACCCACCCACTTTCCCTGCCGCGCCGTTCCCGCCGGGGCATCGTCACCCCACGTACGTGTTCGAGACATCGCGAACGCTACTAACGGGTAAACCCGGGGACAAGGGTTCTCACGAGAGCAAAGAATCGTTGGGCCATTAGTAGGGATTCCACAAAGAAACCCAACCGGCCGCAGCGCGGCCGCACAGAGACCTTGACCACAGTAGAGGGCTAGGGTTTTCGGGTGGAGTCCTGCGTGATGCGGTACGACAAGGGATTTCGCCGGTCGAGCGAGCCTCGATTCACGCTCCGTGTGGGCAAGGTCACCATTGAGGACGGGTCGAAACGCCGTGTCGGCAGTCCCTAAACTCGGCTTGTTTCAAGGAGAGGGAGCCATCGTGCGCAAGGTGTTGATCGCCAACCGAGGCGAAATCGCTGTCCGCGTCGCCCGGGCGTGCCGGGACGCCGGGATCGCGAGCGTGGCCGTGTACGCGGATCCGGACCGGGACGCACTGCATGTGCGTGCCGCGGACGAGGCGTTCGCCCTGGGCGGTGACACCCCCGCCACCAGCTACCTGGACATCTCCAAGGTGCTCCAGGCCGCCAAGGACTCCGGAGCGGACGCGATCCATCCGGGCTACGGCTTCCTCTCGGAGAACGCGGAGTTCGCCCAGGCGGTGCTGGACGCGGGCCTGAACTGGATCGGCCCGCCGCCGCAGGCGATCCGCGACCTCGGCGACAAGGTGGCGGCGCGTCACATCGCCCAGCGCGCGGGCGCCCCGCTGGTCGCGGGCACCCCGGACCCGGTGTCGGGCGCCGACGAGGTCGTGGCGTTCGCCGAGGAGCACGGTCTGCCCATCGCCATCAAGGCGGCGTTCGGCGGCGGCGGTCGCGGCCTGAAGGTGGCCCGCACCCTGGAAGAGGTCCCGGAGCTGTACGACTCGGCCGTCCGTGAGGCGGTCGCGGCGTTCGGCCGGGGCGAGTGCTTCGTGGAGCGCTACCTGGACAAGCCGCGGCACGTCGAGACCCAGTGCCTGGCGGACAAGCACGGCAACGTGGTCGTCGTCTCGACCCGTGACTGCTCGCTCCAGCGCCGCCACCAGAAGCTGGTCGAGGAGGCCCCGGCGCCGTTCCTCTCCGAGGAGCAGAACGCGGAGCTGTACCGCGCGTCGAAGGCCATCCTGAAGGAGGCCGGCTACGTCGGCGCCGGCACGGTGGAGTTCCTCGTCGGCGTGGACGGCACGATCTCCTTCCTGGAGGTCAACACCCGCCTCCAGGTCGAGCACCCGGTCACCGAGGAGGTCACCGGTATCGACCTGGTCCGTGAGATGTTCCGGATCGCCGACGGCGAGGAGCTCGGCTACGACGACCCGCCGATGCGCGGCCACTCGTTCGAGTTCCGCATCAACGGCGAGGACCCGGGCCGCAACTTCCTCCCGGCCCCCGGCACGGTCACCACGTTCACCCCGCCGTCCGGCCCCGGTGTCCGTCTGGACGCGGGCGTGGAGTCCGGCAGCGTCATCGGCCCGGCCTGGGACTCCCTCCTGGCCAAGCTGATCGTCACCGGCGCCACCCGGCAGCAGGCCCTGCAGCGTGCCGCGCGCGCCCTGGAGGAGTTCCAGGTCGAGGGCATGGCCACGGCCATCCCGTTCCACCGCGCGGTCGTGAAGGACCCGGCGTTCGCTCCCGAACTCACCGGCTCGACCGACCCGTTCACGGTCCACACCCGCTGGATCGAGACGGAGTTCGTCAACGAGATCAAGCCGTTCGCGGCTCCCGCGGACACCGCCGAGCCCGAGGACGAGACGGACCGCGAGACGATCGTCGTCGAGGTCGGTGGCAAGCGCCTGGAGGTCTCCCTCCCCGCCGCTCTCGGTATGACCCTGGCCCGCACCGGCCTGGCCGCGGGCGCCAAGCCCAAGCGCCGCGCGGCGAAGAAGTCGGGTCCCGCGGCGTCCGGCGACACCCTCGCCTCCCCGATGCAGGGCACGATCGTGAAGGTCGCCGTCGAGGAGGGCCAGGAGGTCAAGGAGGGCGACCTCATCGTGGTCCTGGAGGCCATGAAGATGGAGCAGCCCCTCAACGCCCACCGCTCCGGCACGATCAAGGGCCTGAGCGCGGAGGTCGGCGCCTCCATCACGTCGGGCGCGGCGATCTGCGAGATCAAGGACTGAGGTCCGGTACGACGAGACGACCCCCGCGCCCGTCAGGGCCGCGGGGGTCGTCTCGTCCCCGCGACAACTCGCCCGGCCGCCCGAACTCTTAGGGCTCCACTTTTGTTCGGGGCTCTTAGGCTGAGGAGACCCCAGCGAGGAGAGCATGGTGAGGCCACGGTGAGCACCACCCCGGCCGGGCCCCCGGCAGGAGCGCGGCCGTCGGCGGCCCGGCCCCCTGCGGGCGCCCGCCCCATGCGGGCCGACGCCCGCCGCAACCACGAGCGCCTCCTCACGGCGGCCCGCCTCGCCTTCGCGGCCCATGGCACGACCGCCTCGCTGGAGGACATCGCCCGCCGCGCGGACGTCGGGATCGGCACGCTCTACCGCCACTTCCCGAACCGGCAGGCCCTCCTCGGCGCGGTCTTCGAGGACGCGGTGCAGGAGCTGTTGGCGCGGGCCCGGGAGCAGCTCGACGCGCCCCAGCCGTGCACCGCGCTGGTCACCTGGCTGCGCGACATCATCACTCGTGCGAGTGAGTACCGGGGTCTGGCGAAGGCGCTCATGACGGTGTCGTACGCCGACTCCCGCATCGAGGAGGACGCCTCGGACCTGGCCCGGTGCTGCGCCCCGATCCGCGAGGCGGGCACCGCCCTCCTGACACGGGCGCAGCGGGCTCACGCCGTACGGGACGACGTGTCGATCGGCGATCTGCTCCAGCTCACCCACGCGATCGCGCTGGCGGCCGAGGAAACCCCGGACGACCCGGAACTGGCCGACCGCCTACTGACCCTGACGCTGCGCGGCCTGAAGCCGTAGCGAACGGGCGGACCGACGCGGTGGTGAACCGGTAGGCCCGAAACCGTGGTGACCCGGCGGGCCGGAACCGCGGCGAACAGGCGACCCAAGACCGTAGTGAACCAGCGGCCCCGAACCGCGCGGCGAACGGGCGGGCCGAAGCGGTGCTGAATCGGTGGCCCGGAACCGCAGCCAACGCGCTGCCTCAAGCCGTGGCGACCTGACGGGCCGGAAGGGCGCGGCGAACAGGCGACCCAAGACCGTAGTGAACCAGCGGCCCGGAACCACGCGGCGAACGGGCGGTCCTGAGCGGTGGTGGAGCGGCTGCCCGTGGCCGTGGTGACCGGCGGCCGGCGGTGGCGGCGCTCGCGTCCGCGGGACTCGCCCGGGGCGTCGCCGCCGCCGCGTTCATCGGCGGCGCAGGTCCGCCACGCGGGCCGCTCGCTCCCGCTCGCGCTCGCCGGTCGGCGGCTGCTCCCCCAGCACCGTGGCGGTGCGCAACTGGGGCGCGGTTCCGTGGACCTGGTTCCGGCGAGGACCCGGGAGCGGCATGTCCCGGCGGGACTGGCGTGCCGGTACGGAATCACCGCCCGTGCCGCCGCCGCCCGACGCCCCGGCCACGGAGATCTGCACGCCCTGATCGGCCAGAGCCTGCAACTCGGTGACCGCGCGGTCGTCGTGGCCCGTCGGGTCGTCGGTGACCAGTCGGGTGATCACATCGGTCGGCACCGTCTGGAACATCGTGTCGGCGCCCAGTTTGGTGTGGTCGGCGAGGACGACGACCTCGGCGGCGGCCTGGACCAGCGCCCGGTCGACGGACGCCGACAGCATGTTGGACGTGGACAGGCCGCGCTCGGCGGTCAGTCCGCTCCCGGAGAGGAAGGCCTTGGAGACACGCAGCCCCTGGAGGGACTGCTCGGCGCCGGAGCCGACCAGGGCGTAGTTGGAACCGCGCAGGGTGCCGCCGGTCATCACGACTTCCACACGGTTGGCGTGGGCCAACGCCTGGGCCACCAACAGGGAGTTGGTGACGACGGTCAGCCCGGGGACCCGCGCGAGCCGGCGTGCCAGCTCCTGCGTGGTGGTCCCCGCCCCGACCACGATGGCCTCGCCCTCTTCGACGAGGCTCGCGGCGAGGTCGGCGATGGCCGTCTTCTCGGCGGTCGCGAGATGAGACTTCTGCGGAAAGCCGGACTCCCGCGTGAACCCGCCCGGCAATACCGCACCGCCGTGCCGGCGGTCGAGGAGTCCTTCTGCCTCCAGAGCGCGCACGTCCCGCCGTACGGTCACTTCGGAGGTCTGGACGACGCGGGCGAGCTCACGGAGCGACACGGCTCCATTGGCCCGCACCATTTCGAGGATCAATTGGCGACGTTCTGCAGCGAACACGAAACTGACAGTAACGCCAACGACCATCTGCTTTCAGCAGTTTGCGCCGAATAACCGAAGTTGTTCGCACCGTGGGGCGAGGAGTGATATAGGGACCATCCGGGACGTAAACGCAACGGGTCCGGACCGCCGACCGGCCCGGACCCGCCCTCGTACCGCCGTGTGACCTCGTCAGACGCCGCCGCCCGCCTTGCGGGTGTGGAGCTGGCGGGCGACCTCGGCGATCGAGCCCGACAGGGACGGGTACACGGTGAAGGCGTTCGCGATCTGTTCGACGGTCAGGTTGTTGTCGACCGCGATCGAGATGGGGTGAATCAGTTCCGAGGCGCGCGGGGAGACCACGACGCCGCCGACGACGATGCCGGTGCCCGGCCGGCAGAAGATCTTGACGAAGCCGTCGCGGATGCCCTGCATCTTCGCGCGCGGGTTGCGCAGCAGCGGCAGCTTCACGCCGACGGCGTCGATGATCCCGGCGTCGAGGTCGGCCTGGGTGTAGCCGACGGTGGCGATCTCGGGGTCGGTGAAGACGTTGGACGACACGGTCTTCAGGTTCAGCGGGGCCACCGCGTCGCCGAGGAAGTGGTACATGGCGATACGGCCCTGCATGGCGGCCACGGAGGCGAGGGCGAACACGCCGGTGACGTCACCGGCGGCGTACACGCCGGGGGCCGAGGTCCGCGAGACCTTGTCGGTCCAGATGTGCCCGGAGTCCTTGAGCTTGACCCCGGCCTCCTCCAGGCCCATGCCGGCGCTGTTCGGGATGGCGCCGACGGCCATCAGACAGTGGGAGCCGCTGATGACGCGCCCGTCGGCGCCATCCCGAACA
>NZ_LIRK01000239.1 GCF_001419765.1 Streptomyces torulosus
CTGGTCCGAAAGGCATCCGAACCCTTCCCACGTGCTTGCCTCGCGCTCACTCTGTTGCTTCCGGCGACAGTTGTCAAACGACAATCATTGGCCCTCTGTGTGACCCCCGCCCACCCGCGGACAGCACCCGAGCGGCGCCGCCCGCCGCCCCCTTCGACGACTACGCCTCGGCCGACGGCTCGTCCGGCAGGCTCGGCAGCCGGCCGGAGTCCACGGCCGCCAGCGCCTCGTCGACACTGTCCATCGTTGCCACGGTGAGGCTGACCCCCGTGAGATCGAGGATCCGCCGCACCGCCGGCGTCGGGGCGATGACGTACACACCCCCCGGGATCTCCCGCACCTCCTGATAGGTGCGCAGGATGATGTTCATGCCGGACGAGTCCATGAAGGGCACGGCCGACACGTCAAGGAGGAAATGCCGTCGACCGTGGCTCAGTTGATTCGCCAGATGATGTTGCAGCTCGGTCGCCGTATCGATGTCCAGTTCCCCTTCGATGGTGAGCAGAACGGCGTCCTCGCGCGGCAGATCCACCTTGATCGACAGGGGGTTCTGGGCAACGGACACAAGGGCCTCCCACAGGCGCTACCGATCGGGGCCGGGTGCCCCGATCAACGAATTCGATGCATCGCTCGGCGACGCGCCCGTGCGCATACCCGCGAATCATCCGTCCACACGGGGTGTGATCAGGCAACTCCCGGTTCCAGGAGTCCCTTGCGCAGCCGCTTGATGATGCGGCTGATCAACCGGGAGACATGCATCTGGGACACACCGAGCTGTGCGGCGATCTGGGACTGGGTGAGCTCCTCGACGAACCGCAGATGGATGATCCGCCGCTCCCGCTCGTCGAGTTGGGCGATCAGCGGCGCCAGCGAATGGAAGTCCTCGACGAGTTCCAGCGACGGATCCAGCTCGCCGATCAGGTCACCCAGCACCGTGTCGCCGTCCTCACCGCCGTCGAAGGTGAGCGCCGCGTCCAGAGAGGAGGTGTTGTAGCCGTTGGAGGCCTTGCGCGCCTCGATGACCTCCTCCTCGGACAGGGACATCAGCTCCGACAGCTCACGAGTGGTCGGCATGCGGCCCAGCCGGGACTGCAGCTCGTCCGTGGCCTTGGCCAGCTCCACACGCGCCTCCTGGAGCCGCCGCGGCACATGAACGGCCCAGCTCGTGTCACGGAAGAAGCGCTTGATCTCGCCGACGATGTACGGCACGGCGAAGGTCGTGAACTCCACCTCACGGGACAGCTCGAACCGGTCGATGGCCTTGATCAGCCCGATCGTCCCGACCTGGACGATGTCCTCCAGGGAGTCCTCACGGCCGCGGAAGCGCGAGGCGGCGTACCGCACCAGCGACAGATTCATCTCGATCAGCGTGTTGCGCACGTACTGGTAGTCGTGGGTCCCCTCCTCCAGCATGGCCAGCCGGTCGAAGAACTGCCGCGACATCGCCCGCGCGTCCTTCGGCTTGACTTGCGACGGGTCCTCGATCCACGGCAGGGCCGCCCCCCTGGTCAGGACCTTCTCCCGTGCCGTGGCCGTTGTCCGCGCTGCCGTCACGGCTGCCATGCTGTCCACCCCTCTCGCCCGAATGCTTGTTGCCACCCCTCGCTTGCCCCCGTCCTCCCAAGTCAGTCCCACTCCGCCCCGAAAGGGATGCTCCGGCTCCGCACTCTGGCCGGAAGTCGTCGCCGCGGCTCCGCCCGGTCGGCCCGGCCGCCCCACCGGCACCGCCACCCGGTACGTGTACCCGACACGAAGAAGGCGGCGCACGGTTGTTTGCCTCCCGAATCGAGGGGCAATCGGTTCTCCACGCCTCCGTGACGGAGGCGCGCCGGAGGAAACGGTGTTCCGCGTCCGGGTCTTAGTCGCCCGCCCGCCGTTCCCCTCCGCGAGTCCCTGACAGCGTCGTTCAGGAGCGATTCCGCATGCTGGTCAACATGTCCGCAAACGGATCCGGTACGTCCGCCCGCCCCGGCACCATCGACAGAAGGTCACACGACGACGCCCCCGACACCGCCGCCGCCTTCGCCCGGCTGGCCGCGATGGACGAAGGTCCCGAGCGGGACGCCGTACGAGACGCTCTCGTACAGGCCTGGCTGCCCATGGCACACCGCATCGCGGGCCGGTTCCGCAACCGGGGCGAGTCACTGGAGGACCTGCGCCAGGTCGCCGCCATGGGCCTGGTGAAGGCGGTGGACCGCTACGAGCCCGAACGGGGGGCGTTCGAGAGCTACGCCGTCCCCACCATCACCGGAGAGATCAAACGGCACTTCCGCGACCGGATGTGGACCCTCAGGGTCCCCCGCCGCGTGCAGGACCTGCGCAACAAGGTGCGGGTCGCCCGCCGTGAACTCAGCCAGACCTCCGGCGCCACCGAGCCCTCCATCGCCGACATCGCCGCCCACACCGGGCTCACCGAGGAAGAGGTCAACGCGGGTATGGAGGCGCTGGAGAGCTTCAGCGCCCTCTCGCTGGACGCCGAGATGTCCTCCGGGGACGACGGCTACAGCCTCGCCGACACCCTCGGCTCGTGCGACGAGGCGTACGACGTCGTCGTCGACCGGGAGGCAGCGAAGGAAGGGCTGCGCCGACTGCCCGAACGGGAGCGCGCCATCCTCTATATGCGTTTCTTCGAGGACATGACCCAGAACCGCATCGCCGACCGCCTCGGCATCTCCCAGATGCACGTCTCCCGCCTCATCAGCCGCAGCTGCGCACGGGTCCGCGAGGAGGCCCTCGGCCAGGCCGCCCGAACCGGCGACCGCGACGGCCGGCGCTCCCGCGACAGCTGAGCGACCGCCCGGGCCCCCGGCCGCGCGCCGCAACCCGGGACCGATCCGTCCACGAAACCAGTCGTCCCGTCCATGAATCCTGTCGTCGAGTTCACCCAGGAGCGAACCAGATGCTGATGCCCCATCCCGCGACGCTGCGCCGACTCGTCGAGGAGTACGAGTCGCTCAAGTCGTACGAGGGCGAGCAGAGCGACCCGCAGGCCACGCGCCGAGCGCAGGACCTCGCGTACACGTTGTGCGTGTCCACGGGCACCCGCGACGTCCGGCAGGCCCTGGAGGCCGCGCGCCGGCATCTCGCCGCCGCACAGGCCACCGCGACGGCCGAGCTGTGCGGGCACGGGATGGGAACGAGTGGCGATCTGGGCAGTCATGGTCCGGGCGGGAGCGGGTATGCGGCGCTTCATGAACAGTGACGCACACCCCTGTCCTCCTTCGCCGGCCCCGCGCACAGCATGACGGCGATGGAACGCCGACCGGTCGGAGAGCACGGCACAGCTTCCACCGAGGGCCCGTCCGCGGAGGCGGCGCGCCCTCCGGTCACCATCACCAGTGCCGCGGCCGCCCGCCGTTATGTGCGCTGGGTCGTGGGGGAGGGGTGGCGCTCGCCGTCGGGGTCGCCGACCGAGGCAGCCATGATCGATCTGCTGCTGGTCGTCTCCGAGCTGGTCACCAACGCGGTCCGGCACGGCGGCGGGCTGGCCGGCTTCGACGTTCGCGTCACCGAGGACGGCGTACGGCTGGACGTGCGGGACTACAGTCCCGCCGTTCCCGCCGCGGCCCACGGCCCCGGTATGCCGCCCCGCTCCCACGAGGGCAGCGGATACGGCTGGCCGCTGATCAACCGGCTGTCCAGTCAGGTCGACGTCCGCGGCCGGGCGGAGGGCGGCAAGACGATCAGTGTCCTGGTGCCGCTGACCTGATCCCGAACACAGGCAGGCGCCCCGACCCACCGGGCCGGGGCGCTTCCGTGTCATCTCCCACCAGGGCGGAGCATTCCCTCGCCAGGGCTCACCAGGGCAGGAAGACGTGGATGTCCTTGCCGCGCTGCCTGCCCTGGTCGTGCACCACCACGCTGACCTCGTCGCACAGCGTGTGGATCAGGTACCAGCCGATACCGCCGCCGCCCTTGCTCGGATGGAAGGGCCGCGGCTCGGGCGACGTGACGCTGGTGTCGTGCATCATCACGTGCACCCCGTCGTAGGTGCGGCGCAATGTGAGCTCGAACGGCCCGGGTGCGTACTGCACGGCGTTCGCGGCCAGCTCGGTCACCACCAGCAGAATGTCGTCCCAGTGCTCCTGCGCGGTGGGCAGCGACGTGCGCGCCAGCGCGCCGAGGAACCCCTCCGCCGCCGCACGGGCACCCGTCACGTCGCCGAGTTCCCCGTCGAAGGCGGCGTGACGCTTCTGGATCTCCTCGGAAGGCAGTTTGTCGTCCCAACACGGCTCTGTTGCCATCTCGTCTTTCCCCGCTCGGCTCATCGAGGCTGACGCGAACTCGCGTTCCCTCTCAGAGGCACGTGCTTCCCCCGATGAGAGCGGCTACGCGTTCGAAATGGTAGGGATGTATGGGGCATTGGGGAAGACTGTGGCCTCCTGCCGCTCTCCCCGTACGAGTGCCCGTTACCGCCCGGCCGACTCACCTTCTCCGGCAGGTGTCCGCAGAACCAGCAGTGCCACGTCGTCGTCGTTCTCCGCGGGACGCGCGCGCTCCAGCAGCAGGTCGCAGAACACGTGCAGGGGACGGTGCGCCAGCGCCGCGGCGTGCTGCCGCAACCGGGCCATACCGCGGTCCAGGACGTGCCCGGGCGACTCGATCAGGCCGTCCGTGTACAGCACCAGCGTGGACAGCGGCGGCAGCGGGGTCCGTGTGTCGCTACGGCTGCGGACGAGGCCGGTGCCGAGCAGATGGTCGTGTTCGTCGTCGAGGAAGGCCGACCGCCCGTCGTGCGTGATCAGCAACGGCGGCGGATGACCGGCGTTGGTCCACCACAGTGCCCACCCGTCGGCGTTCCGCTCCACCCTGCCGAAGATCATGGTGGCCATGGACGCCTCGGTCACGTTCACCACGGCCTGGTCCAGCCGCTCCACGATCGCGCTCGGCGGCTCCTCCAGCGCCCAGGCGTAGGCGCGGAGCATGTTGCGGACCTGCGCCATTCCCGCGGCCGCGTCGATGTTGTGCCCCACGACGTCCCCGATGGCCACCGCCGTCGTCGCCCCGTCGGCCAGGGTGAACGCGTCGTACCAGTCGCCGCCTACCTGCGCCGACTGCGACGCCGGCACGTACCGCGCGGCCATGCTCAGCCCCGGCACCTCCGGCAGCTGCGGCAGCAGATGCCGCTGCATGGTCTCCGCGATGTGCCGCTGCCGCTGGTACAGCTGGGCGTTCTCCAGCGCCAGCCCCGCCCGTCGCGCGATGTCCTCCAGCAGCGACAGCTCGGCGTCGGTCATGGCCCCCGACTCGGCGTTGCGGCCCAGCGTGAGGGCGCCCAGCACCGCGCGCGGCCCCCGGATGGGCGCGATCGCCGCCGAGTGCATGCCCGTCACCTTGAACAGCCGCTGCTGCGCCACCGCGATCCCCGAGTCCGGTGGCCCCTGGTACGTCTGCGGCCCGGCCAGGGTGGACGCCGCCCCGCGCAGTGCCCGCGACAACGGCATGAGCGACTCCTCGTGCACCGGCGGCAGCGGCCCCTCCAGTTCCTCGCACCGCACCACGGCACCGCCGTGATGGGTCGCCACCGTGGTCCGCCAGACGTCGTCGCTCTCGGTGATCAGGTCGACCACCGCCCAGTCCGCGAGCCGTGGCACCACCAGCCGCACCAGTCGTGCCACGGCCTCCTCGGCATCCAGCGTGGAGGTCAGCCGGGTCGTCGTCTCGGCGAGCAGCGCCAGCCGGTCCAGCTGCGACAGCGTCGGCGAGGCCGCTGTCGAGGGCACCCCTTCCTCGGGGTCCGTCTCGTAGAACAGGACCGCGGCGCCCAGCGCGCCCCTTTCGAGCCTGCACGGGGTGACCAGCCAGGACACCGGCAGCAGGGTGTCGTCGCCCCGGGCGAACCACTCGTGCGCCCCGCCCCGCGTAGTGCCGCCGAGGAACGCGTGCATCATGGGGCAGGCGGCCCGCGGCATGCTCTGGCCGAGGCCGTTGCGGTGCAGCAGATCGTGGGCGTCCCGGCCGACGAGTGCGTCGGCCGACCGGCCGAGCAGGAACTCGGCCCGAGCGTTCACGGCGACGATGGAGCCGTGGTCGTCGACCACGTACATGCCCGCGTGCACCAGGTCGGGCAGATCGCCCGGTGACCGCACCGCGGGGCCGGGATGCCGCCCGGCGGTGTGGTCGGGACTCCACGCGTTCATGCTCGGATTCCTCGCCTTCGAGACTCTGCGAACGGGGCCGCCGGCCCCCCCCACCGGGGGGTGGAGCGCCGACGCACGTTCGGAACGCAATACCCCGTCCGCGCCGACCTACGCGCACGACATTTTCGCCCAGGAATGGCCGCCCGGCCAGGGAGACCTCACGCCTGTGTGTGCCGGACGCAGGCGGCGACGACCTCACGCAGACTCCCCGTCCGTTCCATCACCTCCCGCTGCACCCGGGCCCCGTTGCCCCGCCGCGAGAGCGTGGCGATCGTGTCGCGGACCAGATCGAGGTCGCCGTTGTCGGCGAGGGCCTCCTCGACGTGGTCCACCAGGGAGTGGATCACCTCTCCGGCGGGCCGGGGGCGCATCGTCGCCGGGTCCAGGAGGTTCTCCGTCGTACCGGAACGGGCGGCCCGCCACCGGGCCAGCCGCAGCAGCCCGGCCGTGTGACCGAGCGGTTCCCGGCCGGCCCGCCACTCCCGGGCCGCGGTCTCGACGAGCCCCCGGGTCAGCGCCGCGACGAGGACCGCGGTGTCGGGGTGCAGACACACGTCCGCGACCCGGATCTCCACGGTCGGATACCGCTGGGCGAGCCTCGCCTCGAAGTACACCATCCCCTCGTCGCGCACGACCTCCGTGGCCGTCAGCTCCGCCACGCACCGGTGGTACCGCTCGGCCGTGCCGAAGAGCTCCGTCGGACCGGCCATCGGCCACATGTCCCACACCTGGCTGCGGTAGCTGGCGTACCCGCTGTCGCGGCCCTGCCAGAACGGTGAGTTCGCGCTGAGCGCCGTCAGCACGGACAGCCACGGCCGGATACGGTCCAGTACGGCCACGCCCTCGTCCTCGGACTCCACCGACACATGGACATGGCAGCCGCACACCAGCTGAACCTGCGTGTCGAGCCCGAACTCCCGGGCCATCCACTGGTACCGGCTGTTCATCGTGATCGTCGGATGCACGGGCAGCGGCGACGTGGCCAGCGCCACGACGGCCCCGCCCACCTCCTCGGCGTGGCGTGCCGCGTCCTTGCGGCAGCGGACGATCTCCGACCCGAGGTCCGTCATCTTCGACTGGGGATGCGTCGCGAACTCGACCTGCTCGTCGTGGAGCTCCTTCTCGAACACGTCCTGCCCCGTGCCGTCACGCGAGGCGCGCGCGAGCACCGCCGCGGCCCTGGCCTGCGGCTCACCGGTCTCCGGATCGACCAAGAGGAGTTCTTCTTCCACTCCGACGGTACGCACGTGATCTGGCCCTTCTCCCATGAGGTGGTGACAGCCGTGTGCCCTCGCACGACGTCGGGACACCTTGCCGTCGGACGGCACGAAGCCGTGTACGCCTCCACGGTCCGGGTACCCGTGCTGCGCTCCGGAAGCCGCGCCGAACCGGTGCGGCCCCAGCCCCCGACCGAGGAGGAGGAGAACGTGACCAGCACCGCTGAGACCGGCCATGTGACCGGCACGGCAGACAAGGACTACAACCTGATCTGGTACGTCGAGGCCTGCCTGGAGAACGCGCTGCGGCTCGAGACCTACATCCAGGACGCGGAACGGGCCGGTGACACCGAGGTGACCGAGCTGTTCCGCAAGGCACAGGCAGACAGCCGCAAGGGAGCCGAACTCGGCAAGCAGCTGCTGAGCCGACGCCTGGCGGACTGACCGCCAGCGGGGAAGTCCCCACACGCCCGGGTGAGCCCTCTCACCCGGGCCGCACCATGTCCAGGCCCCCGAAGCGGGGCCGACCACGCCCGGCATGGCGGGGGTACGCACGGGAGCGACGGTCGGCGGAACGGGCTCTGAAACGCAGGGGAGCGACGGTTGCCGGAACGGCCCCGAACCGCACAGGATGCTGCGGTGACTCGACCCGCAGCGCCCGCCGCCGTACGCCCGTACCGCCCCGAGGACGCCGAGGCGCTCCACGAGATCTGCGTCCGCACCGCCCACGTCGGCAAGGACAGCCGCCCCCACTACGCCGACCCCGACATCTTCCCGGCGATCTTCGCGACGCCCTACGCCCATCTCGAACCGGACCTGACGTTCGTCCTGGACGACGGTGGGGGCCGGGCCGTCGGCTACATCCTCGGCACCGCGGACACCCCCGCCTTCGTGGAGAACTTCCGTACGAAGTGGCTCCCCCGCGTGGCGAACCGCTTCCCGGAGCCGCCGTCCCCGCCGCGCACACCCGATGAGGCGATCGCCGAGCTGCTGTACCGCCCCGAGCGCATGCTCGTCCCCGAGGTGGCCGCCTATCCCGCCCATCTTCACATCGATCTCCTCCCCGCCTGGCAGGGGCAGGGCCACGGCCGAGCCTTGATGCGCACCTTCCTGGGGGCCCTGCGCGAGAGGGAGGTGAACGCCGTCCACCTCTCCATGCTGACCGCCAACACACCGGCCCGTGCCTTCTACGACCGCCTCGGCTTCCACGAGATCGAGGTCCCGGACGCCGGGCCGGTGACCTACCTGGGCCGCACGCCGTAGCCCCCGTCCGACGACCGTGCCGAGGCGCCGCGGGCCGGTGCCCCGAAAAGCCGATGGACAGAGATCACAGGAGCGGCAGACTGACCCCCATGACCTCACCAGACCCCACCGCTACGGCTTATCCCACAGTCCGTGCCGTTCCCACGGGGCCCACTGACCCCAAGGCCGACCTCCGCTTCTATCTGCAGGAAGCCCGCGACACCCTGCTCTGGAAACTGGAGGGGCTGTCGGAGTACGACATCCGCCGCCCGATGACCCCCACCGGCACCAATCTCCTGGGCCTGGTGAAGCACTGCTCCGGCATCGAACTCGGCTATCTGGGCGACACCTTCGCACGCCCCTCGGGTGAACCCCTGCCCTGGCTCGACGACGGGGCGGACCTCAACGCGGACATGTGGGCCACCGCGGAGGAGTCCCGCGCGTACCTCGTCGACTTCTACCGCCGAGCCTGGGCGCACGCGGACGCGACGATCGACGCGCTGCCCCTCGACACGATCGGCAGGGTGCCGTGGTGGCCGAGCGACCGCAACGAGATGACCCTCCACCACGCCGTGGTCCGCGTGACCGCAGACACCCACCGCCACGCCGGCCACGCCGACATCCTCAGGGAACTCCTGGACGGCTCCGCGGGCTTGAGCGTGCGCAACACGAGCCTGCCATCGGGGGATCCGGCCTGGTGGGAGAGGTACAGAGACCGACTGGAAGAGGCGGCGAAGGAAGCCGACCGCGACACCTGACCCGTTCCGCGAAGGGCCCGGCCGGACGACTCAACGCTCCGCGCGAGCCCTCCGACAGCCGCGTGCCAACACCCGCAGGGCGCCCAGCGGAGGCGGGGACGCCGAGCCACGCAACAGCTCGGCACCTCGCCGCAGCGCCGAGTCGGCGGTCAGCAACTCGATCTCGACGAGCGCCTCCACCAACGCCCGACTGGGCCCAGGGACAAGGGCCGACAGCTCTCGGGACGCCGACAACCCGGCACGGGCCGCCCGCACCTGCTCCTCCACCAACTCCCGTACACCGGCGGACTCACGCCCGGCCGCGAGATCCTCCACGCTGACGGAGAACCGCTTGAGCGTCTCCATCGGCACGCCTAGCCGCCCCTCCCGCAGGTCTTCCGCGAGGTCGTTGACGAAGTCGAGCCGCTGGCCGGCCTCGATGAACGTCCGGCACCCCGCCCGGAACGACCCGTCGTCGGCGTCCGGCCCGATCAACGAGGCGACGAGCATGAAGCCCGGCAGCGAGTAGGCGTCCACGTACGCCTGGAAATCCGTCTCGGTGGCGAAGCCGTCGAACTCCAACTCGGCGGTGGCCGTGGACAGATACGCCTCCACCACACCGCGAAGCCGCGGATATGCCTCCATGGTGTGCACCAGGGTCCGCATCAACGGATCGTCGCCGACCCCCGTCTCCAACGCCCGTCGAACCCGCCCCTCCCAGCTCGCCCACGCCGCCGCACGCTGCGCCCGGGTGCCGGTGTCCAGCAGATTGTCCCCGTGGTGCATCACGGCCGTGGCAGCCACCACATGAGGCACCAAGTACGGCGGCAGCAACAGCCGGGCCGCCACATAGGAAGCCCGCCGAAACCGAGCCACGACGCTCCGCTGAGCCCCGTAATCCCCACGCAACAGGGCTCCCCGAACCCCCGCAGCATCAAGACTCCGCTCCCACACACCCATACCCAGATCGTATGCGCCGCGCCCGCACACCTGCGCTGCGTGCGCCCCGGCGGACGCCACGGCGCCCGTCCCGTGCTCTGGCGATCGCCTCGGTGTGTCACTCGGCCGCGACGCTGCCGCTTGCGAACCACTCTGGCTAGCTGGGCCTCGCACCGGGCTTCCGACCCCACGCCGAGATCATCGGCGCCGTCGCCACGTCGAGTTCGCCCGTCGCGATGTTGGCGAGGTGGGTGTCGATGTCGGCGTCCGTGGCGTAGCCCTTGGCCGTCAACTGCTCACGGATCTGGAGCACCGTGGCCCGCTCCAGGGCGGTGCCCGCCGGGCTGGTGAGGGGGAAGTACGCGTCTGCCTGTACATCCGTCAGGCCCGCCGAGCGCAGCAGGCCTGGGAGCCGGCGTCCATAGGAGAGGTCCGCCCCGCGCTCGCTGAGCAGCCGGCGGAATCCGCGGCGGATCTCGTTGGCGAGCTGTTGCTTCGGTCCGGATTCATCAGGGCAGGCCAGCGGCTGCAGCGCGGGATCGGCGTCCTCCAACAGGAGCCACCCGCCGGGCCGCAGGGCGTCCACCATCACCCGCAGAGCCCGTTCACGGTCCCTGACATGGACGAGCACCAGACGGGCGTGGACGAGGTCGAAAGCACCGGGCGGTGGCGCGTCGGCGGCGATGTCATGGTGGAGCAACTCGACCTGCGGTGCCGTCGCCGGGGTCATCCACGAGGTGTCGATGTCCGTCGCCAGGACATATCCGTCGGGCCCGACCCGCTCCGCGAGACCCCGGATCACCGAGGTACCCCCGGCCCCCACCTCCCAACAGCGCCCGCCCGCCGCGATGCCGAGACGGTCGACGTGCCGGAAGGTGGAGCCGTCGAAGAGGGCGGCCAGCGCCTCGAAACGCTCTCCCGCCTCGGGCTGCCGATTGTCGAGGAGGTACCCGTCCGGTGCGCGCTCGGTCATCCCCCGATCATGCCGCAGCGTCCGCCGGGCGAGTCTCGTCGCTCGCCCACCCCGCGCCCCCTGCCCGGCTCAACGCGCTCACATGATCGACCAGCCGGCTGCCTACGGGGTGAAGACCTCCTCGAGACGGTCGATGGCCCCGTTGTCGCCCAGGTGGTACGTGAAGACGAGCCCCGAGTTCGGGTTCGCGTCGAGCCAGTCGAGGAACTCCTGGACGCCGATCTTCTGGTTCGTGGTGCTTTCGACGATGGGGTTGGTCACGGTGACGTACGCGGCCTGGTCCATCGGGATGTACGTCTCCTTGCCGACCGTCTCGAACGGCGCCCCGTCCGAGTCGGGGGTGCCGCATCCCCAGTTGCCGTGCTTCACGATCAGGTTCAAGGACCCTCCCTCCGGCGTGTAGCGGTAGACCGCGATCTCGTCGGGGGAGATGGGCATCTTGTGGTCGCAGTCGTCACCCTCGTCGGAGCCGCCCCCACCGCCCCCGGACCCCGTCGTCGCGGGCTCGGCTGCCGACAGCGGCGGCAAGTCGGGCGGAGGCACTTCGGTCACCTCGAAGCCGTCCGAGCCCGCGACGACCGGCTCCGGGGGCGGTGGGCGCGGCTCCGACGAGGGTGACGACTG
>NZ_LIRK01000024.1 GCF_001419765.1 Streptomyces torulosus
ACCCCATACCGAACTCCGCGAGCGTCCCGTTGACCCCCGCGCCCACCCCCGCCTTGGCCGGCGGGATCGCGCTCATGATCGCGTGGGCCATGGCCGGGTTGGCGATCGCCGCCCCGGCCCCGATCAGCACGAGCCCGACGAGCGTCGCACCGTAACCGCCGGGGCCGGCCGCGATGGAGACCAGGCCGCCCGACATCAGCACCATGCCCAGCGCGATCGACACCGGCATACCGAGCCGGGCCGTCCACCGGGCCGACAGCCCCGAGAAGTTGAGCGCGACGACGACGAGGGCGAGGGGCGCCGTCCTGAGCCCGGCCTCCAGCGCGCCGTACCCGAGGACGAACTGCAGGTGCTGGGTGAGCAGGAACAGCGCCCCGCCCATCCCGAACGTGATGAGGACCGCCCCGGCCACGGCTCCCGTGAACCGGCGGTCACGGAAGAAGTGCGGGTCGAGCATCGGATACGGGACACGGCTCTCCCAGTACGCGAACGCCGCGAGCACCACGACGGCGACGGCGGCCGTGGCCAGGACCCGCCCGGAGGTCCAACCGTGCTCGGGCCCCGAGATGATCGCGTAGACGAGCGAGGTCATCCCGACCGTCGACAGCAGCGCCCCCAGCAGATCGGGCCGGTCGCCCTGAGGGTTCTTCGACTCGGGGACGAGGGCGACGACGGCCACCAGCCCCAGCGCGACGACCGGCAGGTTGACCAGGAAGATCGCGCCCCACCAGAAGTGGCCCAGCATGAAACCGCCGAGGAGCGGACCGGCGGCGAACCCGAGCGCGTTGACCGCGCTCCAGATGCCGATCGCCTTCGGCTGCTCCCCGGGCGTGAAGATCTGCATGGCGACGGCGAGGGTCGTGGTGAGCAGCAGCGCCCCGCCCACGCCCATGCCCGCCCGCGCCGCGATCAACTGCCCCGTCGACTGGGCGAGTCCGGCCACCAGCGAGCCGATGCCGAACAGCGCGAGCCCCGCGAGCAACATCTTCTTGCGGCCGTAGCGGTCGGCCGCGCTGCCCGCGGTGAGCAGCAGGCCCGACTGCACGAGCGAGTACGCGTTGATCACCCACTGGATGTCGGACGTGGCCGCGCCCAACTCCTCGGTGAGCGAGGGGATCGCCACGTTCAGCACGGTGTTGTCCAGCAGCACGGTGAGCTGCGCGAGACAGATGACGCCGAGGATCAGCCGGCGTCGGGGGTGACCTTGGGCGGAGGGAGTGGTGGTGAGGGTGGTGGTGAGGGTGGGGGTGGTCGCCATGTTCTACACCGTAGAACAGTTCCTATACACCGTACAGCGCGATGCTCCGCGGCGTACGGCAAGGCGGTGGCCCGGGGTTTCGTCCTCACCCCGGGCCACCGTCACTCCGCGTCGGCCGCGCCTACTTCGCCTGCGTCAGGTCGTAGAACGTCGTGCCGTCGACCGTCACCGTCTCGAAGTTCTCCTGGACCCAGGAGCTGATCTGCGCGGAGGTGCCGTTGCTCCCGCCGCCCATGCCGCCGCCGAAGCCGCCGGCGATGAAGTAGTGGATCTTTCCTTCCTCCACGTACTTCTTGAACTCCGCGAGGGTGGGGGACGGGTCGGTGCCGTTGAAGCCGCCGATGGCCATGACGGGTTCGCCCGTGGAGAGCTGGTAGCTGGCCGCGTTCTGGGCGCCGATCGCGGCGGCCGCCCAGGTGTAGTCCCCGGCGTTCTTCTCCAGCAGTTCCTTGACCTCGTCGCTGACGCTCGCGCCGTTGAGCAGACCGCCCATGCCGCCGCCCATCCGGCCGCCGTCGCCGTTCTGGGTTTGCCCGTCGCCCTGGCCCTGCGGCTGGGTCTGCGTAGACCCGTTGCCGTTCTGCTGACCCTGTGGGCCCTGCTGACCGTTCGGGCCTCCGCCGAAGCCGCCGGTCGGGGGCTGGCCCATCTGGCCGTTCCCGTTCTGACCGTTGCCGTTCTGGCCGCCCTGCTGGTTGTTCTGGCCCTGCTGGCCCGGCAAGCCGCCGCCACCGGGGCCGCCGGGGCCACCGCCCATGCCGCCACCGGGGCCTCCCCGGCCGCCCTGGACGGACGGGCCGGCCGTGACGATCGAACCGGCGTGCCCCTCGCCGAGCGTGGTCAGGGTGTACGCCGTCGGGCCGGCCAGCGCGGTGACGAAGCTCAGGCCCACGACCGCGAGGGCCAGTTGACGTCCCAGCCTGGCCGCGAAGACCAGGCCGAGCGCGGCGACCAGACCGCCGACCAGCACGACCCACTTCAGCCAGGGGAGGTAGTCGGAGGAACGGGTGAGGAGGACGTACCCCCAGACCGCCGTGGCCGTCATCGCGGCGGCCAGGGTGAGCGACGCCCACACCTCGGCGCGCCGCTCCCACAGCAGGGCCGCGCCCATGCCGATCAGCGGCGCGATGTAGGGGGCGAGGGCCACGGTGTAGTACTCGTGGAAGATGCCCTGCATGAAGCTGAACACCACCATGGTGATGAGCAGCGAGCCGCCCCAGAGGAGGAACGCGGCACGGGTGCCGTCGGTGCGCCGCAGCTTCCGGGTCGCCCAGATCGCCGCGCCGAGCAGGATCAGCGCGGCCGGGATCAACCAGGAGATCTGGCCGCCGATGTTCGAGCTGAACATCCGGTCCCAGCCGCTCTCACCCCAGTTGCCGCCGCCGTTGCCGCCTCCACCGCCACCGCCGACGCTGCCGGTCTCCTCGCCGTTGATGCGGCCGAGGCCGTTGTAGCCGAAGGTCAGCTCCAGGAAGGAGTTGTTCTGCGAGCCGCCGATGTACGGGCGGGACGAGGCCGGCCACAGCTCGACGATCGCGACCCACCAGCCGCCGGAGACGACCATCGCGAGCCCGGCGAGCAGCACCTGGCCGACGCGCTTCCTCCAGGTGCCGGGGGCGAAGGCGACGTACACGAGCGCGAGCACCGGCAGGATCAGGAAGGCCTGGAGGGTCTTCACCAGGAAGGCGAGGCCGATGGCGGTACCCGCCCAGACCAGCCACTGCGTCTGCGCCTTCTCCATCGCGCGGAGGGTGCAGTACACGGCGGTGGCCATCAGCAGCGCGAGGGCCGCGTCCGGGTTGTTGAAGCGGAACATCAGCGCGGCGACGGGCGTGAGCGCGAACACCGCCATGGTGAGGAAACCGGCCGTGGCGTCGAAGCGGCGGCGTACGGCCGCCCACAGCACGCCGGCGGTGGCGACGGCCATCAGGACCTGCGGGAACAGGATCGCGAAGGAGTTCAGGCCGAGGAGCCGCACCGACAGGGCCATCGGCCACAGCGACGCCGGGGGCTTGTCGACGGTGATGGCGTTGGCCGAGTCCAGCGACCCGAAGAAGAGGGCCTTCCAGGACTGGCTGCCCGCCTGCACGGCCGCCGAGTAGAAGGAGTTGGCGTACCCGGAGGCCGTGAGGTTCCAGGTGTAGAGGCCGCCGATCAGGAGCAGGGCGAGGAGGAAGCCGGGGCGTACCCAGCGGTTGTCCTCCGGGCGCCCGCGCCACATCCGCCGGCCGAGGGGCTGCCGGGGCTCACCCGAGCCGGGTGCCGTGGGCGTGCCGGGCGGGTCCGCGACCGCCGCCCCCTGGACGTCTGTTCTCGTCGTGGGCGGTCCCCAGCCGGGGTCGGCGGGGCTCGTGCCCCCCGGGTGCGTCGACGTGTCGAAGTGCGTGGTCATCGTGTGTTCCTCGAATCCTGGTCGTGCGGGCGCACCGGCCGCATCCGCATGGTCGCGTCGCCCCAGGTGCGGTCCGCGGCGTCACCGGCGCGGAACGGGGTCGTGGGGTACGGGGTGGTCCCGTACGGGACTGTCGGGACTGTCGGCGCCGCCGCGTACTCGGCGCGCGGCTCGGTGTGGGCCGCCGTCGGGCGGTGGGCCGTTGTCGGAGGGTGGGCCTCCGTTGAGCCCTGGGTCGTCGGCTGGAACCGGTCCTGGTGTGCGTACGGGCCGGGCCGCCCCGGTCGGACCGCGGCCGTGCTCGCGTACCCGGCGGCCGGGTGGGCGGACGGAGCGGCCGGCGTGCCGCTGTCACGCCGGTCGGGGAAGACCCAGGCCCGGAAGAGCAGGAACCGCAGCACCGTCGCCGCGAGGTTCGCGGCGATGAGGACGGCCAGTTCCGTGGAGTGCGCGGGGTCGCTGGTGGCCGCGTTCAGGGCGACGAGCGAGCCGCTGGTGAGGGCGAGGCCGATGCCGAACACCACCAGGCCCTGCGCCTGGTGCCTGACGGCGCCGGCCCGGCCCCGGACGCCGAACGTGAGGCGCCGGTTGGCCGCCGTGTTGGCGATCGCCGAGACGAGCAGGGCGAGCGCGTTGGCGGTCTGCGACCCCGCGAGGGTGCGGAAGCCGCTGTAGAGGAGCAGGTAGAAGAGGGTGGACAGGCCGCCCACGACGCAGAAGCCGAGGAGCTGGCGGGCGAGACCGCGTGGCACGTCCTCGATGTCGCGGTCGCGGGGGTCGTCCCCGAAGGGGCGGGCGAGGCGGTCCAGGGCGATCGACCCGGTGGCGAGGGCCCTGCCGACCCGCCACACGCCCTTGAGGTCGTCGGTGGCCGTCCTCACGATGTGGACGGTCGAGTCGGGGTCGTCGACCCAGTCGACCGGCACCTCGTGGATCCTGAGCCCGGCACGCTCGGCGAGCACCAGCATCTCGGTGTCGAAGAACCACCCGGTGTCCTCGACCAGAGGCAGCAGCACCTGCGCCACGTCCCGCCGTATCGCCTTGAACCCGCACTGCGCGTCCGAGAAACGGGCCTGCAGCGAGCCGCGCAGGATCAGGTTGTACGCGCGGCTGATGAACTCCCGCTTGGGGCCGCGCACCACCCGCGAGGAACGGGCGAGCCGGGAGCCGATGGCGAGGTCCGAGTGACCGGAGATCAGCGGGGCCACCAGCGGCAGCAGGGCGTTCAGGTCGGTCGACAGGTCCACGTCCATGTAGGCGAGGACCGGGGCGTCGGAGGCGGACCAGACGGCGCGCAGGGCCCGCCCGCGCCCCTTCTGCTCCAGCCGGAACGACCTGACCCGCGGCAGCTCCGCCTCCAGCCGCGCGGCCACCTGGGGGGTGGTGTCCGTGGACGCGTTGTCCGCGATGGTGATGCGGAACGCGTACGGGAAGGTCCGCGCGAGGTGCTCGTGCAGTCTGCGGACGCACGGCTGGAGGTCCTTCTCCTCGTTGTAGACGGGGACCACTACGTCCAGGACAGGCGTACCGGCGTCTCCGGCCGGGAGGTGCTCCCGCGCCGGCAGGGTGCCGGGAGAAGAGTCGGTTCGCATGACACGTACATTCGCGACCCGCTCTGTTATGCCCGTGTGCTGACGCTGTGCTGGGCCTGTGAGTCCGGGTGCGGGGGTGCGGGCCGGTGTGCGGCGTCGACGAGGTCCTGGCCGACGCCGCCGATGTTTCGATCGAAGTCCTGGTCGGCGTCGTGTCCGGCATCCGGGTCGGCGTCGTGGTCCAGGTCGTCGAGCTGCCAGTTGGCGGCGTCGTCGAGCAGGGGTCCGGGCCCACCGAGGGCGGGCAGGTGCACGGTGAACACGGTCCTGCCGGGCACGCTGTCGACGGTCACGGCACCGCCGTGCGCGTCGGCCACGGCCTGCACGATGGCGAGCCCGAGGCCGGTCGAGCCGGACACCCTGGATCGCGAGGAGTCCCCGCGCGCGAACCGCTCGAAGACGTGCGGCAGCAACTCCTCGGGGATGCCCTGCCCGTCGTCCTCGACGTCCACGCACATCCAGGGCCCGCGCCGCTGCACGCGCGCGGTGACCGTGGTCCCGGGCGGTGTGTGCGTACGGGCGTTCGCCAGCAGATTGACGAGGACCTGTTGGAGCCGTGCCGCGTCCGCCGACACCGGTGCCGGCGCGTCGGGCAGGTCGAGCCGCCAGTTGTGGCTCCGTCCGGCCGCCCGCGCGTCGCTGACGGTGTCCACGACCAGCGGGATCAGATCGGTCCGCTCGAACTGCAACGGCCGCCCGGCGTCGAGCCGCGCCAGCAGCAGCAGATCCTCGACGAGCAGTGTCATCCGCCCGGACTCGGACTCGATGCGGCCGAGCGCGTGCCGGGTGTCGGGCCCGATCTCCTCCCGGCCGCGCCGGGTGAGTTCGGCGTAGCCCCGGATGGACGCGAGCGGTGTCCGCAGCTCATGGCTGGCGTCCGCCACGAACTGCCGGACGCGCGTCTCGCTCTCCTGCCGCGAGTGCAGCGCGCCATGGATGTGGTCGAGCATCCGGTTGAGGGCGGCCCCGACCTGTCCGACCTCGGTGTGCTGGTCGGTCTCGGACTCGGGCACCCGTTCGTTGAGGGTGACCTCGCCGGTGTGCAGGGGCAGTTCGGAGACGCGGGTGGCGGTGGCCGCCACCTTGCGCAACGGCCGCAGGGCCACCCCGACCAACGCGGACCCGGCGATACCTGCGGCGACGAGCCCGGCACCGGTGACGCTGAGCTCGACGATGACGAGGGTGTTGAGGGTCTCCGTGACGTACTGGGTGGGCAGGGCGACGTAGAAGTTGCCCCGGTTCCCCTCGATGTACCTCACCCGGTACTCGCCGAGCCCGGGAATGTCCACGTCGTGGGTGCCGGTCCTCGGCACCTTGCTGAGCGCGGCGGTCTGTTGGTCGTCGAGGGCCTTGGGGGTCATGCCCTCGAAGCCCTCACCGTCGGAGTTCTTCTCCTTGGCGACGATCGCGTCGGTGATTCCGCCGCCAGTACTGCTGACCTGCGCGACGACGGTGTTCGCCTCGGTGCCGCCCTTGGTGACGAACCAGAACGGTTCGTCCGGTGGGGGACCGCCGACCAAGCTGTCGCCGCCCGGCCTCGGCGGCCCCTTGGACGCCCGCTCGGCGATCTCCTTGACCTGGTCGTTCAGCTGGTTGTCGAGGTGCTGGCCGAGCGCGATCGTCGTGACCGTCCCGATCACCGCGCACACCACCGCGATCAACGCCACCGCGGAGACGACGAGCCGCGTACGCAGTGTGCGCGGCTGCCGCTTCCCTCGTCCCGGCCCGAGCTGCGACCACCACCGCGTACGCGTCCGTCGTCGCCCGCTCATGACGCGGCGGGCTTGATCAGATAACCGGCTCCCCGCCGGGTGTGGATCATCGGCTCGCGCCCGGCGTCGATCTTCCGCCGCAGGTACGAGATGTACAGCTCGACGACGTTCGCCTGGCCGCCGAAGTCGTACGACCACACCCGGTCGAGGATCTGCGCCTTGCTGAGCACCCGCCGCGGGTTCCGCATCAGGAACCGCAGCAGCTCGAACTCGGTGGCGGTGAGGTGGATGTTGTCCCCGCCGCGCGACACCTCGTGGCTGTCCTCGTCGAGCATGAGGTCACCGACGACGAGCACCGAGTCGGAGCGCCGGTCGGCGGCGCCGGAACGCCGGATGAGGCCCCGCAGCCGGGCGACGACCTCCTCCAGGCTGAACGGCTTGGTGACGTAGTCGTCGCCGCCGGCGGTGAGTCCGGCGATCCGGTCCTCGACCGCGTCCTTCGCGGTGAGGAAGAGGACCGGCACGTCCGGCAGATCCCGTCGCAGTCGCCCGAGGACGGTCAGCCCGTCCATGTCGGGGAGCATCATGTCCAGGACGACGGCGTCGGGCCGGAAGTCGCGCGCGGTCTGGAGGGCACCGGTGCCGTCCCCCGCACTCCGGATCTGCCATCCCTCGTAGCGAAGGGCCATGGACAGCAGTTCGGTGATCGACAGCTCGTCGTCCACCACAAGCACTCGGACGGGGCTCCCGTCCGGCCTCAGCAGTTCGGTGCGCCCCTGGGGCGAGGTCGTGGTCATGCTGGACACCTTGTCGGGGTCCTCTGAGAACACCCTTTCTGGAACCTGTGATTTTTCTGAGAAACACACAGGAACCTCTCAGGGAACACCTGAGAAGATCCCCGACTTCCGGGACAGACCCCCCTCCGACCAGGGATTTCCCGCCCCGCCGCAAGGCTTTCCCCTGGGCGCCTCACCGCGATCCCACAGCCTCCCGCCCCACAGGAAACGGGACGCGCACCCTCGCTTTGACCCCCTCCTCATGCAAGCGCAGTCATGCTTCGCCCCCACTCACCGAGCCGCCTGTCGGACCAGACGTCGGGGCGCCCGTAGCGGCACCCGTCGGGCCGCTCGCCTCGGGCCCGGCCCCTCCTTCTCCTACTCCTTCACGAACCCGTGGCTGCGTTCGACCTTGGCGACGTGCAGGGAGTAGCTCCGGTACCACTCGGCCCGCCCCCGCTTCTGGGCCGACCGGTGTTCCGTGTCGCTCCGCCAGCGCTCCAGGGCGTCGGCGTCCCGGAAGTACCCCACGGTGATGGCGAGGCCGCCGGGTGTCTGTGCGTGGTCCATCCCGAGGTACCCCGGCACGTCCTTCACCAGTTCCTCCATCCGCTCGGCCGTCTCCCCGTACCCGCTCTGCTCCTCGGTCCGCGTGGAGGTGAACACCACGGCGTAGTAAGGCGGTTCGAAGGCAGGGACAGGCGCTATCTGCTGATCACTCATGTCGCCCACTGTCGCGTCGGTCATCGACCACCGTCCAGCGCCTTTCCGTACGGGATCCAAAAGGGATCGAAGTCTTTACCCGAGCCCGTCGACCACGGCCGGCGCGGAGCCCCCCGGCCG
>NZ_LIRK01000240.1 GCF_001419765.1 Streptomyces torulosus
GGGTGGTGACGTGTGCTGGGCTCATGCAGCGACACCACACCGACGGCGCCGGCGCCCGCTCGGACCGGCGGCGCCCGGCGGGCCCGGCCCCGTCCGAGGAGGCCCAGCGATGACGTCCACCCCCGCCCGCCCCGCGGCGCGCCCCTTGGCCCGGGTTGCCGAGCCGGCCGTCGACGTGAGCGGGTACTTCGCCCTCGACCGCGGTCTGATCGACCGCACGATCTTCGGTGACCAGGCGCTCTACCGGCAGGAGTTGCGCCGTGTGTTCGCGCCGAGCTGGCTGTTCCTCGCGCACGAGAGCCAGTTCACCAAGCCGGGCGACTTCTTCACCACGTACATGGGGGAGGACCCGGTCATCGTCGCCATGGGCCGGGACCGCAGGATCCGGGCGTTCCTCAACGCCTGCCGGCACCGAGGGATGCGGATCTGCCGGGCCGACGCGGGCGCGACGAAGGCGTTCACCTGCAGCTACCACGGCTGGTCGTACGACATGGCGGGCAAGCTGGTCAACGTCCCCAACGCTGAGGACTACCCGGCGGAGTTCGACCGCGAGCAGTGGGGACTCACCGAGGTCGCGCAGCTCGACACGTACAAGGGGCTCGTCTTCGGGACCTGGAACCCCGAGGCGCCGCCGCTGGCCGAGGCGCTCGGGGGCATGACCTGGTACATGGACGCGATGCTCGACCGCGATCCCGAGGGCACCGAGGTCGTCGGCGGCGTCCACAAGTGGGTCCTGGAGGGCAACTGGAAGCTGGCGGCGGAGCAGTTCGCCTCCGACTGGTACCACGTCAACATCTCGCACGCGTCGGCGCTGATGGTCATGTCGCCGTCCGGCAAGGGACCGAAGACGGAGATCGTGCAGACGCCGGGACGGCAGTACACCGATCCGCTCGGTCACGGCGCCGGCTTCCCCACCCACGCCAAGAGCCGCTTCGACGACCGGGTCGTGCACGGCTACTACGACTACGAGGCGCTGCGGGAACGGCTCGGCGACGCACGGGTGGAAGGGCCGATGACCACCGGTCACGCCACCGTCTTCCCCAACTTCTCCTACCTGCCGGTCAACGGCTCCATCCGGGTCTGGCACCCCAAGGGACCGGACCGGATGGAGGTGTGGGCCTGGACGATCGTCGACCGGTCCATGCCGGCCGAGGTGAAGGAGGCCCAACGGCTGTACAACCTGCGGACGTTCGGGCCGACCGGCATCTTCGAGCAGGACGACGGCGAGAACTGGAGCGAGTGCCAGGCCACCGCCCACGGCTTCATGGCCGGCTCCATGACCCTCAACTACCAGATGGGGATCGGGCTCCAGGCCGAGGACGGCGTCCATCCCGGCACCACCGGCCGTCTCTACAGCGACGGCGCCGCCCGCGGCTTCTACGCCCGCTGGCGCGATCTGATGAACACGCCCGCCTGGCACGAGCACCAGAAGGACACCTGATGAGCATCACCCACACCGGTATCCGCGTGGCGGCCGTCGGCGACATCGAGGACGGCGAGGCCCTGAAGGTGCCCGCCGAGATCACCGGCCACGGCGACGCCATCGCCGTCTTCCACGACGGCGGCGTCTACTACGCCCTCGACGACACCTGCTCCCACGGTCAGGCGTCCCTCGCCGACGGCTGGATCGAGGACGGCGAGGTCGAATGCCCGCTCCACAGCGCCCGCTTCTGTCTGAGTTCGGGTCGGCCGTTGTGCATGCCCGCCACCGTCACCGTCCGTGCCCATCGCGTCGAGGTGCGGGACGGCTGGATCTGGGTGCACCCGGCGCTCGACTCCGCTGAGGAGGCCGGCGGATGAGCTCGCCGCGCCGCGTCGCCGTCGTCGGCGCCGGCCTGGCCGCCGTCTCCACCTGCGACGCGCTGCGTGCCCAGGGGTACGACGGTGAACTGGTGCTGTACTGCGACGAGCGGGGACTGCCGTACGACCGGCCACCACTCAGCAAGGACGTGCTGCTGGGCAAGTCCGGACGCGACGACATCCTGCTGCGCCCCGAGCAGTGGTACGAGGGACAGCGCGTCGGCCTGCGGGACGGCACCCCGGTCCGGGCGATCCGCCCCCGGGAGAGCGGCATCGAACTGGCCGACGGCTCGGTGGTGGGCGCCGACCGCGTCGTGCTGGCCACCGGCGGCACCCCGCGGACGCTGCCCGTGCCCGGGGGCGACGACCCGGCCGTGCGGGTGCTGCGCACCTGGGAGGACGCCGAGCGGCTGCGGGAACGGCTGCTGCCCGATGCGCGGGTGACGGTCGTCGGCGCCGGGCTGATCGGCGCCGAGACGGCCGCGGTGGCGGTGGCCCTCGGCTGCCGCGTCACCCTGGTCGACCCGGTGCCGGTGCCGCTGGCCGCGGTGGTCGGCGAGGGCGTCGCCCGGGCCCTGCACAGCAGGCATACCGCCGAGGGCATCGAGGTGATCACCTCGGGTGTCGAGCGCGTCGAACGCCCCGCCGCCGGCGAAGTCCTCGTCCACCTCGCGGGCGGCAGCAGGGTCGTCGCCGCCGACACCGTGGTGGTGGGCATCGGCATCCGTCCCGCCACCGGGCTGGCCGAGGCCGCCGGACTGCGCGTGGACAACGGCGTCGTCGTCCACGCCGGGCAGCGCACCTCACACCCGAACGTCTTCGCCGTCGGAGACGTGGCCCGCCTCGACGGCCACCGCGTCCGGCACGAGCACTGGGAGGCCGCGCAGCAGGGCGGCGAGGCCGCCGCCTCCGGCATCCTGGGCCGGCCGCTTCAGCAGGCCGGCGCACCGTGGTTCTGGTCGGACCGCCACGGCTCACGTCTGGAGGCGGTCGGCACCATGGCGGACGCCGAGCGGACCGCGGTGCGCGGTGCCCCGGACAGCGGCGCCTTCACCGTCTTCGGCCTGCGTGGCGACCGGCTGGTCGCGGCGGCGGCCATCGACCGCGCACGTGACATCAAGGCCGCCCGGCGGCTCGTCGACCGGGGTGTGGCGGTCGACCCCGCCCGCCTCGCCGACGAGGGCGTCGACCTGCGCACGCTGCTGAAGCGGTGACGCGCCGCCGTGCCCCCCACGGGCACGCTCCCGCCCGAACCACCCTCTCCGCGCTGGAATCACAGCATTGGGCGCGGCCCGCAGGAGGACTCAACCGATGAGCATTCACCCCCCGGAGCCGACGGTCATGGACACCTCGTCCCTGTCCTTCGACGAGGACATCCGGCTCCACTTCGAGGTGCAGCGGCTGTACGCCACCGAGGCGCGGCTCCTCGACCAGCACCGCTACGCCGACTGGCTGGAGCTGTTCGCCGACGACCTGCACTACTGGGCGCCGGTGCGCACCAACCGGCTGCGCCGGCAGCAGGCGCTGGCCGACGGGGCACCCGGCGAGGTGGCGATCTTCGACGAGACGAAGGCGAGCCTGGCCTGGCGGATCCGCCGCTTCGACTCCGGTATGGCCTGGGCCGAGGACCCGCCCTCCCGCACTCGGCACCTGATCACCAACGTCCTGGTCCGGGCGGCCGACGAGCCGGGTGAGTACGTCGCCGAGTCGTCCTTCCTCTGCTACCGCAACCGCCTGGAACGCGAGGTCGACCTCTACGCCGGCGGGCGCACCGACGTCCTGCGCCGCGATCCGGACGACGGGCGGCTGCTGATCGCCCGCCGCACGATCCTGCTCGACCAGAACGTCCTGCTCGCCAAGAACATCAGCACCTTCCTGTGAACCGGAGTCCGCTCGTGACCACTGAAGAGACGACCGACGTGAAGCTCGTCGAGCACACGGTGCAGACCACGCTCGGTCCCATCGCCGTCAGCGAAGCCGGTGAGGGACCGGTGCTGGTGATGTTGCACGGCGGCGGCCCCGGCGCCAGCGCGGTCGCCAACTACCACCAGAACCTGCCCGCCCTCACCCGCCACTTCAGGGTGGTGCTGCCCGACCAGCCCGGCTTCGGCGGCAGTTACCGCCCCTCCGAGGACGACCTCGACGCCCGCAGCATCACCGACATCACCGTCGACGCGCTGCTGCAGACCCTCGACGCGCTCGGTGTGGACCGCTTCCATCTGCTCGGCAACAGCCTCGGCGGAGCGGCCGCCATCGCCACCGCGCTCGCCGTCCCCGAGCGTGTGGAGAAGCTGGTGCTGATGGCGCCGGGCGGCGGCTGGCTGCCGTTCGGGCCCACCCCGACCGAGGGCCAGAAGGCGATGTTCCGCTACTACAACGGCGAGGGCCCGACCCTGAAGAAGATGCGGGACTTCATCGGGGTGATGACCGCCGAGCCCAAGCGCTGGACGGACACCGCACAGGCCCGCTACGAGGCGTCCCTCGACGAGTCCCACATCGCCTTCTACCACCGCTACAACGCCGCCTTCGCCAAGCGGCACGGCATGGACCCGCTCTGGCAGCGCGTCCACAAGGTCAAGGCGCCGACCCTCTTGCTCTGGGGCCGTGACGACCGCACGATCACCCTGGACGGCGCGCAGCTCATGCTCAAGCAGATCCGCGATGTCCAGCTGCATGTCTTCGGCGGCTGCGGCCACTGGGTGCAGCTGGAGCGCCAGGCCGAGTTCGAGCGCCTGGTCACCGACTTCCTCAAGGAGCACTGACCCATGGGCTGGCTGGAGGGCGAGGTCGCCCTCATAACAGGCGGCGGCTCCGGCATCGGCCGCGCCGTCGCGCTCCGCTATCTCGCCGAGGGCGCCGACGTCGCCATCGTCGGCCGCAGCGCCGAGCAGCTTCAGGACGTGGTGCGTGCCGCGGGCGAACTCGGGGGCCGGGTGCTGACCGTGCCGGGAGACGTACGCTCCCCGGACGACCTGCACCGCGCGGTCGAAGCCACCGTCGGACGGTTCGGCAAGCTGGACATCCTCGTCCCCAACGCCGGCATCTGGGACTACCACCGCAGCCTCACCCGGCTGACCGGCAAGGAGTTCTCCGAGGCCTTCGACGAGATATTCGCCATCAACGTCAAGGGCTACCTCCTGGCGGTGGAGGCCGCCTGGCGCGAGCTGGTCGCCACCCGCGGCAGCATCGTGATGACTCTGTCCAACGCCTCCTTCCACACCGACGGCGGCGGTGTCCTCTACACCGCCAGCAAGCACGCCTGTCTCGGCCTGCTCCGCCAGTTCGCCTACGAACTGGCCCCCAGCGTCCGGGTCAACGGCGTCGCCGTCGGCGGCATGCGCACCCAGCTGCGCGGCCCACAGAGCCTGGGGCTGCAGGACCGTACGCTGGCCGCGTCCTTCGCCAGGAACGAGGCCTCCGGAGTCGAACAGCCCCCGCTGATCCCGCTGTACGACTCCAGCGTCGAGCCGGCGGACTTCACGGGCCCCTACGTCCTGCTCGCCTCCCGCGCCGACAGCGGCACCGTCACCGGTGCGGTCATCCCCGCGGACGGCGGAATCGCCGTCCGCGGCTTCCGCTCCCCCGCCGGCGGCGCCGGACTCTGAAATCCGCCCGCTTCCCGTACTAGAGCCATCGAAGGAGCCGACGCCATGGCCGCCGTCGACATCAGCCCCGCCGCCGCACTGCGCCGCAGAGCCCAGTCCCCCACCCGCACCGCCGTCCTGTACGAGGGCCGTGAGATCTCCGCCGGCCGGCTCGCCGCCACGGTGGACGCGTTCGCCGCCGGTCTGGCCGAGAACGGCCTGCGCCGGGGCGACCGGATCGCCTACCTCGGCTTCAACAGCGTGACGTTCTTCGAGACGATGATCGCGGCCGCGCACCTCGGGGCGGTCTTCGTGCCGGTCAACTTCCGGCTCGCCGCGGACGAGGTGCGCCACATCCTGAACGACTGCGGTGCCCACACCCTCGTCGTCGAGGAAGGCCACCGCGAACTCGTCGAGTCGATCGCGGACGAGGTGCCGGCACGCCGGCACCTTCTGGTCGACACCGACCCCGCCTGCCCGGCGACCGCCTCCCCCGCCGCGCTCTGGAACCCTCTGTCGTCGTTGCTGGACCCCGACAGGGCAGCCCGGGAGCCCGTGGCGCTGTACGACGACGACCTCGCCATGCTCATGTACACCTCCGGCACCACGGGCCGGCCCAAGGGCGTCATGCTCACCCACGGCAACATCTGGTGGAACGCGGTCAACGTCGACAGCGTCGTCGACACCCGCGCCGACGACGTCAACCTGGCGATGGCCCCGCTGTTCCACATCGGCGGGCTCAACGCCCTCACCCTGCGCACCCTCCTGCGGGGCGGCACCGTGGTCCTGCGCCGCGGCTTCGACCCGGCCCAGTGCCTCGACGATCTGGTGCGGCAAGGCGTCTCCACCTTCTTCGCGGTGCCCGCCATGTTCGCGGCGCTCGCCCGCGTGCCCGGCTTCGCCGAGGCCGACCTGAGCGCCCTGCGCTCCGCGATCGTCGCCGGAGCTCCCGTACCGCCTCAGCTGATCAGGGACTACGCCGAGCGGGACGTGCTGCTCCAGCAGGCCTGGGGGCTGACCGAGACGGCACCGTTCGCGACCTATCTGCCCGCCGAGCTGACACTGCGGAAAACGGGTTCGGCGGGCGCACCCATGCCGTACACGGAGATCTGCCTCGTCGACCCCGTCACCGGAGTGCGCATCCATGAGGCGGACACGAGCGGCGAGATCTGCGTACGCGGCCCGAACGTAACCGTCGGCTACTGGAACAACCCGGACGCCACCCGCGCGGCCATCGACGACGCTGGCTGGTTCCACAGCGGCGACATAGCGCACCGGGACGAGGACGGGTTCTACTACATCGTCGACCGCCTCCAGGACATGATCATCAGTGGCGGGGAGAACGTGTACCCCGCCGAGGTGGAGCGCGTCCTCGCCGCCTACCCCGGTGTCCGTGAGGCCGCCGTCATAGGGGTGTCGGATGTGAAGTGGGGCGAGACCGTGCTCGCGGTCCTCACCTGTGATGCCGGCACGGTGCCCACCGTGGAAGAGGTCCGCGCGTTCGCCGGCGACCACCTGGCCCGCTACAAGCTGCCCACGCGGGTCGTGGTGGCCGAGCATCTGCCCCGCAACGCCAGCGGCAAGCTCGTCAAGGGCGAGCTGCGGCGCTGGGTCGAGGTACATCAGCCCGCCGAGACCGTGTGAGCCCCCGCATGGCCTCCGCTCTCGACGCCGTGGTGACGCCGGACGGCCTCCGACTCGGGGCGCGGTGGGCCGTGCGCTCCGTCGCCGATCCCCCGTCGGAGCGCCCCCGGCGCCCCTGTCGTACGTACGTCGTGCGCTCCGCCGAGGGCGGCCCGGAGCTGCTCGTGGACCTGCACCCGGTGCCGGACCATCCGGTGCGCGCCTGCTACCCGTTCGGCGCGCACGATCTCGTGGTCGGCCTGGTGCTGCCGGGACCGGATCCGGCCGAGAACGGCCCCGGTCTGGCCGCCCGTCTGCTGCGCGACCTCGTCCCTGTCCTGTTCGCCCTGTCCCCGCGGTGCCGCAGGGTGGTCGCCGCGCCGGACGAGGACGACACAGCCACCCAACTCGCCCTGGAGGCGGGCGGGTTCCGGCGGATCGGGGAGGCCGACCTGCCCGGTGGCACCGTGGTGCTGTTCGCCGTGGAGCCACCCGCAGTCGCCGGTCTGTCCACGGCTCTGGACGACATGCCCCACTGACCGCCCCTCGCCGCCCGCTGACCCGACCCGCCTTCCGGCCGGCCGGGTCAGCGGGCTGTCCGCACCTCCGGGACCGCCGGGACCGTGCGGATCTCGATCGAACGCGCGGGCACCGTTCGCGTCCGCCCACGGCGCGTGCTGCACAGCGGCACACCAGCTATGGATCCGTGCCTGGTCGGGGCGAACGTGAATGCGTGCTAGCTGCAACCGCCATCTCCCAGAGTGCCACCGACCCGCTGTCGGGGCTGTGCCTGCGCGACGTACCGAAGCCCGAGCCCGAGCCCGGCTGGTCCCGCGTCCGCGTCGTGGCCTCGTCACTGAACATGCACGACCTGTGGACGCTGCGAGGCGTGGGTCATCCCCCCGACCGCCTCCCGATCGTCCTCGGCTGCGACGCCGCCGGCTACGACGAGGACGGCAACGAGGTCATCGTCCACCCGGTGATCGGCGACACGGACGCCGGACGCGGCGACGAGACCCTCGACCCGAACCGCGCTCTGCTGTCCGAGCGGCACAACGGCGCCTTCGCGGAGTATCTCGTCGTACCGACCCGCAATCTGGTGCCGAAGCCGGCCTGGCTGTCCTTCGACGAGGCCGCCTGCCTGCCCGTCGCCTGGACCACGGCCTACCGCATGCTGTTCACCCAGGCGCGCATCACCGCGGGCGACCGGGTGCTCGTCCAGGGCGCGGGCGGCGGCGTGGCCTCCGCCGCGATCAAGCTGGCGGTGGCCGCCGGGGCCGTCGTCTACGCCACCAGCCGCAGCGAGACCAAGCGCGCCGAGGCCCTGTCGTGGGGAGCTCGTGCCGTCCTGCCCAGCGGTGAGCGACTGCCTGAGCGAGTCGACGTCGTCATCGAGACCGTCGGGGAGGCGACCTGGTCGCACTCCCTGAAGTCGCTGCGGCCCGGCGGCACGGTCGTCATCGCCGGCGCGACCAGCGGCACCAACCCGCCCGCGGACCTGGGCCGGATCTTCTACCTCCAGCAGCGCGTCATCGGCTCCACCGGCTGCACCCGCGCCGAACTGGTCTCGATGCTGCGGATGCTCGACGCCACCGGCGCCCGTCCGGTGATCGACCGGGCTCTGCCGCTGTCCGACATCCACAAGGGCTTCCAGCTCATGATCGACGGCGGGCTGACCGGAAAGCTCGTCATCCACCCGCCGGCTCTCCGCCAGTAAGGAACGACCGACCATGACCGCAGCAGCCGTGGGGCTGTCCCACTCACCCCTCATCGGCAAGAACGACCCGGATGCCGACGTCCTGGCCCGTGTCGACCGGGCCGTTGCGGGCGCGCGGGAGTTCGTCCGCGCCTTCGACCCGGACCTCGTGGTGCTGTACGCGCCCGACCACTACAACGGGTTCTTCTACAAGGAGATGCCGCCGTTCTGCCTGGCGACCGAGGCCCACGCGGTGGGCGACTTCGGTTCTCAGGCGGGCCCGCTGTCGGTCGACACGGGCGCGGCCAAGGCCCTGGCACAGGGTGTCCTCGACCGGGGCGTCGACCTCACCGTGTCCGCCCGGATGACCGTCGACCACGGGTTCGCGCAGCCTCTGGAGGTGCTCTTCGGCGGCATCGACCGGGTGCCCGTGGTGCCGGTCTTCGTCAACGGGGTGGCCACCCCGCTGTGTCCCGTGACCCGTATCAGGGCCCTGGGGACGGCGGTGGGCGAGGCCGCCGCGGCACTCGACCGGCGAGTGCTGTTCCTCGCCTCGGGCGGTCTCTCGCACGACCCGCCCGTTCCGGTCCTGGAGGGCGCACCGCCGCGGGTCGCCGACGCGCTCATCGAGGGCCGCCCGCCCACCCCCGAGCAGCGCGCGAGGGGCGAACAGCGCGTGGTCGAGGCGGGACGCGAGTACGCCGCCGGGTCGACCGCCATGGTCCCGATCAACCCCGCGTGGGACAACCGCCTCCTCGACCACCTGGAGCGCGGCGAGCTCACCGAGTTCGACTCGTGGACGGTGGAGTGGATGGCCAAGGAGGGCGGCGGCTCGGCGCACGAGGTCCGCGCCTGGATCGCGGCCTTCGCCTCTCTCGCGGCGACCGGCCCGTACGACATGACGTCCCGTTTCTACGAGGCGATCCCCGCGTGGATCGCCGGGTTCGCCGTCGCGACGGCACAGGGGCGGTAACCGACATGACACACGCGCAGGCCGGCACGGACGCCGTGGCACAGGCCGTCGCCCGGCTCACCGCCGCCCTCGACGAGGGCCGTCCCGTCGCACCCGTCCGGGATCTGATCGGCGAGCACGACCTGGCCGCCGCCTACGCCGTGCAGCGGGAGCTGACCCGCCGGCGACTGGACGGCGGGGCGGTCGTGGTGGGCCGGAAGATCGGGCTGACCTCGCCCGCCGTCCAGCGGCAACTGGGCGTCGACCAGCCCGACTTCGGGGTGCTCTTCGCCGACATGGACGTGTCGGCCGAGGCCGAGGTGCCCTCCGAGCGGCTGCTCCAGCCCAAGGCCGAGGCCGAGATCGCCTTCGTGCTCAAAGAGGACCTGACCGACGGGGATCTGGACGCGGCCCGTGTGCGGTCCGCGGTCGACTACGCGGTCGCCGCGCTGGAGATCGTGGACAGCCGCATCGCCTCCTGGGACATCCGCCTCACCGACACGGTCGCGGACAACGCCTCCAGCGGACTGTTCGTCCTCGCGGACCGCCGGCTCGGCCTCGACGAGTTCGAGCCGCACGACACCACCATGCGGCTGTACGCGGATGATGTGCCGGTCTCCGAGGGGAGCGGCGCCGCCTGCCTGGGCGACCCGCTCAACGCCCTTGCCTGGCTGGCTCGTACGGCGCTGGAGTTCGGGGATCCCCTGCGCGCCGGCCAGGTCGTCCTGTCGGGCGCGCTGGGCCCCATGGTCCCGGCCCCGCCCGGCACCCGGATCCGGGCCGAGATCAGCTCGCTGGGCGAGGTCACCGCCGTATTCTCCGAGAAGAGAGACGCATGACGAAGACGAAGGTCGCCATCATCGGGTCGGGCAACATCGGCACCGACCTGATGATCAAGGTAGTGCGCCTGTCGGACACGCTGGAGATGGGTGCCATGGTCGGCATCGACCCCGCCTCCGACGGCCTCGCCCGCGCCGCACGGCTCGGCATCCCCACCACGCACGAGGGCGTCGACGGTCTGATCGCGCTCCCCCAATTCGACGAGATCGGCGTCGTCTTCGACGCGACCTCCGCCAAGGCCCACATCGCGAACGCCGCGAAGCTCGCCCCGTACGGGAAGCGGCTCATCGACCTCACACCCGCGGCGATCGGCCCGTTCGTGGTCCCACCGGTCAACCTGGACGCGCACCTGGACCTGGGGGCCGACAACCTCAACATGGTCACCTGCGGCGGTCAGGCCACGATTCCCATGGTCGCGGCCGTCTCCGCGGTGACCCCCGTCCACTACGCGGAGATCGTGGCCTCCATCG
The DNA here is from genome assembly GCF_001419765.1 of Streptomyces torulosus. Taxonomy (GTDB): domain Bacteria; phylum Actinomycetota; class Actinomycetes; order Streptomycetales; family Streptomycetaceae; genus Streptomyces; species Streptomyces torulosus. Next base: position 10,966 of record NZ_LIRK01000240.1, read on the forward strand.
CCTCCAAGTCGGCGGGGCCGGGCACCCGCGCCAACATCGACGAGTTCACCGAGACGACCTCCCAGGCCATCGAGTCCGTCGGCGGCGCCGCCCGCGGCAAGGCGGTCATCATCCTGAACCCGGCGGAGCCGCCGCTGATCATGCGGGACACCGTGTTCTGCCTGACCGGCGACGTCGACCACGACGCCGTACGCGCCTCGGTGGCGGCCATGGCCGAGCGGGTCGCGCAGTACGTGCCCGGCTACCGCCTCAAGCAGGAGGTGCAGTTCACTCCGGTCCCCGCGGGCGAACCCGTGCACACCCTGGTGCCGGACGGGGCGGGCCCGGTCAGTACCAAGGTGTCCGTGTTCCTCGAAGTGGAGGGCGCCGCCCACTATCTGCCCGCGTACGCCGGGAACCTGGACATCATGACGTCGGCCGCTCTGCGGGTCGCCGAGTCGATCGCCGAGCGCACCACGGCCCTCACGGAGGCAACCCGATGACGAGCGAAGCGACGACCAGCGGAACGCCGGCCGCCGAGGACGCGACACCCCTCGTGGACCGGAAGCTGTACATCCAGGACGTCACGCTGCGGGACGGCATGCACGCCATACGGCACCGTATCGACCCTGCCGACGTGGGCCGTATCACGGCCGCGCTCGACGCGGCCGGCGTCGACGCGATCGAGGTCGCCCATGGCGACGGCCTGGCGGGCGGCTCGCTGAACTACGGCCCCGGCAGCCACACCGACTGGGAGTGGATCGAGGCCGCGGCCGACAACATCCGCACCGCGGTCCTCACCACGCTCCTGCTGCCCGGCATCGGCACCATCGCGGAACTGGAGCGTGCGTACGCGCTGGGGGTCCGCTCGGTGCGCGTGGCGACCCACTGCACCGAGGCCGACATCGCCGCCCAGCACATCGCCAAGGCCCGCGAGCTGGGGATGGACGTCTCCGGGTTCCTGATGATGAGCCATATGGCCCCGGCCGGCGAACTGGCCGCGCAGGCACGGCTGATGGAGTCCTACGGCGCCACGTGCGTGTACGTCACGGACTCGGGTGGCCGGCTCACTCTGGACGGGATGCGCGAGCGCGTCCGCGCCTACCGCGACGTACTGGACGCGGCCACCGAGATCGGTGTGCACGCGCACGAGAACCTGTCCCTGTCGGTCGCCAACAGCGTCGTCGCCGTGGAGGAGGGCGTCACCCGAGTGGACGCCTCCCTCGCCGGTCAGGGCGCGGGGGCGGGAAACTGCCCGATCGAGGCGTTCGTCGCCGTGGCGAACCTGCAGGGCTGGAAGCACGGCTGCGATCTGTTCGCCCTGCAGGACGCGGCGGACGACCTGGTCCGGCCGTTGCGCGACCGCCCCGTGACGGTCGACCGCGAGACGCTGACCCTCGGCTACGCGGGGGTGTACTCGTCGTTCCTGCGGCATGCCGAGGTCGCCGCCTCCCGCTACGGCGTCGACGCCCGCACGCTCCTGCTGGAGGTCGGCCGTCGGGGCCTCGTCGGCGGCCAGGAGGACATGATCGTGGACATCGCGCTCGATCTGGCGTCGGCCGGGGGGATGACCGCCCCACACTGACGGCGCGCGCCGGCGGGTGCCACCAGTCGGCCGTCGCTGCGACGGGAGTGCCGGGCAGCCCGATGGAACACCTTGGGCCGGCGTGTCAGCCACGCCGGTTCCTGTCGGCGGCTTTCGCCGGTCACCGGCATGCCATGGCCGGTGGAGTCGTCCGGCCGGGGTGCGCTGGGGTGTGTCTGCCGGGGGGCGTGTCTGCCGGAGTACATGACTGGCGGGGTGTGTGTCTGCCGGACTGCATGACTGCCGGGGTGCACGTCTGCCACGGTGCCTGTCTGCGCGGCATGTCTGCCTCGGTGCGTGTCTGCCGGTGAGCGGCAATCCCGGTGCCGCCGTTCGTCCAGCAGCGGCAACTGCCCGTGTGTCGCCGGGTTCCCTAGCCTGTTCATGGGGCCATGGCGGCCCGTCCCCTTCTGTTGCCGCCACTCCGCGTGCCACACCACCGGCGTTGTGCCAAGGCACGGGTCGGTCTCCCGCCACTAGGTTCCCCGGAAAGGACCCTTCATGGCCGATGCCTCTGTTCTGGCAGCCTCCGGGCAGTCTCTGGAGGACGAGTTCTTCAATCCGCTCTCCGCCGAGATGATCGCCGACCCGTACCCCGCGTACCGCCGGCTCCGTGAGCACGCTCCGGTGTACTGGCACCAGCAGCTGGGGGCCTGGCTGCTGACCCGGTTCACGGACTGCCAGGCGGTGCTGCGTGACTCCGAACGGTTCGCGGCGGACTTCCGCCGGGTCGGGATACCCACCCCCGAGACCCTGCTCAGCCTGCAGACCCTCGACCCGCCGACGCACACGCCGCTGCGCCACCTCGGCCTTGGCGCCCTGCGTTCCCTGGACATCGAGGCGCTCACGGCCGGGCTCCTGGCACGGGCGGAGACCGACCTGTCCGCGCTGGCCGTACGGGGCGAGTTCGACTTCGTCCGGGACTTCGCCGACTCGTTCACGCTGACGGCCATGACCTCGTTGCTCGGGGTTCCCGGGCCCGCGGAGGACGACACGTTCCATCGGCTCAACGCGGATCTCGACCGCAGCATGGACTCCGGTTTCGACCCCGACGCGGAAGCCGCGGGCATCCGGGCGCGCGAACAGTTCAACGCACTGGTGGAGTCGTGGCTCGAGCACCCGCCGAAGCAAGGTGTCATCGCCCATCTGGTCGAGCACGAAGCGGAAGGAGGGGTCTCCCGGGATGTGCTGGTGAACTCGGTCCGGGCCTTCTTCCACGCCGGCTTCGAGGTACCCAGCCGGTTCCTGTCCAACGCGATCGCCGCGCTCCTGGACCACCCCCACGCGTTCACCGCGCTGCGGGAGGGCGCCCCGATGGGACCGGCGATCGAGGAACTGATCCGCTTCAGCGGTCCGGTGCAGGCCCTGAGCCGGGCCTGCACCGAAGACACCTCGATAGGGGGGAAGACCGTACGCCGCGGTGAGATCGTCGTGGCGCTCATCGGCGCGGCGAACCGCGATCCCGGGCAGTTCTCCGACCCGGACGCGATCCGCGTCGACCGGGACCCCAATCCGCACCTGGGCTTCGGCCGTGGGTCGCATTCCTGCCTGGGTTCCGTGATCGGGCGGGCCGAGGCCTCCGCGGTGATGTCGGCGGTGATCCGTCACCTGCCGTCGCTGCGCCGCAGCGGCCACGCGGTGCCTCGCCCCAATGCCACGCTACGCGGCCTTCGCAGCCTTCCGGTGGCGGTGAACTGACCGTTCGCCACGGCATCCATCACGTCCTTCACCATCCGAACGAGGAGAGGCCCACGACATGACGGCAGCCCCGGCGCCTCACGACCCCGAGCGGGCGTGTGCCCAGATCTTCAACTCCGCGATCGCCGCGGCGGCCATCAGTGCCGCCTGGGACGTGGGCGTGTTCGACGAACTACGGGAGGCCGAGCGGTTGGACGCCGCCGACTTCGCCTCCCGGCACGGCCTCGACGCCGACGCCACTCGAGCGGTTCTCACCGCGCTGTCCGCCGCCGATGTGGTGCGCCGCGAGGGCGACCAGGTGACGCCCGGCCCCAACTTCACCGAGGCCGACCGCACCAAGGGGTTCTTCTACTGGCTCACCGGCGGATACGGCGAGCTTTTCGGGCAGCTGCCCCGCCTGCTCCGTGCGGAGAACCGCTCAGGAGACTTCTACCGGCGCGACGGGGCCGCCATCGGCGTCGCCTGCCGGCAGAACAACAAGGTCTTCTTCGATCCGGCGTTCAAACCGGTGATCGCGTCGCTGGAGTTCTCCGCGATCGCGGACCTCGGATGTGGGAGCGGTGAGCGCCTGATCGACATCACCCGGGAACGGCCCGGTGTCCGCGGCGTCGGCATCGACGTCTCGGCGGACGTCCTGCGACTCGCCCAGAACGAGGTGGACAAGGCCGGAGTGGCGGACAGGATCACCCTGGCCAGGTCGGACGTGACCGCGTTGGAGGAGCGACCCGAGTTCGCCGAGGTCGATCTGGTCACCTCGTTCATGATGGCCCATGACTTCTGGCCCAGGGACGCGTGTGTCGCCTCGTTCCGGCGTATCCGCGAGGTCTTCCCCAACGTCCGGCACTTCCTGCTCGCGGACACCGCGCGTACGACGGCGTTCTCCGACCAGGACATGCCGATCTTCAGCCTCGGATTCGAGACGGCCCATGCGGTGATGGGCGTCTACCTGCCCACTCTGGACGAATGGGACTCCGTTTTCGAGGAGTCGGGCTGGCACTGCCTCGACCGGCACCTCATCGAGACACCGGCGAACAGCTTCATGTTCCATCTGGTTCCGCGCCGGTGACGAGGCCGGACGGGGTACGCGGCCCCGTCCGACCACCGGTCTCCCGGTGGACATGCGTGAAGATGCGGGCGAATTCCTCCATCTCCTGCCGCTGTCCCACTGTCAGTCGGAACATGCCCTCGACCAACGGGCCGTGCAACGGCTGGACCAGCACCCGGGACTCCCGGAGCAGCCGGACGGTGCCCGCGCCGTCCTCGGGCCGCACCAGCAGGAAGTTGGCGGTTCCGGGGACGACCGGGACGCCGAGGTCGCGGAAGAACTCCAGAACGATCGGCTTCACTTCCGACATGATGTCCTCGGTATGGCCGTCGACTTCGTCCACGGCGGCCAACTGAGCCTCACCGGCGACGATCGCCAGCTCATTGACGTCGAACGGGTTGCGCAGCTTGCGGATCTGCTCGAGAACCGCAGGGTCGGCGAGGGCGTACCCGAGCCGGAGGCCCGCCATCGCGAAGGCCTTGGAGAAGGTCCGGAAAACGATCAGGTTGCGATACCGCTTCACCCAGGGCGCCACGGTCACCCCAGTGAATTCGTAATAAGCCTCGTCGACGATCACCGGAGTGTCCGGATGCTCGGCGAGAATCTCCCGAATGAACTCCGGGTCCACCAGCGTTCCGGTCGGGTTGTTCGGGTTGATGAACACGATCAGTGCGGGTCTCCGCTGGGCGGCTGCTCGGAATCCTACGTAAGGAAAGGTGAAGTCCGGCTCGTACGGAACTCCCTCGACCTGCGCGCCCAGCAACCCCGCGACCCGTCGAAAGGGAATGAACTCCGGCGTCGCCACCAGCATTCTGCTGCCCGGCTGCAAGAACGTACGAAGTGTGATGTCGATGGCCTGGTCGGAGCCGTTCGTCACCAACACGGACTCGGCCCTCACCCCGCAGTGCTCGGCTATTCCCGCGGTAAGACGCTCGTCCGACGGGTACCAGCGGAAACCCGCTCCCGAGAGATGTGCGGAAAGAGCAGCGGCGACCGTCCTGGAGACCGGCCGAGTACTTTCATTGCGGTCCAGCCTCAAACAGCTGGACCGGTCGACCCCGGGCGGGTCGACCATCGACCAGGACGCCGAATCCCGCACATGCCGGTTGACTCCGAGGGCGCTCACGATGTGACCTCCAAACATCACTCACCATGTCGGCCGCGTTCCCACCCATTCAATCAGGCAGTCAACCGGCGAAAATGGAGCCGCCCCACGAACAGTCGATCCTTGTAGCTTAAACCACCTGTTCCTGCAGTCTTATTTCTAGAGCGCCTTGGTAGCTTCTTTCGTACAGAACATGTACTCCGAGGAGCACACTGTGAGCCACCTTCAGCAGGAATCCATGACATCGGTGGTCCAACCGCTGGCCGGCCGCCTGAGGAACCCACCACCGGTGCTTGACCCGCCCCTTGCCTCAGAGGACGTTCTGAAGCGACTGGTCGTGCACTACGCCACCGTCGTGTCGAAGGCGGCGACCAGGCGTGAGGTGCCGTCCCGGCACGAGCTGGAAACCTGCCGTTCCTTGGCGATGAAGGCCGCCGACCATGAGATACCCCTGCAAACGATCTTCATCCAGTGCAGTGCGGAAACATATCGCCTCTGGGAAGGACTCCCCGAACTCGAACGGAAGCTCGACGTCCGTGCCCTGTCGTCCAGGAAAGCGGGCGGCGCACCGCACCGTGATGTGATGAAAGCTGCCTCCGAGGTCGCGCTCTCGTCGATTCTGTCCGGGCACGCGGCAGCCGCCCGGAGGGCCACGGACCAGGACCTCCGGCGAGGCGATCGGTTCCTCGACGACCTGCTCGCCTGCCGGGCCACCTTCCCCGACCTGCTGGAACACGGCGAAAGCCTGGGCCTTCAACTCGGCGCCTGCCACGCCGTGGTCGCCCTCTCCCCTGACAAGCCGTTACGTGCGGCGTGGCCCGACCTCCCCTCGCTGGAGCACTCACTGCGCACGCGGTTCACCACCGGCGGCGTCCTCGCGGGACGGTACGCGGACAACCTCGTGGCACTGGTGGCGGTGGCCTCGGCGGAGCCGGCGACCAGCGCGAAGGCCCTTCGCGACGCGGTCACCGAGGCGCTGAAGGCACGACCGTCGCGGCAGACGTCCTGGCGGATCGGGATCGGCCGCCCGAGGCCCGGCGTACACGGCATCCGGGTCTCCTACGAAGAGGCGCGCGAAGCACTCGAGATCGCGCGGCGCACCGATGTCGAATGCCTCGGCCCCGACGACTCCGAACTGCTCCTTCGCCGGGTACTCGGCCGTGATCGGGCGGCGATGGCGGAGCTCATCCGTGCCGTACTCCTCCCGCTCACCAGTGCGCACCACGGCCCGGGGCCGTTGCTGGACACCTTGGAGGCCTACTTCGCCGCGGGGTGTATGACGACCCAGGCTGCACGGGCACTTCACCTCAGCGTGCGCGCCGTGACCTACCGGCTGGTCCGGGTCAAGGACCTCACGAACCATGACGTCAACGTGCCGGAGGAGAGGTTCGCCCTGGAGACGGCGCTGCGGGGAGCACGGATGCTTGAGTGGCCGCGTCGGCCACTGCCCGACATGTGAGAACGGACGTGATCCGCGCGGCGTTCCGGCATGACGAGGTCGAAACGAAGTCGGCCCGTGCCCGGGCCGACCTCCACCTCTGTCGCGCCTCGATCAGTGAAGGTAACGCATGATCACACCTCCGTTCTTGTCGCCCTCGGAGCTCAAAATATATGTGCGGGGCCGATCACGGTCAGGGCCTGCGACCGGAACGAACGGGGGTGTTCCTTTGCCGGACTCCGGAACTCTGCATGGTTCCGGTCCTCCGGCTCGATGCTTCCGCCCCGAGCACATGGGAAAGCTGTGTGCGCGAACTGATCCCCAGCAGGAAGAAAATGTTCCGTAGGTGGTAGCTGACGGTGTGCAGTGAAATGCCCATACGACTGGCAACCTGCTGGTTCGTCAGCCCCTGCCGCACCAGGGAGGCGATCGCCCGCTGCCGCTCGTTCAGTAACTCCCATACGGGAGGGACTGCTTCGACCTTGCTTTCTTCCATTCCGCGGGCGCTGCGGGAAACAGCGGGCATCGCTTCTCTCAGCACTTGCCGCAGTAGGCTGATACGGAACGACCAGGTCCCGTTGTCATCCAGAACGAGAATGCCCTTGTCAGCCGCCTCTTCGAAGAGGGGAAGGGCACGGACCACTGTTGTTCCGAGGAGATCGGAAACCTCATCGACGGTGAAGAAGGGGTGACAGGTGGCGGCCGAATAGATCAGCGAGCGGGTGGCGAGATCCGCTCTTCTCACCCACTCCTCGCACACCCTCCTGACGCGCGCGGGAATCCTGGCCGCCACCAGGACCGCCTGCCCGTCCTCCTTCACCGCGATCAGACCTTCCTCCCGCAGTCCGCTGATCAGCTCGACAAGAAGCAGCGGATTTCCGCACGCGCCTGCGGCCATCGCCCGTAGCTCGGAACTCGGCCGGGCCTCGAGGAGGTCGGCCATGAGTTCCGCCACAGCGTCCTCGTCCAGGGGATCCAGCTCCATCCGCACCAGTCCCAAACCGGGCGGAAGAGAACAGGTACGGGCCGGTCTGACCGCTAGTTCGGTGTCGCGGGCCAGAATCCAGAGCACCGGATACCGGCGAGGAAGAAACGGTGCCCAGAAGGAGAGCAGCCGCGCTTCGTCGCCATGTTTTACGTCATCCTGCGGGATGAGGACGGGAAGTCGGCTTTCGGCGTCGTCCCCGTCCCGGTCCCTCGCATCCGGATCAGCCTGCCGACAGCACACCGGTCCCGCCGACTCCCCGTGCGGAACAAGCTGCGGCGCGGGAACGCGGGAGCAGAACTGGCTGCCCCCGAGGCTGAAGCCCCACTCCGTCGCCACCCGCACGAATTCGGTCAGGAGCCTGCTCCGGCCGACCCCCGGCGGTCCCTCGATCAACACCACCGCGCTCCGGCCGGACGCGACTCCGGCCACCAGCTGCCTGAAGTGCGCCAACTCCCTGTCACGGCCCCTCAAGGACGGGTCTCGCTGCGGCATATGGAATTCCCTTCGCTTTGAGGGCCACCGCAAGCAGCGGAGTGCCGGCAGAGCCGATGGGCGCCCTCGAAGACCGCGGTCGGATCTCCTGACCGTCCGAGGCCAGGACACCCGCGTTCTCGGCCAGCACCAGGAAAATGGACGGAAAGCCCACGCGCAGCCCTCCGTGCCGTGAAACGGCACGGAGGGTGGACCATGACACTCGGCTCCGGCTGCGGGGTGTGGCCTGCTTCAACGGTGGTGGGGGTCCTGTAGATCTGGTCGAGGCCGAGGGGCGCAGGATGCGCAGGGTGTGGGCGGGAACGGCGGCGAGCGCGATGTCTGCCTCGGCGGCGTGGGCGTGGCTGCGGGCGGCGATCAGAGCGGTGATGCCGCTGGAGTCGCAGAAGGTCAGGCCGGCGAGATCCAGGACGAGGCGCCGGCCGGGCCGGAGCGTGAGGGTCAGGAGCAGTTCCCTTAACCGGGTGGCGTTGGAGTAGTCGAGTTCGCCGGTGATCTCCAGGACGGGACCGGCGGTTGTCTCTCTGGAGGTGATGTTCAGTGGGCTCATGGTGTGCGGTTCGTTGTCGAGGCGTGAGCGGGGACGCCGAGGGCGAGGAGGGCGGTGTCGTCGTTGACGCCGTCGCCGAAGCCGGCGAGCAGGTGGGTCAAGGCCTGGATGACGGCGTGCGGGGCCGCGCCTGAGTGAGCGGTGGCGTAGGCGAGCAGGGCATCGTCGCCGTACAGACTGTCCCGGTCCTCGCCGGTGCGTGCTTCGGTGAGGCCGTCGGTGTACAGCAGAAGGGTGTCGCCGGGGCCCAGGACGGTGTCGGCCGTCGTGAGACGGGCGTCGGGCAGGGCGCCGACGAGGAGCCCGCCGGGGGTGGGCAGAGTGAGAGATGAGCAGAGCCCCATACAGGCCGCGGCAAGGCCAAGGTGATGGTCCTGGCCTCGAGAACGTTCAGTCCCGGTCGGCTTCACCGGCGGCCGACTCTTCGCGTCCGCGGGAGCTTCGGCGGGTGACTCCCCTGGGCGTGAGCGTGATGGCCGCCCAGCTACCAGGCCACGCGCCCGACCCGGAACGCTGAACGCACATGCATCAGGGCCGTCCCTGAACAGCCGGACCTGCCCGCCGCTGTTCAGTTCGGCAGATTCGCCGCATAGATCCAGTCGAAACCGTCGTATCCGATTCCGTCGAGGTGCTGCGCCCGGGTCAGGCCGGCGCGGATCGCGACGCGCTGGGAAGCGGTGTTGGCCGGCCGGACCCTGGCGATCAGCGCCAGATCGGGCACGTGGCGGGTGGCCCAGGCCGCGACGTCGGTGGCGGCTTCGCCAGCAAATCCCTGACCCCATGCCGAGGTCGCGAAGCGGTAGAAGAGGTTGAGAACCTGCATGCCACGCAGTTCCATGGGCTTGATCCCGCAGAAGCCCAGTTGCTGCTCGCCATCGCGGCGCCGGACAACCCAGTATCCGTATCCGCACCGCTCCCACTGGTCGTTCCAGCGCCGGTAGAGCGCCTCCGCCTCCTCGAACCGGGTGAGCGCGTCGGAGGGATTGTGCACGCAGGTCCCGGGGTCACGGTGAATCTCAAAGATCGCGTCGATATCACGTTCGGTCGGACGCCGCAGCGACAGCCGAGCGGTCTGCAACTCCTCGGCCGCAGGACTCCAGTCATTCATACGGAGATCGTAGAACCGATCTTCGTTCGAACACGGCCCTGAACGGGTGGTGGCTGCCGGACGCGGATGCCGACCGGCCCCTTGAGCATCCGGATGTGCGGCACTTACCAGAGCCGACCGCTACGCAACGGCGGGGGGCACCGCCGAGGGTCGTCCTCCGCCCCCCGGAACGTCTCCCTGAGGCGGGCGAGGTGCTCAGAGTGTCGTCGGCCCGGTCGATCACGACCATCAGCCGCGGCACCTCGTGACCACCGGCGAGGGCCGAGGCGCGAAGCCCTGGAACGTCCGTAGCGGCAGCAGCGGAAGGAGAGTACGCGTCACAGCACGAGGGTGTGCCAGCCGGTGGCGATCTCCTCGGCGACGGCGGGCGGTTCGTCGTTCGTGAGCAGCTTGAGGAGTTCGGTGCCGTTGGCGGGACGGTCGGCTACGTCCAGGGTGAGTGCTCGGCGGGTGGCGTCGGCGAGGGTGGGGTCAAGTCGGTGGAGTGCGTCGAGAGCGGTGGTGTCCGGGCCGGTGTCGACGATGCGGCGGATGATGGCTCCGGTGCCGGCCGCGGTGAAGGGGCTGGAGCCGTGGGCCGCGCAGACGATGCAGCAGGCCCATGCCCAGACGTCGGCGGCGGGGCCGATATCCGTGTCGCCGAACTGCTCGGGTGCCATGTAGGTGAGAGTGCCGATGCCCATGCCGGTGCGGGTGATGCGGGTGGAGTCCATGAGGGTGGCGATGCCGAAGTCGAGCAGGCGTGGTCCGGCGTTGGTGAGCATGACGTTGGCGGGTTTGAGGTCGCGGTGGACCAGCCCGAGGCGGTGGATGTCGGCGAGTGCGGTCGCCATGGCCAGCGCGAGTGAGCGCAGGGCTTCGGCGGAGCGGAAGGGTCCCCGCTTGTTCAGGTGGGCGTTCAGGGTCTGGCCGTCGAGGAGTTCCATGGCCAGGTACGGGCGGCCGTCCGCCACACCGGTGTCGAGAACCTGGGCGGTGTAGGCGCTGGGGACCATGGCGAGCACTTCGGTCTCACGTTCGAAGCGGCGCAGCAGTTCGGGATCGTCCACGAGACTCGGGTTGATGGTCTTGAGCGCGACCTGCGTGGCGGAGCCCTGGCGCCGGGCGAGGTAGACGGTTCCCATGCCGCCGGAGCCGATGCGGCCGAGGAGTTGGTAGGTGCCGAGAGTACGGGCCTCGTTGGGCCGCAGTGGCTGGTGCGCCGGGACACCGGAGCCGTCGACGTCGTGGTCGTGGTCGATCTGGGTCGGCACGTAGGGCACGGCGACAGGCGCGGGTGTGGCGGCGACCGGAACAGACGGTTTGGCGACGAGGGCGGGCGCGATCGCGCCGGGAGCGGGCGGCGCGGTCGCGGAGACGGGCGGCGTGCCGGCGGGGACCCGCGGGTTGCCGACGTGGACGGGCGGTGTGGAGTGAGGCACGGACGAGGTCGGTGCGGCCCAATCGGCCGTCCCGGGCGCGGCTGCGGAGGAGACGGCCGTGGAGGGGGCGGCCTCGACCGCGGTGGTGACGTCGGCGGGACGGAAGCTGAGGAGCAGGGCGACCAGGTTGAAGACCAGCAGCGCCACCGCCGTCGCGACCGACGACAGGAACGCTGCGAACACCCCGACCACGAGGACGTGCCAGACCTGGGTGCGGAGGCGTCGGTCGTTCCAGACCGCCGATGGCATACCGATGGTGTACAGGTTGCGTTGAGTGAAGTACCACGCCGCGAGGCAGGCCACCCACACCGGGAGGGTGTAGGCGAGGTCGGCCGTCCCCTCCCATGCGTATCGCTCGCGCCCTGCAAGGAACGGCGAGTCCCCCATGACGAAGACGCTGCCCGCTTCGTAGGACGGCAGGCCCCATTCCTCCAGCCTGTACGGATCCACTGTGAGCAGAAGCAGGACGGCCGCCCGGAGCGCGAGGTCCGAGTACAGCGCGAAGCTGTGTTTTACCGCGCCCCCCTCGGAAACGGGAAGAGCCCAGCTGCGGATGCTCGACTGTGCGCGGCGTAGCTGCGACCAGGTCACCAGGCGAAGCAGCAGCACCGCCGCCGCGAGCCGCAGCGTGTCACTACTCGTCAGGACTTCACGGACCTGCGAATAAGCATCAGCCGCCAGATGCACCGAATCGGTCATATCCCCCGCCTCCACGCTCACTGCCCGAAGCGGCGCCCCCGCCCCCTGGGGCGCACTATAACGCCACCGCGTAGTCACGGGGACACCCTTGGTGACGAAGCTGCTGGCCGTGCGGTTAGCAGTGAGCCCACCGACCGCCGACCGGTGATCGTCGTCGGTACCAGCCCTTTCATCGCGCCGGTTGCCGATCTTCACGGCGCCTGGGACGGTGTCGTGGTCCAGGGCGGCCAGGTCAGTCCGACGCGTGTACGTGTGCCTCCCGGCCGTTGTTTCTGGCGAGCGTCTCGGGGCGTAGCACGCGCTGGAGTTCGTCGGCGGTGAGGAGGTCTTGGGCCAGGACCACGTCGGCCACCGGCAGGCTTCTGTCCAGGGCCTCCTGTGCGGCGGCGCTGGCCCTCGCGTAGCCGATGACGGGGGTGAGGGCGGTGACGATCCCGATGGTGTTGTGCACGACCGCGCGCAGGTGCTCGCGGTTGGCGGTGATGCCGTTCACGCAGCGGTCGGCCAGTGTCAGGCATCCGGCCTCCAGCTGACCGATGCTTTCGAACAGGCAGTGGGCGATGACCGGTTCGAAGGCGTTGAGCTGGAGCTGACCCGCTTCGGCGGCCATGGTGATGGTGATGTCGTTGCCGATGGCCTTGAAGGCGATCTGGTTGACGACCTCGGGGATCACCGGGTTGACCTTGCCGGGCATGATGCTGGAGCCGGCCTGTACCGCGGGGAGGTTGATCTCGCCGAGGCCGGCGCGGGGCCCCGAGGACAGCAGACGCAGGTCGTTGCAGGTCTTGGAGAGCTTGACGGCGATCCGCTTGAGCACCCCGGAGAGCTGGACGAACGCTCCCGCGTCCTGGGTCGCCTCCACGAGGTCGGCGGCGGTGGACAGGGGCTCGCCGGTGATGGCGCTGAGGTGGGCGCAGGCCAGTGCCGCGTAGCGGGGGTGGGAGTTGAGGCCGGTCCCGATGGCCGTACCTCCGAGGTTGATCTCCCGGATGAGGGCGCTCGCTTCGGTCAGCCGCTGTTCGTCCTCGGCCAGCATCACCGCGTACGCGCCGAACTCCTGGCCGAGCGTCATGGGTACCGCGTCCTGCAGTTGGGTGCGGCCGGTCTTGACGACGTCGGCGAACTCGTCGGCCTTCGCCCGGAAGGCCTGCCGCAGGGTGGCCATGGCCTGTTGGAGACGGTGCGTGCTTGCCTGGAGGGCCACCTTGACCGCCGTTGGGTATGCGTCGTTGGTGCTCTGCCCGGCGTTCACGTCGTCGAGGGGGTGCAGGTGGTGGTAGTCGCCGCGGTGGTGACCGAGGAGTTCGAGTGCCCGGTTGGCTATGACCTCGTTCGCGTTCATGTTGGTGGACGTGCCCGCGCCGCCCTGCATGACGTCCACGACGAACTGGTCGTGGAGCTTGCCGGAGCGGATCTCCTCGCAGGCGGTGACGATGGCCTCGGCCTTGTCCGCCTGCAGGAGTCCCAGATCGCGGTTGGCCAGCGCCGCGGCCTGCTTGACGGCCGCCAGCCCGTTGACCAGGTCTCGGTGGGCGGAGATACGGGTGCCGGTGATGGGGAAGTTGTGCACCGCTCGGAGGGTGTGGATGCCGAAGTAGGCGTACCGGGGCACCGGAAGGTCGCCGAGGAGGTCGTGCTCGTAGCGGAACTCGTCGTCCATGAGGGGTTCTACTCCTGATCTGGGCGCTGTCACCGTGAGTTTGCGGCCGACTGTGGGTCACGCCGGATTCGGGCCATGCCTGCGGCGTGGTGGCTGAGTCGGGGGCGCGTCCCCGCGTTCAGGCGGGCCACGTCCACCTGTTCCGGTAAGCCGCAGTCCCCTTGTTCCGGTGGGCCGCAGGCCCGCCCAGGTGGTGGGGCTGCGGCCAGTCCCGGGGGTCGTTGTCCGCGTCGGTGTCAGAGCGGTTTGGCGAGGGCGTTGTCCATGGGGGCGGGCTGAGGTGTGGCCGTGTCCCTGGCGGGCCCGCGCGTCACCTTTCTGCCCTTGCTGATCCGCTGCTGCAGCCAGCGCGCCAACGCGTCGAGGGCCGTGTTGATCGCGATGAATATCGCCGCCACGAGCAGTGCGGCCGGGATCACGTTGGAGAAGTTGGCGGCGATGCCGTTCAGGCCTCGGTCGACGAGTTCGTCGTAACCGACGATGAAGCCCAGGGCGGAGTCCTTCAGCAGGACGATGAACTGGCTGATGATGGCCGGCATCATGGCGACGATCGCCTGGGGCATCAGGACGAGCACCATCATCTGGCCCTTGGGCATGCCGAGCGCCCTTGCGGCCTCCGCCTGTCCCTTGGGAAGGCTGTTCACTCCGGCCCGGAGCGTCTCCGCGATCACCGACCCGTTGTAGAGGGTGAGGCCGAGGACCACGGCGGCGAACGGGGACATGGTCGTCCCGGTGAGCGCGAAGGAGCCGAAGAAGGCGCAGAAGATGAGCAGCAGGAGCGGAACGGCCCGGAAGAACTCCACGACCGCTGCTGCGGGTACACGGATCCAGGCGTGGTCGGACATCCGGGCGGTCGCGAAGACCAGCCCGAAGGCGCCCGCGAGCACGATCCCGAGCCCCGCGGCCTTGAGCGTGCCCTCCAGACCCGGCAGGATGAACGTGGTCCAGACGTCCGCGCGCAGCAGGGGCTGCCATTTCTCGGCCGCCCACTGGTCACGCTCGTCGAACCGCGCGTACACCACGTATCCGAGCCAGGCGAAGGCGGCGGTGATCACGGCCGCCAGGACCCGGTTGCGGATGACGCCCCGGCGGCCGGGGACCTCGTACAGATTCGAGTGACCGCTCATCGGGCCACCGCCAGGCGACGCGAGAGCCAGCCGAACAGCAGGCCGGTCGGCAGGCACAGCACCAGGAAGCCCGCCGCGAAGCCGAGGAAGATCTGGATCACTTGGTCGCCGTAGATTTCGATCATCTCCCGCATGCGGACGGAGGCTTCCGCGACCCCTGCCACGAGGGCGACGGTGGTGTTCTTGGTCAGCGCGATCAGAATGCTTCCGAGTGGTGGAATCACCGCCCGGAACGCCTGGGGCAGCACGACGAAGCCCAGGGTCTGACCGAACCCGAGCCCTACGGCCCGGGCCGCCTCCGCCTGGCCGACGGGGACGGTGTTGATGCCCGACCGCAGGGCCTCGCACACGAACGCCGAGGTGTACGCGGTCAGGCCGAGGACGGCGAGCCAGTAGTTGTTGACGCTGATCTGCGCGGAGAACTCCACTCCCAGATTGGCGCCCACGCCCAGGCTGGTGAACAGCAGGACCAGGGTGAGCGGGGTGTTGCGCGCCACCGTCACATAGACCTGTGAGGCGGTGCGCAGCACCGGGAGGGGGGAGACGCGCATCCCGCTCAGCACGGTGCCCAGCACGAGTGAGCCGAGGGCGCTGACAGCGGTGAGCCGTAGGGTCATCCAGAACGCGGCGAGGATCGTTGCTCGCTCGGTGAACAGTGCGTCCATCAGTACCTTCAATCGGGGCGGGGCCGGGCTGTGCGGTCGCGTGTCGCCCGGTGGCCCGCCGTTCGGCGTCGTCGTCAGTACCGCTCGAGGCGCGGGACGCGGAATCCGGAGTCGGAGAGGTTGGACTTGAGCGCTATGGCCCAGGAGCCGTCGGACACCATCTTGGCCAGCGCGTCGTTGACCGCGTCCCGGCCCTTCTTGTCGTCCTTCTTCAGCCCGATGCCGTACTTCTCCTCGCTGAAGGGCGAGTCGAGCACCTTCAGCTTGCCGGGGTGCTGGGCCGCGTAGCCGTAGAGGATGGAGTTGTCGGTGGTGACCGCGTCCAACTGGCCGGTGAGCACCCGGTCCACGCATGCGGAGTAGGTCCGTTCCTCCTGGAGCTGCACGTCCTTGGCGTACTTGTCCTTGATCAGCTGCGCGGAGGTCGAGCCCGCGACCGAACACAGCTTCTTGCCGTCGAGCGACTTCGGCCCCGTGATGCCCTTGTTGTCCTTGCGGACCATCAGGTCCTGGCCGGCGACCAGGTAGGGACCGGCGAAGGAGACCTTCTGCTTGCGGGCGTCGTTGATGGAGTAGGTGGCGACGACCATGTCGACCTGGCCCTGCTGGAGGAACGCCTCCCTGTTGGCCGACACGGCCTCCTTGAAGGTGATGTCCTTCTGGTCGACTCCGAGCTCCTTGGCGACGTACTTGGCGACGTCGATGTCGAAGCCGGTGAAGGAGCCGTCAGGGGTGCGCAGGCCCAGCCCGGGCTGGTCGGCCTTCACGCCGATGACGAGCTTCTTGTCCTTCGCGGCCCGGTCGACGATGGACGATCCGGTGTCGTCGCCGCCGTTTCCGCAGGCGCCGACGCCCAGTACGACGATCACGGAGGTGAGAGCGATGCTGATCAGTCTCTTGGACATGCTGATTCCTTCGATGGCAGACGGGAAGAGGGTCTGGATGTGCGGGTGCGCCCGGCCCTCGGACGGCCGGCCGGTCCGGGTGTCAGTGGGTGAGGATCTTGGCGAGGAACGCCTGGGCGCGTTCGCTGCGCGGGTTGTCGAAGAACTCATGGGGGGTGTTCTCCTCGACGATCTGGCCGTCGGCCATGAACACGACGCGATCGGCGGCCCGGCGGGCGAAGCCCATCTCGTGCGTCACCACGACCATCGTCATGCCGTCCCGGGCGAGGGCCGTCATCACGTCCAGCACCTCGTTGACCATCTCCGGGTCGAGGGCGGAGGTCGGCTCGTCGAAGAGGATCACCTTCGGGTCCATGGCCAGCGCCCGGGCGATGGCCACCCGCTGCTGCTGTCCTCCGGACAGTTGGGCCGGGTACTTGTGGGCCTGACTGCCGATACCGACGCGGTCGAGGAGTTCGTGGGCGCGCTGCTCGGCGGCCCTCCGGTTCTGCTTCAGCACCTTGACCGGGGCGAGGGTGACGTTGTCCAGGACGGTCTTGTGGGCGAAGAGGTTGAAGCCCTGGAAGACCATGCCTACTTCGGCGCGCAGTCGTGCGAGCTGCCTGCCTTCGGTGGGCAACGGCGTGCCGTCGACGGTGATGGCGCCGGAGTCGATCGTCTCCAGCCGGTTGATGGCGCGGCAGAGCGTGGACTTGCCTGATCCCGAGGGACCGATCAGCACCACGACCTCACCGCGGCTCACGGCCAGGTCGATGTCCTTCAGCACATGCAGGGGCCCGTAGTGCTTGTTGACCTTGTCGAGCACCACCAAGTCGGTGCTCGGCACCGCCCGCTGATGCGTCGCGGACATAACCTTGGTCATGGGAAACATCCCTCCCTTCCTCGGATTCGCCGACCGCGATGCCGTTCTCGGCGGCGATGGCGTCACCGTAGGAAAAGCGCACTCCCGCAAGGGGCTTGTGCGCTTTCTGCTCAGCGGGAGGGTGAGGAAAGGGAGGGTGAAGAGCGGGAAAGGGAGGGTGAAGAAGGGGAAAGGGACGGCTTGGCCGCCTTCGCGGACACGTTCATCACGCCGATGGTGTCCCGGAATGCCTTGTCCCAGCGGCCGTCGCGCACGTACTGCTGGATCAGCCCGCTCAGATAGTCGCGGAAGTCGGTGTCGCCCCGGCGCACTCCGATGCCGTAGGGCTCCCTTCCGAACGGCTTGCCGACGAGCCGGACCGTGTCCGGATACTGGCTCATCATGCCCAGCAGGATGGACTCGTCCGTGCTGATCGCGTCGATCCGCCCGTCGACCAGCGCCGACATGCACTCGCTGTAGGTGTCGACGAGGACCAGTCGGGCGCGCGAGACCTCGCCCCGCAACCGCTGCGCGGACGTGGAGCCCGCCGCCGTGCACACGTCCCGGCCGGCGAGGTCGGCGAGGTCGTGGATGCCCCGTTCGTCGCGGCGGACCAGCACGTCCTGACTGGAGTAGTAGTACGGGTCGGTGAAGTCCACGAGTTTGCGGCGCTCTTCACTGATCGAGTACGTCGCCACCACGATGTCGACGACCCCGCGGCGCAGGAAGTCCTCGCGGTTGCGGGGCATGGTCTCGATGAACCGGATGTTGCGCTCGCTGCCGGTGAGGTCCTTGGCCACCATGCGGGCGATCTCCGCGTCGAATCCGGTGATCCGGCCGGTGGCGGGGTCCTTGTACCCGAAGAGCGGATGATCGAACTTGATGCCGACGGTGAACGTGCCCCGGTCCTCGATACGGGCCATGGCCGATCCCCCGGGGAACCGTGCACCGGTGTCCGGACCGGGCAGGCCGCAGCCGCCGAGCACCAGACAGCTCAGCGCGGCCAGTACCGCGCGGCGAGAGGTCATGAATCGCAGAAACGGTAGCGGTGCTGCGGCCGCCCCGACGACCCGTAGCGCAGGCTCGTCACGACGTCTCCCCGGTCGGCCAGATACTCGAGATACCGCCTGGCAGTGGCCCTGCTGATGCCGACGGCCTCGGCGGTCTCGTGAGCCGACAGATCCCGTCCCGCGGCGGCCAGCGCGTCGAGCACCACCCGCTCGGTCGCGGCCGAGATGCTCTTGGGCCGGACGACCGCGTCAAGGTGCAGGGAGCGGAAGACGCGGTCGATCGCGCGCTGCTCCACCATCCCCTCGCCGGCCGACAGGTGTGCCGACGCTGCCGCGTATCTGAGGAGGGTCTGTTCCACCGTGCCTGTCCGGGCGGGCTTGATCAGGTAGTAGAGGGCGCCGCGCTGCATCGCCGCCTGTACGGCGGCGGACTCCCTCCTGCCGGAGATCACGATGACGTCCGTGGGCGCGTAGTCGGGCCGTCGAAGCTGATGGGCCACGTCCAGGCCCGAGATGTCGGGCAGGTGCAGATCAAGGAGGACCAGGCGCGGTGCGAACCGGCGCGCGGCGGCCAGCGCCTCGCGCCCGGTGTGCGCGATGGCCACGACTTTGAACCCGGAAATACGGTTGACCTGCGCCCGCAGGGCAGTGGTGACGACCGGGTCGTCGTCCACGATGAGAAGGGTTATCTCCTTCGACGCCATCGCCACGCTCCTCGTTTCGGCGACCGTCCAGACGACCCCATAGATTCTCAATCGACGCGGTGTCCCCTCGGCATTTTGAGCATTGTGCTCACCGCAAATGTCTCTTTCAACCGCTTGACCTACTATTTTTTTCCCGACAACCACTCTTGTACTGCGGCAGCATCTCGATGAGCCGCCGGTTCACCTGGAGGTGAACGCATTGGGAGGGCGACTCTCCAGGACCGGACGGCCTGCCTGGTCGTTTCCGCGCCGCGGTGACAGCGACCGGGGATGGCTGTTCGCGGTGGCCGCGCTGTGGGTTCTGCTCGGCCTGCTGCCACTCGGGCTGCTGACCTCGTCGAGTGTGACGCTGTCCGACCGGGCTGTCCGCAGCGAGGTGCGCAACCGGGTCGAGACGACCGCCGCGGTGAGCCGGGTGGTCGTGGAGCAGCAGATGGGGACACTGAAGCAGCTCGTCAGCGCCTACGCCCAACGGCCCGCCATACGCGCCTCGGTCAGCTCCGGTGACCGGGCGGCCGGGCCGGGTCTGACCGACGCGCTGGCGGAGCTGGCCCGGATGCGGCCCGGGATCAGTGGAGTGATCGTGGCCGCGCCCGATGGGCGGCTGATCGACGCCCAGCCCTCGGCCAAGCTGTTCCAGGACGTCAGCAGAACCGATTGGTACCGCGCGGTGCGCGACGACATGCAGCCGTACGTGTCGCAGGCGTACACGCCCACCATGCAGGGTGTCTCCCGTGCCGTGGCGGTGGCGGCGCCGATCCCGGGCGAGGACGGCCGGGAGATGGTGGGCATCCTGACGGCCGTCTACAGCCTGGACGCGATCCAGGCGTACGCTTCCGAGGCCGCCGCGGCTCAAGGGATCCGGCTGCTGATCACGGACCGGGCCGGGGTCCTCGTGGCGGACCCGGCGGGCCGGCTGTTCGCGCTCACCTCCTTGCGGGAGGACGCGCGGGTGGACGCGGCGCTGGCCGGGCGCAGGGTTTTCACCAGCTGGCGCGGCACCGAGGGGGCGGTGCTCTCGGCCTCCGAGCCCATCCCGGGCATCGGCTGGACGGTCACCGCGGAGGTGCCCGCCGCCGAGGCACTGGCCTCCGCGGAGCATCTACGCAGCCGGGTACTCTTCATAGCCGCCCTGCTCACCGCCTTGATCCTGGCCGGGCTCGGCTTCCAGGTCCACACCAGCCGCAGCCGTCGACGGGCGCAGCGGACCCTGGCGCGATACGCGGACGCGCTCGCCACGGCGCGGGACGACGCGGTGCGGGCCTCGGCCGCCAAGTCCGAGTTCCTGGCCAAGGTCAGCCACGAGATCCGTACGCCGATCAACGGCGTACTGGGCATGAACACCCTCCTGCTCGACACCCGTATGGACGACGAGCAGCGCCACTACGCGAGCACCGTGCAGGAATCCGCGCAGAACCTGCTCCGTCTGCTGGACGACTTCCTCGATCTGTCGAAGGTCGAGGCGGGCCGTCTGAAGATCGAGAGGGTGGCCTTCGACCTGCCCCGGCTGTGCGACGAGGTCGTGGCCCTGTTCGCCCCGCACGCCTACCGGCAGGGTCTGTGGCTGACGCTGCGCCTGGCCGAGGACCTCCCCCAGCATGTGGCGGGCGATCCCGTCCGGCTCCGGCAGGTGCTGACCAACATCATCGGCAACGCCATGAAGTTCACCGTCCAGGGCGGGATCGACCTGGAGGTCACTCTGGAGGCCGACCGCGATCGATGTGCTCCGTCACCGGAGGCCGACCACGATCAGCGTGCCCCGTCACCGGAGGCCGACCACGGTCAGCGTGCCCCGTCACCGGAGCCCGACCACGATCAGCGTGCCCCGTCACCGGAGCCCGACCACGATCAGCGTGCCCCGTCCGCCGCCGACCGGGCGACCTTGCGGTTCACCGTCCGTGACACGGGCATCGGTGTCGGCCCCGAGGACCGGGACCGGGTCTTCGAGACCTTCCGTCGGCTCGACTCGCCCATCACGCGCCGCACCGGAGGCAGTGGACTGGGGCTTGCCATCAGCCGGCAGTTGGTCGAGCTGATGGGCGGCAGGATCGGGCTGGACAGCGTGAAGGGCGTCGGCAGTCGCTTCTGGGTGACCCTGCCCCTGGACGTCCTCGCCCGGACCGCCCCCGCCCACGAGGAACTGCACGGTCGCCGCGTCCTCATCGCCGACGCGGACGAGGACAACCGGGACCTGGCGCGCCGCATTCTGTCCGGTGCCGGGCTGGTGGTGGAAGAGGCGGCGGACGCTGCCGCAGCCACAGCCGCGCTACGGGCCGCGGCAGCGGCTCGGTCGCCGTTCGACCTGGCCGTCATCGACCTCCACATGTCCCTCGTCGGAAACGGTACGCGTCGGGCCCGGCCGGATGACGACGACAAGGGGTCGCTGGCCGACGCCGTCCTCGCCGACCCTCAACTCCAAGCCACCAGCGTCATCGTGCTGATCACTCCGGGACGCACCGGTGTCGCTTGGCCCGCCGCCTCCCGCACCAAGGACCGGATCGTCCAGTCGGTGACCCTGCCCCTGAGCCGGCGCCTTCTGCTGGCGGCGGCCCAGAACGCGCTCGGCACGACGGGATCCCCCGACCTCCAGGTGCTCCTCCCCCAGCAGTACGACGGCGGAACACAAGATCGCCCGGGCGTCGGGGCACGCCCGGTCCGCCCGGTCCGTGTCCTCGTCGTCGAGGACGACGACGTCAGTTCCCAGGTCGCACGGCTCGTCCTGCAGAAGGCGGGCCACCACGTCGACGTGGTCGACGACGGTGAGCGTGCCGTGCGGGCCGTCCTCCGCGAGCAGTACGACCTGGTCCTCATGGACTGCCAGCTGCCGGGACTCGACGGCCTCGCCGCTACGGCCGAGATCAGGCGGCGCCAGGCCGGATCCGAGCGCGTCCCGATCATCGCGATGACGGCGGCGGCCATGCCGGACGACCGGGTCCGGTGCATCGAGGCGGGTATGGACGACCACCTCACCAAGCCGGTGGACTGGACGCATGTGCTCGCCCGCATCGCCGTGTGGGTGGCGGCGGAACCGCCCACCGAGCCCGCCCCGCCGATCGCTTCGAGCACACCGGCGGAGCTCGACGGTCTGCCCGCCGAGGACATCGCGGACATCGCGGACGCGTTCGCGGCCTCGACCCCTGACATCCTCGGCCGGCTCCGCCAGACGCTGGAGGCCGGGGACTTCGACGCGGCACGCCTGCTGGCGCACCGCCTCAAAGGCAGCTGCGCGACCGTGGGAGCCACCAGGGCGGCGGAACTCTGCCAGACCATCGAAGCCGCTGCCACCTCACGGCGGCCGTGGACGGCTCGGGACGACGCCCCGCTCCCCGCGGTCCTGACACAGTTGGGGGACGAGATGCGCCGGGCCACGCAGGAGTTGCGCAGCCGATGCTGAGGATCGATTCCCGCCCCACCGACGCGACACCTCACCCGACATGGGATCCGCCCTGCGGCGAAAGTTCGCTGAACCTGAGGGAACTTCGGCGGGGATCAACATCTGTCGCCCTGAATGTCAGGGGATGGACTGCCGGGTTCACGGGGAAGTCGCGGGGTCGGGCTTGGTGAATGCTCGCCGGCTGTGCACGAGCAGCTCACGCATCCCTGGGCTGTGCGTGTTCTTCCAGATCAGGGCGAGCAATGCGGGCGTCGCGACGTCATCGATGGTGCGGGCGGTGAGCCGGTCGCGGTAGTGGGCGGCCATGGAGTCGCTGAGGATGGCGACGGCGAGCCCGCGGGCGGCGAGGTCGGCAATGGCGTCCGCGGCGCTGGCTTGCAGCGCGATCGCGGGTTGGAGGTTCTGTGCGGCGCAGGCCTGGTCGAGTACCGTGCGCAGGCCGGTGCCGAGCGGCATGCACACGATCGGGTGGGCGACCACGTCGCGCAGGGTGACTCGCCGTTGTTTCGCCAGGGGGTGCCCGGCCTGGACTGCCACGACGAGCCGCTCGCTGATGACGGTCAGCGCGTCCAGCCCCTCGGGTGTGGCGGCTGCGGCCCCGATGAGTGCCAGGTCGACGGCACCGGTGCGCACCTCCTCGACGAGCCGGTCCGAGCCGTCCTCCAGCAGCGTGATCTCCACACCGGGATGTGCCTGGTGGAACGCGGCGAGGGCATCGAACAGCGGGGTGAGGGTGCAGCCGATGACCATCCCGACGGTGAGGCGCCCCCGGATCAGGTCAGTCACCTCGCCCACCGCCTGGCCGACTGCCTCGGCGGCGGCGAGTGCGGCGCGGGCGTGTTCGAGTGCGGCCTTTCCCGCGACGGTGAGGGTGACGGTGCGGGCCGACCGGTCGAACAGCTCGGCACCGAGTTCCCGTTCCAGTTGGCGGATCTGGGCACTGACGCCGGACTGGCTGATGCGCACCCGGTCGGCTGCCCGGGTGAAGTTCTGCTCCTCGGCGACCGCGACGAAGTACTCCAGCTGCCTCAACTCCATGACTGCAGATTCTAGTTCCCAGAAGTTTCATCTGTTGGACTTCTGGTCAGTAGGTGGCCACGCTGGGAAGCGTCGAAGCCCGACGTCAGGAGGAATTCATGCCGGAGTACGAGAAGGCCATGCGCCCCGAGGACATCACCCGCTTGTTCGTCGAACGATCCAACGCCGGTGACGCGGCCGGGGTCGCCGCACTCTACGAAG
Organism: Streptomyces torulosus; assembly: GCF_001419765.1. Lineage (GTDB taxonomy): Bacteria > Actinomycetota > Actinomycetes > Streptomycetales > Streptomycetaceae > Streptomyces > Streptomyces torulosus. The sequence goes on from NZ_LIRK01000240.1 coordinate 34,619, forward strand.
AGGGTGCGGTGATGGCCTACCCGCCCGGCGACCAGACGGTGGGCCGGAAGGCGATTCGCGCGCTGTGGGAGCATGTGCTGGCCAACGGTCCCCGTTTCGAGCAGGAACAACCACTGCCGACGCTGATCAGCGGCGACATCGCCCTCACCTCGACCCCGCCGAAGGACGGGGCCGGTGCCCGGGCGCAGGTCGTCCGGCGCCAGCCTGACGGAAGCTGGCTGCGCCTGCTCGACCAGCCCGAGTTCGCCCCACCCACGCGCTGACCCCTCGCTCCCGTGAGTTCGCGGAACCGAGGGCTGTTGGGAGTTGTCCCGTGGGTCGGTGCCCTCAGTGTCAAGGAGTTGATCCATGGGGTCGTGGTGAATGGTGGGGGGCCGATGCCCAAGGGCCGTTTCGGTGAGAGCGCAAGCGGAGTGCTCGTGGCGCATCACGTGGCGGAGCCTGTCAAGGTCGGTCCGGAGGCCGACCGATCAGGATGGTCAGCAGCCACGGCGGATCGGGCCTGCTCGGCACCGCCGCCAACCGCGGCCAGCCCGTGACCCAGCTCAGTGACATTCCCTCTAGTGACCTGAGTCGGAGA
>NZ_LIRK01000241.1 GCF_001419765.1 Streptomyces torulosus
GTCCGGGACCGCGCCCGGCGCCCCCTCCCCCGCCCTCCCCGGCGGCTGCGACAGCGGTACCTGCCCGACTGGTTAGGCTCTGCCCGTGCCCGCAGTGAACGACGAACCCAGCGCAGAGTCCGGCCCCGAGCCCCCCGTGGCGGAGCCACCGGCCGCCGACGACGACGGGGCACCCGGCGGCCCCCGGGGCGGCTCCGCCAAGTCCGAGCAGACCCGCGCGCTCATCCTGGAGACCGCGCTGCGGCTCTTCCAGGAGCGCGGGTACGACAAGACGACGATGCGGGCGATCGCCAAGGAGGCCGGGGTCTCCGTCGGCAACGCGTACTACTACTTCGCCGGCAAGGAACACCTGATCCAGGGGTTCTACGACCGGATCGGCGCGGAGCACCGGGCGGCGGTGCGGCCGGTGCTGGAGCGGGAGACGGATCTGCAGGCGCGGATCGCCGGGGTCCTGACGACCTGGCTGGACGTGGCGGAGCCGTACCACGAGTTCGCGGCACAGTTCTTCAAGAACGCGGCCGACCCGGACAGCCCCCTCAGCCCGTTCTCCCCGGAGTCGGCGGGGGCGCGCGAGGAGTCCATCGCGGTCCACCGCCAGGTCCTCGCCGGTGCGAAGGCGAAGGTACCGGAGGAACTGCGCGAGGTCCTGCCCGAGTTGATGTGGCTCTCGCAGATGGGTCTCGTCCTCTATTGGGTCTTCGACCGCACGGAGGGCCGCGAACGCAGCTACCGTCTCGCGGAACGAGGGGCCCGCCTGACGACCAGAGGAGTCTCTCTGGCCCGCTTCCGGGTCCTGCGCCCCCTCGTCCACGAGGTCCACGAACTGTTCACGGACTTCCTGCCGGGGATGACGAAGGTCCTGCCGGACCCGGGGGGCAGGAAACCGGCGGGCTGACACGATCGGGGGACAGCGCCTCCGCCCGCCGCCACCGGCGCCGCCGGACGGCGATGATGCCTCCGGCACCGCACGTGGCGGGCAGTGGGAGGGGCGCGTAATGGCACAGCGGTTGGGCAAATGGTCCTCGCTCGGTCCATCGCCGAGGAGATCGAGGAGTCCCGGCCGGGGTGGCGCGCCGAGGTCCACCACGGTCAGATCGTCGTCGTAGCGCTGCGGGACGGCCCCCATGCGGAGATCCTGACCGAGGTCCTCCTCAGCTGCGTCGAGGCCGGTCTGCACCGCGGTGCGAGCAGGGTGCTCCCGGGAATCGGCCTGCGGCTGCCGGACGGTCCGGGCGGCTATGCGGTTCCGCACCTCTCCGTGGTCACCGCCGACTACCGCGAACACCACGTCAGGGCCACCCACTACGCCCCGGACTGCTTCCGGCTCGTGGTGGACATCGCCCACAGCGGTATCCCGCCGGAGCCGGGCTCCAAGACGTCGGCCTACGCCGGCGCCGGGGTCCCGGTCCATGTGGTGGTCGACCGCCACCACGGGCGGCTCCATGTCCTCACGGACCCCTCCGGGGACGACTACACGGTCCACCGCGTCCACGCCCCCGGTGAGATCGTCACCCTGCCCGACTCCGTCGGCGCCGAGGTCACCCTCGATGTGGAACGGATCCTCCCAGCCGGTCGGCCGACCCGCCAGGGGGTGTTTCGAAAGTCCCGCACAGCACCCACGGCGCCCGGCACCCACTCTCGCCGCACCGGCCGACAGCCCAAGTACATCCAGTACGAGAGCTTTCGTCCGGCACAGCGAGAGCACGCACGAAGGGCATGCTCACGGATCCCGCCGAACGCCGTCGCGCCTGGGACCGCATGAACGGCGAGGTCGACCGCATGGGCCACCTCGTGGACGAACTCCTCACCCTCGCCCGCCTCGACCAGCACCCCGAACTCCGGCTGCGGAACGTGGACCTGGCCTGCCTGGTCCGTGACGCCGCCGCCGATCTCCGCGCCCAGCAGCCCGAACGCCCCGTGACGGTCGCCGCGGAGGGCGCCCTCCTCGTGCACGCCGACGAGTCGGGGCTACGGCAGATCCTGGGCAACCTGGTGAGCAACGTACGCACCCACACCCCCGCCGACGTGCCGGTCCGCCTGTGCGTGGCACGGGAGGACGGCACCGTGCGGCTGTCGGTCGCGGACGAGGGGCCGGGGCTGCCGGAGGAGGACGCGGCCAGGATCTTCGACCGCTTCTTCCGGGCGGGCGGGGGCGCCGGCAGCGGCCTGGGCATGGCCATCGTGCAGGGCGTGGCGGAGGCCCACGGCGGCGAGGTCACGGTGACCACGTCCCCGGGCGACGGCCTGGAGGTGACGGTGACCCTGCCGCCGCGCTGAGACGTCCGCGGCCCCGCTCGCCGTCAGATCCAGTCCGGCCGCCCCAACCGGGACACCCCGTCAGATCCAGTCCAGCCGCCACAACCGGAACACCCCGGTCGCGTCGGACAGGTACTGCGCCCCGCCGACGTCCTCCGTGCTGAGCACGTACTCCTTGCGCTGCCACAGCGGGATCAGCGGGACGTCCTGCGCGACGACGTCCTGGAGGCTCTTGAAGTCGTCCACCGCCCGGCTGCGGTCCTCGTAGCGCCGGCCGTCCCGGACGAGCCGGTCGGCCTCCTTGCTGCTGTACCCGTTCTTCAGGGAGCCGTCGGTACCCACCAGGGGCCCGCTGAAGGTGTCGGGGTCGGGGAAGTCGGCCACCCAGCCGACGCCGTACGCGTCCAGCCTGCCGTCGGCGTAACGCTGCTGGAAGTCGGCCCAGGGGTAGGCCTTCGTCGTCACGTAGAACAGCCCGGTCGCCTCCAGCTGCCGCTTCAGCTCGGCGGCCTCGGCGACGGCCGACTCCCGTCCCTCGGCGTACCCGTACGTGAAGCGGACCGGCATGCTCACGCCGGCCGCGTCGAGCAGCTTGCGGGCCCGCTGCGGATCGGGCTTCGGGTAGATGTCGAAGAACGAGGTGGTGTGGCCCGTGACGCCGGCCGGGATCAGGGAGTACAGCGGGTCGGTGGTGCCCCGGTAGACCTGGGAGACCAGCTTCTCCCGGTTGATCACGGCGGCCAGTGCCTGCCGCACCCGGCGGTCGTGGAGGGGCGAGTTCTCCCGGACGTTGAGGACCAGGTCGCGGGTCTCGGTGCTGTCGGACTCCGTGACCCGCTGACCGGGGTCGCTGGGCGACAGACCCGCGAGCACGGCGGGCGGCAGGGTGCGCGCGGCGACGTCGAGACGGCGGGCCCGCCACGCCTTCTCCAGCGCCGCCGAGTCCTTGTAGTAGCGCATGAGGACTTGTCTGCCGGTGTGCTGGACGGCGCCCCGGTAGCTCTCGTTGGGGCTGAGGCGGGCCTGCCGGTCCTTCGTGTACGACGTCAGGACGTACGGTCCGGTGCCGTCGGCGCCGCCGTCGGTGCGCAGCCGGTTCGCCGGGTACTCGGTGCGGTCGACGATCGCCCCGGCGCCGGTCGCGATCTTGTACGGGAAGGTGGCGTCCGGCGCGGTGAGGCGGAAGCTGACGGTCTGCCCGTCCACGCTCACCGACTGGAGGGTGTCGAGGAGCGAGGCGGGGCCGACGTCGGAGTTGATCCGCTTGACCCGGTCGAAGGAGTACTTCACGTCGGCCCCGGTCACCTCGCGTCCGCTGGGGAACCTCAACCCCTGGCGCAGGGTGCAGCGGTAGACGGTGAGCGCGTTGCCGGCGAACGCGCAGTCGCGCGCCGCGTCGGGGACGGGGCTTGCGCCGCCGGGCTCGAAGGTCAGCAGCGACTGGAAGACGTTGTTGAACAGGGCCCAGGATCCGGCGTCGTACGCGCCGGCCGGGTCGAGGGACGTGACCGAGTCGGTCGTCCCGACGGTGATCGTCCTGTCCGTGTCGTGCCGGGCGGGCAGCAACTGCCAGCCGCCGATCGCCGCGATCGCCAGCACCAGCAGCGACGCGAGAACCCGCATGCGAACCGACCGCATAGGCGCCCCTCCCATGACTCCACCCGGCCCACGACGCTCAGTGGCCACGCGGTGGCGCCGATCACCTAACCACACGCGTTCATACGCGCGGAAGAGGGGTTTTGTTGAGTTGAGAAAGAACTCGGTAAGCGTGGGGAGCGCGTGAACTACGCGCCCCCCACGAGATGCTGACGAACCGTCACGCCTGCTTCGACGCCAGCTCCACGACGGTGATGTCCGACGGCGCCCCCACCCGCACCGGAGGCCCCCACGCGCCCGCGCCGCGGCTGACGTACAGCTGGGTGTCGCCGTAGCGCTCCAGGCCCGCGAGGGTGGGGTTGGCGGCCTCGGCGACGTAGTTCATGGGCCACAGCTGGCCGCCGTGGGTGTGCCCGGAGAGCTGGAGGTCGACGCCGTGGTCGACGGCGTCATGGATCTGGACGGGCTGGTGGGCGAGGAGCACGACGGCCCGCGAGGTGTCCCGGTCGCCGAGCGCCCTGGCGAAGTCGGGGCCCTGCCCGTCGTCCTCCCCCGCGACGTCGTTCACCCCGGCGAGGTCGAGGTACGGCAGCTCCCGGCGGTCGTTCTCCAGCGGGGTCATCCCCAGGCGCCGCACCTCCTCCACCCACTGCTCGGCGCCGGAGAAGTACTCGTGGTTGCCGGTGACGAAGTACGTGCCGTGCCGCGCCTCCAGACCCGCGAGCGGTGCCGCCGCCGGGCCCAGGTCCTTCACGCTGCCGTCGACCAGGTCGCCGACCACCGCGATCAGATCGGGCTGGGTCGCGTTGATGGTGTCGACGACCTTCTGCGCGAAACCCCGGCCCAGCATCGGCCCGAGGTGGATGTCGCTGACCACGGCGATCCGGAAGCCGTGCGCCGCGCGCGGCAGCTTGGCCAGCGGCACGGTGACCCGCTTGACCCGGGGACCGCGGACGACGCCGTACGTGCCGTAGCCGACCGTCCCGACGGCGGTCGCGGCGACGGCCCCACCGACCACACGGGAGACGAAGAGACGCCGGGAGACACCCGAGGGGGACGACCCGGCGGGCTGGAGACGAGAGGCGTCGTCGGGTGCGGTGCCGTCGGCGGAGGCCGGGTCGGTGGTCGTGGTCGCGTCGGTGGTCGCCGGCGTCTCGCCGGTCCCGGTGGCGTCGGCCCGGTCCGTGGGCTTCGCGCCCGCCGGTACCGGCTCCGGTTCGCGCACCGCCGGTTCGGGCCGCTCGGCCGGTGCCGGGGCACGCCGTGCCAGCAGACGGGTCAGCAGGGGGCGTACGACCTCCCCCGCCAGGAGGGCCAGCAGCAGGTACAGCGAGAGGGCGAGCCACAGGAAGCCCGGCCAGCCCAGCGTCTGCTGCAGCCAGAAGGGGGCGCCGCCGCGCTCGGCGCCGAAGGCCGCGAACAGCAGCACCGGCCCGGCGATGAACACACCGGTGCCCACACGTCTGACCAGACCCGGCCCCCGGGTCGTGTCGCGCACCAGTCGGCGCCAGGCGTACCAGTGCAGGGCACCGAAGGCGGCCAGCACCAGCAGGGCCACGAGAACGAAGACGATCACCATCACGTCGTCCCCCCGTCACGTCGTCCGACGAAGTGCGCGCAGACCACGCAACCCGATGACACCGATGGCCGTCCCAAGGACAAAGGAGACGACGGCGAGCGTCAGATGCACCCAGAAGTACGCGGTCGGATCGCCCGCGTCGTCGAACGCGAGGCCGCTGCCGTCCTTCCAGAGATTCCGGATGAAAGTGACCCAGATGACCCAGCTCCACACCCCGAAGGCGAGCAGGAACCAGGAGAGGGGGCGGCTGAGCTTCATGGGTTCAGTATCACCGCCAACCGCCGGGGCTTCGCGCCGGGGTGCGAGCGGGGGCGCGGGCGGCGCGGTGACCGAGAACCGCGGTGGGATTCACCGGGCGGAGCCATGTACTTTCTCGATCGTGCCCGCCTCCAAGAAGACCGCCAGGCGCTCCCTGCCGGTCACCTCCGCCCTCGCCGTGTCCCTCTCGTTGACGTCGCTGCTCTCCCCGGCGCTCGCCCCGGCCGCCCACGCCGCCGACCCGACCCCGAGCGGCAGCGCCTCCCCGTCGGCGACTCCCCCGGCGGCGATGTCGACCGTCGGAGGCGAACAGTTGGGCAGGCCGGGGACGCAGGCCAACCTGGGCGGTGACGCGCCGGTGGTGCCCAAGGGCATCAGCGCCCGCTCGTGGATCGTGGCGGACGCGGAGTCCGGCGAGGTGCTGGCCGCGCACAACGCGCACTGGCGGCTGGCGCCGGCGAGCACGCTGAAGATGCTGTTCGCGGACACGGTGCTGCCGAAGTTCAACAAGGACGACAAGCACGAGGTCGCCCTCACCGACCTCGCCGGGGTCGGCGCGGGCTCCAGCATGGTCGGCATAAAGGAGAACGAGACGTACACCGTCCACGATCTGTGGCTCGGTGTCTTCCTTCGCTCCGGCAACGACGCGGTGCACGTCCTGTCCGCGATGAACGGCGGCGTCAAGCAGACCGTCGCCGACATGAACGCCCACGCCGAGGAGCTCCAGGCCCTCGACACGCACGCGGTCAGCCCGGACGGCTACGACGCCAAGGGGCAGGTGTCGTCGGCCTACGACCTGACGCTGATCGCCAGGTCGGGGCTGCAGAAGAAGGACTTCCGGGAGTACTGCTCCACCGTGCGCGCCAAGTTCCCCGGAGAGACGAAGAAGGGCAAGAAGGGCAAGAAGAGCCGGTCGTCCTTCGAGATACAGAACACCAACCGGCTCCTGACGGGCGACAGCGGTCTGGACGCCTACCAGGGCATCGCGGGTGTGAAGAACGGCAACACCACGAACGCGGGCGCGACGTTCACGGGGGTCGCCGAGCGGGACGGCCGGGTGCTCCTCGTCACCGTCATGCACCCCGAGGAGGAGGAGCACAACCAGGTCTACAAGGAGACCGCGAAGCTCTTCGACTGGGGGTTCGCGGCGGCGGGCAAGGTGCAGCCGGTGGGTGAACTGGTGCCGCCGAAGGGTGCGGAGACCTCCGGTGGCGGGGGCGACCCCAGCACGCAGCCGGGGGGTACGGCATCGGCCACGTCCCCCGCGCCGGCCTCCGGCGGCGCGGGCGGCAAGGCGGTGGCCTCCGCGGCGTCCGACGGAACGAGCGGCATCGGGATCGCGCTGGGGATCACGGGCGGGGTGCTCGCCCTGGTGGCCGGCGGCGTGTTCCTGGTCAACCGCAAGTGGCCTCTGCGGCGGGGGAAGTAGAACCGTTCCGGGTCACGTCTGCGGGGCTGTCGTCCGCTGCGGTCCGCGGGAGCGTGGGGGCTGATCGCGCAGTTCCCCGCGCCCCTGAAAAGCGACCGGGGCTGCGCCCCGTGCTTTTCAGATGAAGGCCGGGCCGCAGGGCCATGCCTTCGGGGGCGCGGGGAACTGCGCGATCAGCCACACACCACCCGCGCCCGCCTCAGCCACACGCACCCCCGAGCTACTAGGCGCCCTCGGCCTCCTCCTTCCCCTCCGCCGTCCAAGCCGCGCAGTACAGCAGCAACTTCGCCGTGAAGTTGATCCACAGCAACAACGCGATCGGCACCCCGAACGCCCCGTACATGCTCTTCGACGCGACCCCCTGCATGTATCCGCTGAGCAGCAGCTTCAGCAGTTCGAAGCCGATCGCCCCCATGAGCGCGGCCACGACGAGCCGCCGCCGCGGCGGGTGCACGCCCGGCAGGAGCGTGAGGACGTACAGCAGGAGCAGGAAGTCGGCCAGCACGGCCACGCCGAACGCGGCGATCTGGAGGACGACCCCACCCCACCCGTCCCGGTCGACGCCGAGCCGGTCCGCGGTCCAGCCGACCGTCGCCGACGCCACCGTGGACGCCGCGAGGGAGAGGAGCACCGCGCCGCCGAGCCCGACGAGGATGCCCGCGTCCTTGGCCTTGGCGAGGACCGGGTTCTCCTCGGGTTCCGGCTTCTCCCACACCGCCCGCAGACAGCCCCGCATCTCCCCGACCCAGCCGATGCCGGTGAACAGCAGCAGCGCGCCGGCGATGATCCCGACGGTGCCGGCGTTATGGACGAGCCCGGCGATGTCGAGCTGGTCGGAGATGCCGGGCACCTGTTCGGCGAGCCGGTCCTCCAGCTGGCGCCGCCGGTTCTCGTCGAGCGTCGCCGCGGCGATGGCCGCGCCCATGGTCAGCAGCGGGAACAGCGCGAGGAAGCTGAGGAACGTCATGGCCGCGGCCAGCCGCGTCCATGTGACACGCTCCAGCCGTTCGTACGAGCGCCACGCGTGCGTGGTCATCAGGCGCTCGGCCAGCGGGCCGATCCCGGGGAGCTTTTTCAGCCAGTCCATGATCCGACTCTGCCCTCGTCGTGGTCACCCGATGCCGGTTACCCACTTGAGCGCTGATCACCAGTCGGCGACGGCCAGTCCGTACATCGCCAGCCACACCAGCGCGATGCAGGCGAGGGCCCGGTCACGCAGGACGACGTCCTCGGGTTCCCCTGCCGTGCCCCGGTCGGCGAAGACGGCGAAGCGCAGGACGGCCAGCACGAAGGCGACCATGGAGAGCTGACGCCACGGCAGCACACTGGTGCTGGGGACGCCGCCCTCTTCGAGGGCCCACAGGCAGTAGCCGAGGACGGCGAGCCCGGCGGCCGACTGCCAGACGAGGCGCAGGTATCCGGCGGTGTACTCGGTGAGCAGCGCCCGGGTCGCCCCGGCCCGGTCGGCGAGCTGCACGGCTTCCGATCACCGCTTGGCGGCGACCATGAACAGCGCGCCGAACCCGGTGGTGATGAGGAACCAGCGGGACAGCGGGATGCCCAGCGCGAGCCCGCCGATCACCGCCCGCATCAGGAACCCGGCGGTGACGACCGCGAGATCGACGACGAGGACGTGCTTGAGGCTGACGCAGTAGGCGAGTTGGAGCCCGAGGTACGCGGTCAGCAGGGCGGCGGTGTACGGGGAGCAGAGCCACGTGGCGGTGACCGGCGCGAGGACGGCGAGGGCGCCGCCGACGGCGTACGCGGCCTGTGCGGGGACCTGGCCTGCGGCGACCGGGCGGTGGCGTTTGACCCGGGTGGGCGCGGTCGGCCTCGGCGTCGCGGGCGTCGTTGATCAGGTAGACGGCGGCGGCGCAGGCCGTGAAGAGGACGAAGACGAGCGGGAGCCGGGTCAGCGCGCGGGGCGTGAAGAGTTCGCCCGCGGCGGCGGGGGCGGCGATGACGAGGAGGTTCTTGAGCCACTGGCGGGGGCGGGCGGTCCGCAGGAGGCCGCGTGCGAGCCCGCCCTTCGGTGGTGTCGGCGCGGGGACGGTCCGCGTTCCAGGACGGTCGCGGGCTCAGTCAGGGCCACTCGCCCCCCTTCGGGCGTCCACCGCGCGCCCAGCGAGGCCGTGGCGGCGCCCAGCGCCACTCCGGCCGCCACGTCCGAGGGGTAGTGCACGCCGACCACGAGCCGCGACAGACACATCGCGGCGGCGAGCGGCGCGACGAGCGGCCCGGGACGACGCCGAGCGTGCCGTACGCCACGACCGCCGCCGCCGACGAGGTGGCGTGCGAGCTGGGGAAGGAGTGCCGTCCGGCGGTGCGGACCAGCGGTTCGACGTGGGTGGGGCGGGCGCGGCGTACGAGCCGTTTGACGCCCATGCTGATCAGATGCGCCCCGGCCGTGACCGCCGTGCCG
>NZ_LIRK01000242.1 GCF_001419765.1 Streptomyces torulosus
CGCCTTCACAGACCAGAGCGCCGACAAGGTGCACGCCGCAGGTCCTGAGGGGCGGGCGGGGTGAAGTCGGCGCGGCGTTCGCTGATGTCGAGCAGGCGCAGGCGCCGCCCCTCAGGACCTGCGGCGTGCACCTTGTCGGCGCTCTGGTCTGTGAAGGCGATGGCCTGGATTTCCTCGAGTGTGGCGGTGACCGGCTGCTTGCGGCCCTCCTCAAGGCGCCGGTAGGGGAGCAGGGCCGTGCGCAGCGCCGCCAAGTCTTCGGCGGTACGGGGGGCGGGGGCGAGTTCGCCTGGCGCGTACCCGCCGCTGCTGTCCTCGAAGTCGACGAGGACTTCGTCATGAGCGGTGATCATGACGACCTGGCCCACGAGGTCGCCCGGGTTGTCGGTGGGGACGGTGGACACCACCCAGTCCCCTTCCTGCCACGGATTCACCCCGCGCCCCCTTGCCTGGTCAGCCCTTCTTACAGCCCTTCCAGCCTACGTGCCCCTTGACCCAATAGGCGGTCCAGATGCCCGTCAGGCCGTAGTTCTTGCCGTCGAGCTTGAGGTCCCGTCCCATCGTGACCACGCACATCGTGCGCTTCTTTTTCCCGCGCCCGTACTTGTAGGTGTGGGTGGTGGACACCTTGTTGACGTGGCCCTTGCTGCCCTTGGCGAAGTTGTTGAGGGCCTTGTCCCACAGGCGCATCGCGTAGCCGTTGTAGGGGTGGTTGGCCTTGTTGCCGGTGGAGCCGCCGCGCTTGATGTGCTCAAGCCCGTACTTGCGGTTGCCCACGCGTATCAGGGTGTCCTCGAAGTCCCCGAGGTACCAGCGGTAGACCTTCGCCGATCCCGGCCCGCTGCGGGTGTTCTTGGTACATGCGTCGTCGAAGCCGCAGTTCCACGACTTGGGCTTGGTCTTGTGGATGGATGCGTTGGCGGGGGCCGCGGTGAGCAGGACGGCCGCCGCCGCGGTGGTTGCCGTGACTGTGGTGATGAGACGTTTTCTCATGGGGCGCACGGTACGGAAGGCGCATGGGGGTGTGAATTGTCCTTTAGGGCATACGCAATTGGGCGCCGACGGTTCTTCGAAGCCGGCGGTCGGCCAGGCCCGGGGCGGGACTGGTTCGGTGCGCTGGCCAGGGAGCCGGTGTTCATCCACAGGTCCCCATGCCACGCACTTCTGGCTGAGCGGCTGCAAGAACGACGGCAAGCAGGCGTGCGGAATGGTTGGTGGCGTGCCTACGCGTGCTAGAACGGGTCCGCGAATCCGTTCGACGACTACGAGCTGTGGGTCATTTCCTGACCTCGCGCCTCGCGAGGTGGGCTGTCCGAGGCTTGATCAAATAAGCGGAGAGTGCTTCTGACGCGTGAATAGGGCCAGGTCAAGGGATTGCTTGGGCAGGGCTGGTTGCCTGGTCGTCGTCGAGGCCGCCGGGCAACTGGTCTGTGAGCAGTCAGGCCGCGTCATCGATCGGGATGACGGTGACGGTGTAACCGAGCCGGTTGAGCGCGCTGATCGCGCGGCGGGTGGCGCGTTCGCGGTCACGCAGGGCGAAGTAGGTACCGCCGAGCTCGTGGTAGGGACCTTGTCGGCGAGCACGTGCCAGATCGCGATGATGATCGAGTGCTCCCACGCCGATCCGTGAGGTGCTGGATACGAGGCCCACCCTGCTGTCCCTGGCTGACTTCGCGGTCACCGACCGGGTTATCCAGGACTGTGGCCAGCACATCGTCGCCATGTCGGCGTCGCTCGGGGACCGGGCATCTGACTGAGGACGACCCGGCTGTACGTCTCCGTGAGATGAACTGCCCCCTCTGTGTCCGCCCTGCGCACATGCGCGCCCAGGGCGGCGGCCGGATCGAGAGGTCGGCGAAGTCGGCGTGCGCCTGGGCGACGGCTTCGGGGTACGCCTCCTGCTTCCCGGGCTCGGCGAGGGCCCGGTAGCGGCCTCTACCGGTGGGCTCCCGGCTTCAACTGTCGTTAGTTCCCCGAGGTGTAAAGGACATTCAAGGGTGACCAGCGTGTACGCAACGGCCGCGTAAGCAATTCGGGTGAGAGGCGGGTGGACCGGACCCCGGCCGCCGTACAAACGTGATGATCTTGGCGGGTCATCCGGCGCAAGCACCCCGCAGCAGACAGGAACAGCACCGTGCCCGAGCAAGCCACCGCCACCATGACCGACGCAGCCAAGCAGCGCATCTTCGCCATGCTCGACCGGGACGGCGACGGCGCCATCACCCACACGGAATACCTCGCACGGGTCGACCGCGCGGCAGCCGCCATGGGCCGGGGCGCCGACGACCCCGTGGTGCACACGGCACGCGCCGCGCACGAGGAAGTCTTCGCGGACATGGATGCCGACCACGACGGACGGGTCACCTTCGAGGAATACCGCACCTGGGCCGGACACGACGCCTTCGAACGTTCCTGCCGAACGGCCCTCGGCTCACTCTTCGACATCGCCGACCACGACGCCGACGGTCGGCTCACCCGCGAGGAGTTCACCCGGCTGCGCATGGCGTCCAGCAACGCCGAGGCGGACGCCGGCCAGGCCTTCGACGACCTCGACACCGACGGCGACGGCCTCATCGACCGCGACGACTACCTCGCCGGCATTCACGACTACGTCACCACCGGCTCCTCCCCCATGGCAGCCGCCTACCGAACCCTCCCGACCCCCTGACCCACACCTCCCGGGCACGACGCCCGCATCGCCGACGAACTGGACCGCCTGTGCCCAGGTGCCTGGTGGAGAAGTCACCCTGGCGCCGCTGGGCATTGCCCCCTGGGACACGTGCCCTGGTCGGGACCCGTCCGACCCGCGAACCCGGCGAGCCCGGTGTCCGGCTGCGCTGCTTCCCCGACCTGCCCGTGCACCTGATGCGCGTCTTCGGGCTCTCCGGCACGACCGCACTGAAGTACGTCAGAGCAGCCCACCCCCACCGATTCGGGCCAGAGCCCACCCAAGCCTGATCGGCAGTCCCGAACCCGGGGTACAGCCGAGATACGCACCAAAGGAGTGATGAATTGATCTTGATGCGCCTTCGCGCGTGGTCAGCACAGTGAAGCCGCAGTAAATGCGTACACCTCGCCCTGGCGGCCGGAACGGGCCGCCGCAGATTGCCACGATCACGGCAGGGGCTCCGTCGCAGTAAATCCGTTATTTACTGCGGCAGTTGCGAACGCTTCTCTGTCATCGAGCATCCACTCGAATGTGGTTCTGTTGTGCGGACGTGAGGGGAGGGGGCTGTCAGTGCACGACGCGGACCAGGCCTGGCGCCAGGCTGTTTGCCTGGGTCATGCCCTCAGATCCTCCGTCACGGGCAGGCACTCGGCGAGCAGGTCGACGACGTCCCCCCAGGCTCGCTGCGCGTGCTGTGGGTGGTAGCCGACGCCGGGGACCGTGGGGTGGTCGACCGGCGGGTGGTGGAAGGCGTGCAAGGCGCCGCCGTAGACCGCGAGGCGCCAGTCGACGCCCGCGGCCTGCATCTCGGCGGTGAACGCGTTTCGTTGTGCGGGCGGCATGATCGGGTCTTCCGATCCGACCCCGGCCCACACCGGGCAGCGAATGCGCGCTGCCTCGCCCGGTCGACCCGTGGTAGTTGCGTTGACTGTCCCGATCGCGCGCAGGTTGACGCCGTCGCGCCCGAGTTCCAGCGCGATGGCGCCCCCGGTGCCGTAGCCGATGGCGGCGATCCGGTCGGGGTCGGTCCGGGGCTCGGTGCGCAACTCGTCGAGTGCCGCGTGGCCGATGCGCCGCATCCGGTCGGGATCAGCGAGCAGTGGCATGCAACGGGCCAGCATCTCCTCGGGGTCGCCCAAATAGCGCCCGCCGTGAAGGTCGAAGGCCAGCGCTACGTATCCCAGCTCGGCGAGAGCATCGGCCCGGCGGCGCTCGACGTCGCTGAGCCCCATGCCCTCTGGTCCGAGCAACACCGCGGGCCGGCGGTCGATACCGGCCGGGAGCGCGAGGTGCCCGATCATCGTCAAACCGTCCGCCGGGTACTCGACCGTACGCGTCGTAATCGCCGTCATAAGACTGGACTGTAGTGATCGCCGAGCCCGGCCAGGCCGGTGTCCTGCCGCTGGCAGAACAGCGCGCGTGTCCCTCTGAAATGCGGGGGCCGAGCCCTCAGGGCTTCAAGATCATCTCGTTGCCCCCTTGGCGCATACCTCGATCACACCCAACCCGTCGGCTACTCCGCCAGCGGGCGCGGCCACATCCCCCTCCGGTTCCCCGCGATTCCACCCCGAGAATCCGCGAACCCGTCGGCTTGGCGCAGGGTTGAGTTCGACTGGATGGTGCGGCTCGGTTGGATCCGCTCGCCGCAGTCGATCGAGGTCCGCTTCGGCACCAGCCGGGCCGGGGCCGTCGACGTCGCGCTCTACACCACGGCGTCCGTCGACGCGATCCCCGCCGCGCACCCCGAGGTCGACTTCGAGCAGCTGCGCTCGGTGGAGAAAGGCCGGCGCTCCCCGCTCGCGGCGCTGGCGAAGCAGGCCGCCGTGGCGTGACGTCGACGGACCCCGTTCGTTGAACGGGGCTGCGGAGCAAGCGACAAGCCTCCGAGGCCGGTTGGGTCTCGGAGGCTTGGTCGTTCTGGAGAGGTTGGCGGACTCAGCGGCGGCGGAGTTCCTCGGACCAGTCCCGGAGCTGGTTTTCGAGGGTGAGGTTGTCACCCCGGGCCACGGTCTGCAGCAGTTGGGCGCACACGGTCGCTTCGGCGGCGAGGCCGGCCGGGCTGCCCAGGATGGGGAAGGCGTCGCGGACGCGGGTGGCGACGTCCTCCTGGAGCAGCGAGTAGGCGTAGAGCATGGCGGCGTCGAACCCCTCCGGGGCCTGCCCCCAGCCTTCCCAGTCCAGAAGCCGCAGAGGCTCGGTGAGGTTCGCCCAGTGCAGGTCGGCGTGGGCAGTGGTCCAGCAGGTAACGGCGGGGGCCGGGATGCCGACGAACTCGGGGATCGCCCGGTCCATGTACTGCTGACGTACGGCGACACGGTCAGTGACAGTTGCCGACACTTTCTCCAGCGTCTTGGTCAGGTCGGCCCACCAGGAGCCGGGCAGCTGGAGGTCGTGCTGGAGGATCGGGTCGTCGGACAGGACCGGGCCATCGACGCGGACCGACAGCTCCGCCCGGTAGGCGATGCCGTCGTCGACGGCGTCGTGGACGGCCAGGAGGGCGGGCCGGTGGCCGTCGAGGTCGCCGAAGGCGTGCTGTGCGTCCAGGGCGCCGTCCCACAGCTTCCCTGACGCTTTGGCCTCCGGGGCGGACACCAGGCGCAGCCAGGCGGGCACGCCCGTAGCGGTGCGGGCCGGGGCGCCCAGGGTGCGCCCGGCCCAACCCCAGAACTCCGCGCCCGGCTCAACCTGGACGTCCAGGGCCTTCGCGGTGTGCGCGTGGTGGGCGCGCATGCGCTGTTCGGTGTCCGGGTCAGGGGGAGGCGAGTACACCGGTGATCTCCCGCAACTTGGCGGCGGTCAGGGAGGGTTGGGCGACGGCGTCGGCCGCCTCCTTCCAGTGTGGCGCACCGGAGGCGGCGAGAAGGACGTTTGTCACTCCTGGGCATGACGCGACGGCGAGGATGCACGCCTGTGCGGGGGTCAGGCCCGGCCGGATGAGGTCGGCGAGCTCCTGGTCGACCATGCCGGGGAGCTCCCCGCCATGCAGTGGGGCCGACGCCATCACCCGCAGGCCCGCGTCCACGGCGGCCGGGAGCGGGCCCCGGCCGTCCAGTACCTGCACGATCGGCGTCATCATCACCAGGCTGACCGGGAGCTGGATGGCGGCCAGGTGGTGCTGTCCGCCGGCGGCATCGGCGGCCAGGGCGAGCAGCTCCCCCACCGTGAACGCCTCCTCCTCCAGGCCCGCCCACGTGGCGACGCCGTACCCCGCCACGTGCCCAGCGGCCACCTCTTCCTCCAGGACGGCGAAGGCGTCCCGGATCGCATGGTGCAGGGCGGGGCGGTCGCCGGGGTGGGCGCGCTCGGGATTGTGCAGCAGGACCAGGTCCAGGCGGTCGCGCCCGAGCTGCTCGCGGTTGCGGCCGGTCTGCCAGCGCACGTAGTCGGGGGCGAGGCTGTGCCCGGCGGCGGCCTGGTCCTGGTTGAGGACACCGTCGTTCACGGCGTCGGTGCCGGTGGCCGCGGTGAAGTACCCGGTCTTGGTGGAGACGTTCAGCAACGGGTGGGCGGCCAGGGCAGGGGCCAGCAGGACCTGTGCGCGGCCGGTGGCGTAATTGGGGGCCGTGTCGACCCACTGCGCGCCGGAGGCGGCCGCGCGGACGGCCGCCTCCGGGATCGCCTGGCACCAGTAGGTACCGAGGGCGAGTTGTGCGGTCACAGCAGGCTCCCCACCGTCGCGGCCTGCCCGGCAACGAGCTCCTGGACCAGGGCGGCGACGTCCTCCAGGGCGAGGCCGGCCGTGTCGGCGAGCGTGGCCAGGTCCACGGTCCGGCCGTCGGCCAGCGGGCGCAGCACCGCTTCCGCCTCGGGCGCGAACTCGTACACGGTGCCGGCGGCGGACAGCGTCACCGCGTCCTCGCCGACCTCCAGCACCGCTCGGGCGGTCGTCAGCCTCACCCGCAGACCGCCGTCGACGGGGACGGTGTCGATGTACGGCAGGCTCGGCACCATCCGGCCCACGGCCTGCCCGTCCATCGCCGCCCGGTAGCGGGCGAGCAGCCCGGGATCGTCCAGCAGTTCGGCGAGCCGCTTGCACATCCCGTCCACGGCGTCGGCCTGGATATCCGGCGCGGCGAGCAGCGGCAGGTCACGCCTCCAGTCCTCGTGTCCGAGCAGCTGCTCGGACACCCAGGCCATCAGGTCGGTCGCCGTGTGGGTCTGCAGGCCGCAGGTGACGTGCAGGGAGCGCACTCCCTGGTCGGCGGAGACCGCGTGCCACACGCCGCGCGGCACGTACAGGACGTCGCCCGGCCACAGGACCAGGTCGGCGACCGGCTCTGTGGGCGCCTCGCCCGGGTCCTCGATGTCGCGGTACAGCGGGTAGGGGCGGGTGGTGCCGTAGATCCTCCAGCGCTTCGCGCCGTCCAGCTGGACGATGACCGTGTCGTGGTCGTCCCAGTGGATGCCGAACCCCTCGGTGGCGCTCCAGGAGGCGTAGAGGTTCGCCTGGACGCGCGTGTGCAGCTCACGCTCGATCGCTTCGCACAGGCGGGCGATCGGCGGGTGGAGTTCGTCGACGCTGTCCAGGGCGAGGGAGGCGCCCTCAGCGAGGCGGGCGTGCAGTTCAGCCGGGTGGAGGCGGTGCCAAACCGTGTGGCGGCGGGTGGCCACCGGCGTGGTGTAGCCGCCGACCAGCAGCGTCTCGCCGTCGCGGGACAGCCGCATGCGCGGCGGCTCCATGCGGTGGCCGGCCAGGATCTGGTTGAGGTCGTCCCAGGACATCAGCCCGGCGACATCGAGGGCGCCGGGTACGTGGCGGTGTTCGCGGTGCAGTGCCTGGGCGAGGAAGTCCTCGCCCAGGCACGCCGCGATGGACAGGCGCGTCATCGCGTCAGGGCTCCCGATCCGTCAGTCGTTGCCGTCGCTCTTGCCGGTGCCGCCGCCGTCCGAGGGGATGGCGTTGCGGCCCCGGGCGGCGACGATCGACCGGCGGGAACGGACCAGGCCGCCGGCCGACGGGCCGGACGTGGCGGGCGGGGGCTGGACGGGACTCTGCATGAGGACCCTCCTTCTGATCGGTCGGCCGAGCCCTGACGGCACGGCCGCGACACCCGCTAGTACAGCCACGAGAACGGCTGGCGATAACCCCGTCATGGGGCCCCCATGGTGGGTATGGTCGTCAGGCTGACGCAGCGTCATTCCACGAGCTTTCAGGGGGACTTGTGGACGACTTACCGCCGTCACCCGCCCAGATGCCGCACTGTCTGCTGGCCGACCCCACGTTCGTGAGGGCCCTGCGCGAGCGCGACTTCACCACGGTGTTCGCCATGGCGCACGACGAGGGGATCTCCTACAACCGGATCGCGGAGGCGTGCGCGCTCAAGTCCGAGCGAGTCAGCCAGATCGCCCGGGGCACCGCAGCTGTCACCGCGCTGGCAACTGTCGAGCGAATCTCCAGCGGTCTGCGCATTCCCGGTGCCCTCCTGGGGCTCGCTGCGCAACCCTGGGAGGACACCGCCGCCCTCGGCACGGAGTCCGACCATGGAGATGACCCGATGAAGCGCCGCAACATGCTGCGTGGCGCGCTCGCCGCCGGCCTCACCGCCCCGGCACTCGCCGCCCTCACCGCCGCCCGGACCGACGTCGACCAGACCCTCTCCCCCGACACCCCCCAAGACCTGGCCGACCTCGAGGCCGCAGCCGAGAGCTACGGGTACGGCTACCACGGACAGGCACCCACCCGTGTCCTGGCCGATCTGGTCTCGGACTTCGCTGGTCTGCGTCCGCTGCTCACCATCCCGCAGCCCGCACCGGTCCGGGCCAGGTTGTGCCGGACGGCCGGGCAGATGGCCGGGATGACCGCGATCGTCTTACACGACCTGGGCAGCCGGAAGGAGTCCCGCGCGTGGTTCGCCACCGCCGCCCGGGCCGCCGCCGAATCCGGCGACCAGCAGCTGCACGCCTGGGTCCTCGCCCGTGAGGCGATGGTGCCTCTCAACTACGGCGCTCCGAGGGCAGCGGCCAGCCTCGCCGAACAGGCCCGCCGCATCGCCGGCACCCGGCCGACCGCTGCGGCGACGCTGGCGGCCGCGGTCGCCGCCCGCGCCTACGCCCTCACCCACCAGAGCGAGCAGGCCCGCGCCGCACTCGCCGCCGCCGACGCCCTCATGGAACGACTCCCCGAGGGCGAGCGGTCGGACACCTGGCTGACGTACGGCGAGCAGAAGCACCACGTCCACCTCAGCCACGCCTTCACCACGCTCGCAGACACCCGCCGCGCGAACGAGAGTCAGCAGCGTGCCCTGGAACTGTCCGCGCCGACCAGCACCATGACCCGCACCCTGCTGACCATCGACGCCGCCGCCTGCTCCCATCACGCCGGCGACACCGAGCAGGCATGCCGCCGCACCGTCGCTGCCCTGACAGCACTGCCCGCGGACTACCGCACCGGCCTGGTCCGCCGCCGCGCCCTGGACCTGTACGAGGCGATCCCCGCCCAGCACCACCGCGAGCACGCCGTGCGTGAGTTGCGAGACGTCCTGGCGGCCTGAAATAGAGTCCGGCAGTCCGAGCGTGAGCGCAGAGACTTGAGATGCCGGGCCCAGGGGCGGCTTCTTCTCCGGGGCTCGTGGTGTGTCCATCCGAGGTGCCCTCTTGATGTTCAGCGTTTCGCGGTGCCCATCTGCTCGGGGGTCGTCTGCCTGTGCTCACGGTCGACCGCTCTGGTTTCCGGGGATGTGTACGGACTGGGGGCGGGGCGGCTGGGGCGGCTGTCCCAGATGGAGGGGCGGTCGGCCGCGGCAAGGAGGGTGTTGATGCGGCGGGCGAACTCGTGGCCGGGCAGCGGGAGCTCCGTGTCTGGCTCACGGAGGTAGCCGGCCGTGACGGCCGTGGGGATGTAGGCCATGAGTTTGCTGACTCCGGCGGGCCGGGAGCGGACGGTCTGCTTGGCGAGGTGGCCAAGGACCCGCATGAAGTGGGTGGTGGTCGTGCTGGTGATGCGGTGTTCTGCCGGGTGCCAGGTGCCGCCGTCGTCGAACGCGGGGGGTTGGGGTGGGGGCTGGACGTCGTCGGTCTGCCGGTGCCAGAAGTCGGCGGTGTCCCCCTCACCCAGTGCCAGGTGGTGGAGGTAGAGGCAGTAGGCGGCGGCTGCTTGTCCGGCGCCGGCGGCGTACTGCCACCAGAAGCGGGCGCCTTCGTCTGTGTCGGTCAGCTGCAGGACACACGCGAGGACCAGGGCGGCACGGGGTTCGGGGACTTGGTTGGTGACGAATGTGGCTACGGTGCCCGGTGGGGTGTGCGAGACGAGCGTTTCGCACAGGGTACGCAGGTCCTCAGCCGCCGCGTGGCGGCTGCCGCCAGGGGAGCTGTGGACGGGCTGGTCGGCATCGGGTGCGGACGATGGGGCGGTCGAGTGGACGATGTCGCGCGGCAGGGTGCGCTCGCGGACGAGCACGGCTCTGGAGAGGAGTTCTTCGATGCCGGTCACGGGGTGTTCCCTTCGGTCGCGGGCGGCGGGCACAGGACGCTCTCCAGGAAGCGGGTGGCGTGACGCTCGTCCGAGCGGACGGCGGCCAGCGGCACGCCCAGGAGGGCGGAGACGGTCTCGGGCGGGCGATTCCACAGCCGGCGCAGCACCATGACATCGAGCTGGCTGCCGGGCAGGCGGCTCATGGCCGCGAACAGCTTCAGGCTCTCGGCGATCTGGTCCATGCGGTCGGCCGGGTCGGCGAGGGACTGAAGGGCGGCGGTGTCGAAGGCGGCCATCCCCAGCTCGGGCCGTCCGTCCCGGTGCGGGGTGCTGGCTATGACCGTGGCGCGCAGGACGTTCCAGGCGTAACGGCGGGTGTCCTGGCTGGCCAGGGCGTCGTCCCAGGACAGCCAGAGGATGTCGAAGGTGTTGGACACAGCGGCGTCACGCCGGTCGTCGTCGAGGAAGACCTGTGCGTAGAGGAGGTAGTCCAGTTCCACGAGTTCGCGGAACGCGCTGTGATCCAAGGGTGGGGCCGTGTGGGTGGCGGTCAGGATGGGGGTCCGTTCGGTGCAGTCGTCGACCCACTCGCTGCTCCTGTGGGCTTCGAGCGCGGCCTGGCACCACAGCTGGTACAGGGGCCAGTTCGGCATGCCCAGCTCGGTGGCCAGTGAGTAGACGATTTCCCAGCGGGGGTAGAGACCGACACCGCGCAGCAGTTCTGAGAGGTCGTTAAGTCCCGTTTCCGATGATGTGGTGTCGCCCGTTCGTGGGTGATGGGACGGTTCCGTCCTCGCGTCGTGTCGTGTGCATGATGGGGTCGCGGGTATGGAACGGGTGCCGTACGCAACCGACTTGTCCGACGAGCAGTGGGTGTTGATCGAGCCGCTGGTCACCGCGTGGAAGCAGGAGCGGGTGGCGCGGTCGGCGACCGGGGACCCGGGCTCCTGCGACCTGCGCGAGGTCGTGAACGCGCTGCTCTACCAGAACCGGACGGGCTGTCAGTGGCGGCTCCTGCCGCACGACCTCCCGGCCTGGTCGGCGGTGTTCTACTACTTCACTCTGTGGCGCCAGGACGGCCTTGACCAGCGGATCCAGGAGATCCTGCGCTGCCAGGTGCGGGAGCGGTCCAGACGATTAGAGGACCCGTCCCGGGTGATCATCGACACCCAGTCCGTCCGCGTCGCGGCCGGGGTGCCGAAGGAGACGACGGGACTGGACGCGAACAAGAAGACGCCTGGCAGGAAGCGCGGGCTCGCCGTGGACGTTTTGGGCCTGATCATCGGCGTGGTGGTCCTGCCCGCGAGTGCGCACGACAACGAGGCCGGCATCGCCCTGCTGGACCAGGCGGCGGAGCGGTGCGGGCTGCGCCTGGAGAAGGTCCTGGTCGACCAGGGCTTCAAGGACGCCGTGATCATTCACGGGGCGGTGAAGGACATCACCGTCGAGGTGGTCCGCCGCAACCCCGACGACGAGGGCAGAGGCTTCGTCCCGCAGCCGAAACGGTGGGTGGTCGAGCAGGTCAACGGCACCCTCATGCTGCACCGGCGCCTGGCCCGCGACTACGACCACCGGCCCGACAACGCTGCCTCCCGCGTCTACTGGGCCGCCACCGCCGGCATGCTCCGCCGTCTCACCGCCCCCAGCCCCGCCTGGCGCGACGAGATGGAGCTGGCCGCGTGAACGTCTCTGAACTCCTGCGGCTGCTGCAGGCCGAACACGACGAGACCGCCGCCCGCACCGATCAACTGCGCGAACGGATCGAGCAGTTCACCACCGCCCTCGCCGAAACCGAGGCCCGCCTGGCCGAACTCATCGCCACACGCAAGGTCATCGACGGCCTCGCCCCGCCCGACCACGCACCGACCGTCGCGGATCCCGCCACCACCACCGTCTACCAGCGCATCGTGACGGCGTTCAACGAGCACCCCGGAAAGGTGTTCCGTGTCCGCGATCTACACGAGCAACTCGGCCTGCCCACCGATGAGCCCTCGATCAACGTCACCCGCTCCCGCCTGGGACGACTCGTCCGCCAGGGACTTGTCGAGCAACCCGGACGCGGCCAATACCAGAAACGGATGTAACGCCGCTTTTAGCGGGCTGGCATCGGCATGGTCGACGGCCGCCACTCTCGCCTGAGTAACCCGAATACCCACGAGTCGGATACCTCGCCGTTCACGACGCAGTCTTCCCGCAACGTCCCTTCCCGCACGAATCCGATCTTCTCCAGAACCCGGCCAGATGCCGCGTTACGCGTATCCGCCTCGGCCTGAACTCGATTCAGATCCAATGTGTCGAATGCCCACTGCAGCAAGGCATGCGCGGCTTCCGTCGCGTAGCCATGGCCCCACATCGCAGGGTCGAGGCAATAGCCCAGCGACGCGCTGCGGTTGTCCGGGTCCCAATTGGTCAGACCACACCAACCGACGAAGGCCCCGTCAGAAGCACGGTCGATGGCCACCCGCGCCCCAGTGCCTTCGTCGGCGATCCTTCCGCACATCGCGATGAAGCGTTCAGCGCGAGCCCGGTCGTTCCACGGCGCGGAGTCCCAGTAGCGCATCACATGGGTGCTGCTGTGCAGTGCGAAGAGGAGGTCCGCGTCGGCCTCGGTGAACGGCCGCAGCCGCAGGCGAGTGGTGCGCAGGATGGGAGTAGCCAAGGTCATGCGAACCATCTTGTGTCCTCATGGGGTGGGCAGGACACCGAATATCCCGTCCCGGACCGCTCCTGGCCCACCTGGACATGTCCACTACCAGAAGCGGACTTAACGACCTCTCACAGCATCCCCCGGAGCACGAGCCCACTACGACCGCCGCCGAGCAGCCGAAGAACGACACGTCGCAGCACAACGCAACCTGTTCAACCGCATGCTCGGCTGCCTGCACCACTGCCTCACCCGCCGCATCCCCTACAACGAAGAGACCGCCTTCCCCGACACTGCTTGACTGATCAACCGCATCGGATGTCTGTCTGATCCCAAAGCGCCCCCGGTTGACGCTGTTTGCGCCCTGGGGATGCATCGTGCCCGACGGTACTACCGAAACATGACGCGACAGCGCCCGTATCCCAGCGACCTGTCCGATGCCCGCTGGGAGCTGATCGGCCCCACGCTCACCGCCTGGCGGGCCGAGCGCAGAGGCAAGGGCCTGGACATCGGCCGCCCACCCGAGCACGACCTGCGCCGCATCATGGACGCCATCCTGTACGTCGACCGCACCGGGATCCCCTGGCGGTATCTGCCGCACGATTTCGCACCGTGGGAGACGGTCTACGGCTACTTCGCCGCCTGGCAGAAGGAGGGTGTCCTCGACCGGCTCAACGGCCTGCTGCGGGGCCTGGTGCGTGAAGCCGAAGGCCGCGACGCCGAACCGAGCGCCTGCGTGCTCGACGCGCAGAGCATCAAGACCTCCGCCAACGTCCCAGCAGCCGGCCAGGGCATCGACGCAGGCAAGAAAATCGCAGGTCGCAAGCGCCACATCGGCGTCGACACCCTCGGCCTGCTGCTGGCCGTCTGGGTGAGCGCGGCGAGTGTCTCCGACAACGCCGGCGGCATTCACCTGCTCTCCCAGATCTCCGCCACCAGCCCCCGAGTGACCAAGGCATGGGCCGACACCGGCTACCGGACGAAGGCCATCGACCACGGCGCCCGCCTCGGAATCGATGTCGAAGTCATCCAACGCGACCCCGGCGTCAAAGGGTTCAAGGTGATTCCCCGACGCTGGGTGGTCGAGCGGACCTTCGGCTGGCTGATGCACCACCGCCGTCTCGCACGCGACTACGAGACTCACCCCCACCGATCCGAAGCCATAATCCACGTCGCAATGATCGACCTCATAAGCCGACGACTCACCAGTGAATCCACTCCGAACTGGCGCGACACCTGAATTTCGAACCAAACAACCTCGCCGGGACAAAACGCTCTTTAAGTCCGGGATGATCCGTGAACCGCTCCGGGATCGGTGGAGGCTCTATGCGCTGACTCCAGCCGCCGGTCGGGGCTGGTGTTGAACGTAGTGGTTGGTCTCGTGCTCGTGGGGCGGGATGTCTCCGATCGCGGTGTGGAGGCGCTGGTTGTTGAACCAGTCGACCCATTCCGCGGTGCGGAGTTCGACGTCGGCGAGGCCGTGCCAGGGCCTGCGGGGCTTGATCAGCTCAGTCTTGTAGAGGCCGAACTGGGATTCCATGAGCGCGTTGTCCAGGGCGTCGCCGACGGTGCCGATCGGGGCATCGATACCCGCCTCGATCAGGTGCGCGGTGAACGCGAAAGACGTGTATTTGCTGCCGGCACCCGAATGATGAACGAGCCCCGGTCCAGCGGGAGTTCCGGCGCGGTCGCAGCGCCACAGGGCTATGTCGAGGGCGTCGAAGAGGCGGGCTGCGTACTGTGGGGGCAGGGCGACGGTCAAGTGCCGGATGCGGTCCTGGTCCGTCGACCCGATCGGGGCGTGGAGCTGGTTCTGCTGGATGACCTCGAGTTCGTGTGGGGAGGCGGGTCCGCCTCAGCCGATCCTACGTTGTTGGTGGGTCGGACGAAGTGTTCCTATCCGGTCCCGGCTGTCGTCGCGCCAGCCAGGGGGCGCGGGGTGACGTTGGCAGTCACCGCCCCGGGTCGGAAGATGCGTACGTCTTCTTGTCAGCCTCGGTCGAGGCGGTGGGGCGGAGGCGGATGACCAGGGACAGCATGGCGGCGGCCGCGCAGAGGGCCGCGAGTGCGAACCAGACGGGGTCGTAGCTGCCGAAGGCGTCGCGGGCCACGCCGCCGAGGAAGGAGGCCGAGGCCGCACCGATCTGGTGTGCTGCGTTGGTCCAGCCGAAGACGATGGCGCTGTCCTCGCCGTAGAAGGTGCGGCACAGGGCGATGACCGGTGGCACGGTCGCCAGGTCGAGGAGACCGAAGACGACCACGAAGGTGAGCATGGGCGCGTTGACGGTGGCGGTCATGATCAGGGGCAGGCTGATCATGAGCAGGCCGCGCAGGAGGAAGTAGGCGGCAAGGAGTCGGCGGGCGTCCATGCGGTCGGTGAGCCATCCGGAGGCGATGGTGCCTGCCACGTTGAAGACGCCGATGAGTGCCAGCAGTGTCGAGGCGGTGGTGATGGGCATGCCGTGGTCGTGGGCCGCTGGGGCGAAGTGGGTCCACATGATGCCGTTGGTGGACGCGCCGCAGATGGCGAATGCGCCGACGAGCAGCCAGAAGGGGACGGTTCGGGCGGCGTCGCGCAGGACGGTCACGGTGCGGCGGGCGGCTCCGGGAACGGGTGCGGGGCGCGGGATGAAGGTGTCGCTGCCGTAGGGGCGTTGTCCGACGTCGGCGGGGTGGTCGCGCAGGACGAGGTAGATCAGGGGGGTGACCGCCAGGGCGGCGAGGGCGAGGCTGACGAGGGCGGGTCGCCAGTCGTGGTGGGCGATGGTCCAGGAGAGGGCGGGCAGGAAAACCATCTGGCCCAAGACGCTGCCGGAGGAGAGGATGCCGGTCACCAGGCCGCGGCGGGTGGTGAACCAGCGGTTGGTGACGGTGGTGCCGAGGGTCATCGAGAGCGATCCGGTGCCCAGGCCGACGAGGAAGCCCCAGAAGAGCGTGAACTGCCAGGCGAAGCTCATCGTGGTGGTGAGCAGTGCTCCGGCGGCGACGGCTCCCAGCGCGGCGATGACGACCCTGCGGATGCCGAAGCGGTCCATCAGGGCTGCGGCGTAGGGGGCGGTGAGCCCGTAGAGGATCATGTTGACCGACGCCGCCAGGCCGATGGAGCCGCGGGACCACTGGAACTCCTGGCGCAGGGGGTCCTGCAGAATGCCTGGCATGGTGGAGAAGGCGCCGGCGACGATGATCGCCACTGCGGTGACGGCGGCTACCCACCAGGCGCGGCGCCCAGCGGCGTTGGTGCGATGGCCGGTGGTGTTGTGCATGCCTTCATCCTTCGGTGAGACGGGGGCGGGGAAACCACTGGCCGTTTGTACAGGTAGTGAAAGAATCTGGTCATTACAGTGAGTGACGATTTCGTGCACAAAGTTGTGGTCCTGGTTCGTCATGGTCTTCTGCCCATGGAGCTGGGCATCGTGCACCGCCTGTTCGGCACCGCGGTGAGTGAGGCCGGCCGACGCCTGTATTCGGTCGTGACCTGCGCCGTGGAGCCGGCGAGGTGTTGACCGACGCCGACTTCACGGTCAACGTGCCGTTGGGGCCGCGGGCCTGCGCGACGCGGACACGGTGATCGTGCCGGCCGCGGTCGAGGACTATGGGCCTCAGCAGCGGGGCTGGCTGAGGCCGCTGGTCGAAGCGGCTCGCGCGGAAGTGCCGGCGACAGCGCGCCTGGCTTCCATCTGCACCGGTTCGTTCGTCCTGGCGGCAGCCGGCCTGCTCGTGGGCCGGCTGGCGACGGGCGAAGACGCACTGGAAGTCATGTCCCGAGCTGGCCGCCCTGTACCCGGAGATCGATGTCGACCCCGACGTGCTGTACGCCGACGACAGAGGGGTGCTGACGTCCGCGGGTGTTGCCGCGGGAATCGACCTGTGCCTGCACATGATCCGCAGTGACCATGGCGTCGACGTCGCCATCACTGTCGCCCGCGGCACGGTGGTGCCGCCGCTCCGGGAAGGCGGCCAGGCCCAGTACATCGACCGCCCCGTGCCCGATGGCGACGACAGTTCCACCGCCGCGCTCCGGGTATGGGCCGTGGAACATCTCGAGGAGGCCCTGACCTTGCAGGATCTGGATCGCCAGGCTTCGACGAGCGTGCGCACGCTGACCCGCAGGTTCCGTCAGGAGACCGGTATGACGCCGATGCGGTGGCTCGGCCAGCAGCGTCTGCAGTACGCCCGTCGGCTGCTGGAACGCACGGGCGACCCCGTGGACCGCATGCCGCCGCGGCCGGTTTCGGGACGGGAATTGCGATGCGCCAGCACTTCCGCGAGGCACTGGGGGTGTCACCGCGCGCTTACCGCAACACCTTCCGTGAAGCACAGTGAGGGCACGCGCGCGGTGACACTGCATCAGCTGGGCCATCAGGTGAGTGCAGAAGCCGGCTCGATGGGCCCGATCCGGTAGAGCACCTCGTCGTGGTGCTCCTCGGGGAAGAGCGAGGCCGGGAAGAGCACTTCGGTGTGAACGGGGGCCTGGTACCGCTTGGCGCACTTCTTCAGCACCATGATGATGGCCTTGTTGTCGGCCGACACGGTCGCCTCGATGTAGCGGGCGCCATTGCCGACCGCGCGCTCGGCGGCCCGTTCGAACAGCTGCACTCCGAGCATCGGAATGCCGTGGCGCGGCTTCACGGCCTCCTGCCACACCAGATAGGTGTCGGGCTGATTGGGGCGGAAGTAGCCGGTCAGGAAGCCGACGACCTCGTCGCCGAGTGATGCCACGAGGGAGGTTTCGGCGAAGTCGCGGCACCACAGCGCGTAGTAGTAGGGACTGTTGTCATCGAGTTCGTCCGACTCGTGCACCATCTGCCACATGGCCTGCGCGTCCTCGACGCGCGGCGTCCGGTACTCGGGGCGGACCCGGCTGGAGGTGGAGAGGGAGGCCGGCGCGGTCATGCAATGGCCTCCTCGGTGAGCAGCGGGTAGACGCCGTTCTCGTCGTGGTCCTCGCGGCCGGTGACCGGGGGGTTGAACACGCAGATGAAACGGGAGTCCACGGTGGGGCGCAGCGTGTGCTTCTCGTGCCCGTTCAGCAGGTACATGGTGCCGGGGGTGATGAGATGCTTCTCGCCGGTTTCCTCGTTGGTGAGTTCGGTCTCGCCTTCGACGCAGAGGACGGCCTCGATGTGGTTGGCGTACCACATGGTCGTCTCCGTGCCGGCGTAGACGGTCGTCTCGTGCAGGGAGAAGCCGACTCCTTCCTTCGCGAGGATGATGCGCTTGCTCTCCCATGTTCCGGAGCGGGACTTGACGTGCCTGTCGGTGCCTTCGATGTCCTTGAACGAGCGAACGATCACGGTTGCCTTCCCCTGGGCTCGTGTCGGATGCGTGCGTGGCGTCTCGGGCAGGCTCGGCGGCCTGGCCGCGGACGTGTGCTGGCCGGTGTGGTGGGTCGTTCAGGCCGCGTTGCGTGTCTCGAGGTGGGCGAGGGCGAAGTCGGTGAAGGTGTCGACGGTCTCGAAGTCGTCGGCTTCGAGTTCTTCGGGGTCCACCTCCAGGCCCAGGGAGTCCTCGAGCTCCATGAGCATCTCGAGCATCGTGGTGGAGTCCAGGTGAAGGTCGTCGAAGAGCCTGGTCTGTCCGGAGAGTTCGGTCACTGGCCGGTCCAGCACGTTACTCAGGGCCGTTTCCATGGCGGTGGTCACGTCTGTGCGGTTGAGGCTCATCGAGCCTGCTCCTTTCATGCGTTTGCGGGGTCGTGGATGAGGTTGGTCAGGGCCTGTCGGTCGACTTTGCCGTTGTGGTTGGTGGGGAGGTGCGGGACCGGGACGCAGCGGCGTGGGATCTTGTAGTCTTCGATGAGGCCTTGCATGCGGGCCAGTACCTCGGGTCCGTCCAGTTCGGTCACTGCGGCCAGTACCGCGGTGCGTCCGGTCTTCGGGCCGGGCGGCAGCACGGCTGCCGAGTCCACGCCTTCGACACGGCGGGCTGCGGCCTCCACTTCGGTGGCGCTGACGCGGAATCCGCGTTCCTTGTAGAGGTCGTCACGGCGCCCTGAGAAGTAGAGGTAGCCTTCGTCGTCCATCCAGCCGTAGTCGCCGGTGCGCAGTTCCGGGAAGAGGCCGTCACGCCGGTGGAAGCGTTCGGCGGTCATCTCAGGGCGCCGCCAGTACCCGGCCATGACGTTGGGGCCGCGGACGACGAACTGGCCGACCTCTCCTGCCGGCAGTCGCTTGCCGTCGTCGTCGATGATGAAGACCTCTGTACCGGGGAGCGCCTTTCCGGAGGAGCCGGGCCGCTGAAGGTCTCCGTCCGGCGGCATGATGGTGGCCCGCTTGCATTCCGTGAGCCCGTACATCAGCTGTACGCGCAAGGTGGGTATCGCCTCGCGCAGGTCGGCGATGGTCTTCTCGGACAGGGCGGCACCGGTGTTGGTCAGCAGGCGCAGGGCGGGCTTGTTCTTCGCCCTGCGTACCAGCCAGGACAGGCGGTCGGAGACGGAGGGCACGGCGGCGAGCACGGTGGCCTTGCTGTCCTGCAGGGCGCGCAGGAGGGGTGGGCCGGCTTCTGCGACATGGCCTACTCGCAGCTGCGCGCCGGCCAGAAACGTCAGGAACATCTGGTAGAGGCCGTAGTCGAAGGACAGTGGCAGAGGGCTGTAGATAATGTCGTCGGCGCGGTAGGCGAGACAGTCCTGGATGGCCTGGGTGGCGAAGAGTATCTGCTGGTGGGTGCTGACCACTGCCTTGGGCAGTGACGTGGTGCCCGAGGTGTAGATCAGGCATGCCCCGTCGACTGCGAGCGGAGGGTTGGGCAGGTGTGGGTCTTCCCTCGGGGCTGGGGCGTGGCGCAGTTCCTGGGAGGTGAGGACATGTACGTCGTGTGCTTGTGCGATGACGGAGACACCGGGGTCGTCGGTCACGATCGCGGCGGGTTCGCAGTCCTGCAGCACGTGGTGGAGCGGGTCGTCCCGGACGTCCTCGTGCAGCACGCTGAACATCGCGCCTGCTCGGGAGGCGGCGTGGACTGTGACGGCGACGGTGATCGCGTCGGGTGAGGAGATGACGACCCGGTCGCCGCGCTGGACACCGTGCGCGCGCAGCAGGTGCGCGGCATGGCGAGAGGCCTGTGCCAGGTTCTCGTAGGTGATCGAGTCCGAGGCGGTGCTTATGGCACACCGGTCCTGGTGTACCGCGGCTGCCTCGTCGAGCAGGGAGTGAAGGGTCAGATGCTGGGGCACTACCGTCCTCCTGTCAGCACGGTGTCCTTTTCGCTTCGGTGCCGGCTGCTGTCAGGTGGGCTGGACCGTTTCGGCTTGGGGACGACGGTTACCGCGTTCGCCGTGCACACCGTGATGGGTTCGGCCAGGGGCTGGGCCGCGCTGGGACTCGTGTCGCAGGAGGCGATGACCTTGCGGGCTTCCAGGGCTACGAAGCGGCGCAGCTTGGTGCTCCGTACGAGCTGGGCGGTGGCCTCGATGTAGTCTCCGGGGCGGACGGGGGCTGTGAAGCGGACGTCGGAGTACTCGGCGAGCAGTCCTTCGTCGCCGTCGGTACGGATGGTGATTTCGGTGACGAGGTCGCCGAACAGGCGCAGGAGTCGTGCGCCGTCGACGAGTTCCCCGCCATAGTGGGCTTCTTCCTGGCCGATCCTGATGCGCAGCTGCGCTGTGACAGCGTTCATGTCACCTTCAGGAGAAGTCATGGATGCGTCATTCTTTCTTCCGTCACTGATGGTGGCGTGCTGGTTCGGGT
Organism: Streptomyces torulosus; assembly: GCF_001419765.1. GTDB lineage: Bacteria > Actinomycetota > Actinomycetes > Streptomycetales > Streptomycetaceae > Streptomyces > Streptomyces torulosus. The sequence goes on from NZ_LIRK01000242.1 coordinate 20,415, forward strand.
TAGGAGACGAGAGCCACGGCGGCGACCACGTTGCTCTTGTGTGTGATCGAGATACGCACGGTCTGGTCGGACGCTGCCTCGGCGGCTTCGGCGCGCAGCTCGACGTGTGGTGATCCGTCGTCAGCACGCTTGATGTGGATGTTGCGTGGCGCGATGCCTTGGAACAGGCCCTTGCCCAGCGCTTTGAGGATGGCCTCTTTGGCGGCGAAGCGTCCGGCGAGGTACTCCAGGCGCCTTTCGGGTCCGAGGTTCTGCGCCTGCTGGATTTCCTCCGGGGCGTAGCAGTACCGCAGGAACCAGTGGCGCTTCACCAGGCAAGCCAGTTCGTCGCGCTCGAGAACGTCTAGGCCTACGCCCATGGGTGCACCGGGCGTCACGAGGCGTCCTTGAAGACCGCCAGATGCTGGCGGGAGAGCATCTCTTCGGGTGTGTCCCGCTCTCGCACGAGGGTGGCGTGTCCGTCGTGCACGAGAACCTCGGCGGGATAGCCGTGGCTGAGGAACAGTCCTGGCGAGGCGGTGGGACCGTAGGCGCCAGAGCGTTCGATCCCGAGCAGGTCACCGGGGCGGACTTCGGGGAGCCTGGCCTTCTTCACGATGGTGTCGTTCGGCGTGCACAGCGGCCCGGTGACCGTGTAGGTGTGTGTGGGGCGGGCGGCAGGGCGTCCCAGGTGGACGATGGGGAAGTTCCGTTTTACGAAACTTCCGATCCCTATTGATCAGAAACTCAAAGGGTTCTCTTCGAGGGTGTAGCGGACGTGGGGGCCGCCGAAGTAGCCGCGGACGATGTGGGGCTGGCGCTGGCGGCGGTGGAAGAACCTGCGGG
>NZ_LIRK01000243.1:0-694 GCF_001419765.1 Streptomyces torulosus
CGGCGGCATCGACTTCGACGGCGGCAAGGGCACCCTCGGCGGCGCGATCGCCGGAGTGTTCCTCCTCGGCACCCTCCAGAACGTGATGAGCCTGCAGGACGTCTCCGCCCAGTCGCAGATCGTCGTCACCGGTGTCCTGCTCGTCCTCTCCGTGCTCGGCCCCCGGGTCGCACGCCAGATCTCCGTCGCGAGGGCCGGCCGCGCCGCGGCCGGCCCTCGCGACGGAGATCTGGCGTGCGACCCGGGGGCCGAGCACGGAGAGGACGAGCAGGACACCGGTGACGACGATCTGCGACTGGGCGGAGACGTCCTGCAGGCTCATCACGTTCTGGAGGGTGCCGAGGAGGAACACTCCGGCGATCGCGCCGCCGAGGGTGCCCTTGCCGCCGTCGAAGTCGATGCCGCCGAGCAGCACGGCCGCGATGACGGACAGTTCGAGTCCGGTGGCGTTGTCGTAGCGGGCGCTGGCGTAGTGCAGGGCCCAGAAGATGCCGGTGAGGGAGGCCATCACACCGGTGACGGTGAAGAGGATCAGCTTCTGGCGCTTGACGCGGATGCCGGTGAAGCGCGCGGCCTCCTCGCTGGCGCCGATCGCGAACAGGGACCGCCCGAACGGGGTGGCGTGCAGGGCGATCACGGCGATGACGAGCAGCACCAGGAAGGGGATGAGGGCCTGCGGGACGAAGCTGTCGCC
>NZ_LIRK01000243.1:715-11900 GCF_001419765.1 Streptomyces torulosus
CGACCGACAGGTCGATCTCGCCGGACACCACGAGCAGGGTCATCGGCAGGGCGATCAGCGCGATCGGCAGGGTGTTGCCGATGAGGAACGACAGGTTGAGCGCGTTGCCGAAGCCGTCGACGGTGGAGAAGGACAGCAGGAGCACGACGATCAGGAGGGCGCCGACGGCGGAGTCCCACCGCTTCAGGGCGGACCAGCGGCTCGCGCGCGAGGACGTGGGGTCAGCCATGGCGGGCGTTCCTCTTCTTCAGGGCGGTCGCCACCCGCAGCGCGACCACGCGGTCCACGGCGATGGCGAGGATGAGCAGGACGCCGTTGATGGCGAGCACCCACACCGAGCTGACGCCGAGGGCGGGCAGGACGCTGTTGATGGACGTCAGCAGCAGGGCACCGAGCGCTGCTCCGTAGACGCTGCCGGAGCCGCCGGTGAAGACGACACCGCCGACCACGACCGCGCTGACGACGGTCAGTTCGTACCCGGTGCCCGTGCCGGAGTCGACGTTGCCGAAGCGGGCCAGGTAGAGGGCGCCCGCGAGGCCGGCGAGGGCGCCGCAGAAGGTGTAGGCGACCAGGATCCGCTTGCGGACGGGGATGCCGGCGAGGCGTGCGGCCTCCGGGTTGGACCCGAGCGCGTACAGCTCGCGTCCGCTGCCGAAGTGCTTCAGGTAGTAGGCCGTCGCCACCAGGACCACGAGCGCGATCAGGGCGAGGTAGGGCACCGCGAGGATGCCGCCGGAGCCGAAGTCGATGAACCCGTCCGGCAGGCCGGAGGCGACGATCTGCCGGGAGCCGACCCAGATCGAGTCGATGCCGCGGATGATGTAGAGCGTGCCGAGGGTGACGACGAGGGCGGGCACCTGGCCGAGGCTGACGAGCAGGCCGTTGAGCAGGCCGAAGCCGATGCCCATCAGGACCGCGAGGAGCACGGCCACGACCGCGTTCCCGCCGCCCTGGAGATAGGTGCCGGCGGTGAAGGCGCTGATGCCGAGCGTGGAGCCGACCGACAGGTCGACGTTGCGGGTGATGACGACCAGGGACTGGCCGACGGCGACCAGCACCAGGATGGTCGCGTTGAGCAGCAGGTCCTTGATGCCCTGCTCGGTGAGGAACTCGCTGTTGCCGAGCTGGGTGACGACGATCATCGCCAGGAAGACGACCAGGATGGCGAGTTCACGCATCCTGAAGACGCGGTCCACGAGCCGGGTGCCGCTGGACCTGGGCACCTCGGTGACGGGGGTGTTCTCGGGGGCGGTCACCGTCATGCGGCTGCCCTCCCCGTGGCTGCGGCCATCACGGTTTCCTCGGTGGCTTCGGAGCGAGGGATCTCGGCGGTGAGCCGGCCCTCGTGCATCACGAGCACGCGGTCGGCCATGCCGAGGATCTCGGGCAGGTCGGAGGAGATCATCAGGACCGCCACACCGTCGGCGGCGAGCTGACTGAGGAGGCGGTGCACCTCGGCCTTGGTGCCGACGTCGATGCCGCGGGTTGGCTCGTCGACGATCAGCACCTTCGGGCCGGTGGCGAGCCACTTGGCGAGGACGACCTTCTGCTGGTTGCCGCCGGACAGCGTGTTGACGGTGTCCGCGAGGCGGGCGTACTTCACCTGGAGTTTGACCGCCCAGTCGAGGGAGCGGCTGCGTTCGGCGCCGCGGTCCACCAGGCCGGCCTTCACGGTCGTGCGGAGGCCGGTGAGACCGATGTTGCGTTCGATGGACATGTCCATCACCAGGCCCTGGGCGCGGCGGTCCTCGGGGACCAGGGCGAGCCCGGCGGACATGGCGGTGGAGGGGGCCCCGTTGGTGAGGGGCTTCCCGTCGACGGCGACCTCGCCCGCGTCCCAGCGGTCGACGCCGAAGACGGCTCGGGCCACCTCGGTGCGGCCGGCGCCGACGAGGCCGGCCAGGCCGACGATCTCGCCGCGGCGGACGTCGAAGGAGACATCGGTGAAGACGCCCTCGCGGGTCAGCCGGCGCACGCTCAGGGCGACCTCGCCGGGCTCGACCTCCTGCTTGGGGTACAGCTCCTCCAGGTCGCGGCCCACCATGCGGCGTACCAGGTCGTCCTCGGTCATGCCGTCGACGGGTTCGCTGGAGATCCAGGCGCCGTCGCGCAGGGTGGTGACCCGCCGGCAGATCTGGAAGATCTCCTCCAGGCGGTGGGAGATGAACAGGACGGCGGAGCCCTGCTCGCGCAGGGTGCGGACGACGCCGAAGAGGCGGGCGACCTCGCTGCCGGTGAGGGCCGCCGTCGGCTCGTCCATGATCAGGACGCGGGCGTCGAACGACAGCGCCTTGGCGATCTCGACGATCTGCTGGTCGGCGATGGACAGGCCGCGTGCCGGGCGGTCGGGGTCGAGTTCGACGCCGAGCCGCCGCATCAGGGCGAGGGTCGCCGCGTGAGTGGCCTTGTGGTCGATCCGGCCGAGGGCGCGCCGGGGCTGGCGGCCCATGAAGATGTTCTCGGCGATCGACAGGTCGGGGAAGAGCGTGGGCTCCTGGTAGATCACGGCGATGCCCGCGTCGCGGGCGTCGGCCGGACCGTGGAACACCGTGGGCGCTCCGTCGAGGAGCACCTGGCCGGAGTCCGGTCGGTGCACCCCGGCGAGCGTCTTGATCAGGGTCGACTTGCCCGCTCCGTTCTCACCGGCGAGTGCGTGCACCTCGCCCGGGAACAGTTCGAGGGACACGTCCCGCAGGGCGCGTACAGCGCCGAAGGACTTGGAGATGCCCTTCAGCGCGAGAACGGGGGCCGGACCCGTGTCGGACCGGTCTGTCATGGGGGCTCCTCGACGACGCCGGTGGCGGAGGGCCGAGCCCTCACTGCGTCGTGAAAGGTTTCAACTAGGTTGCCGGGACGTTAGGCACCCCACGCAGGTCACGTCAATGGGTTCCGGTCGAAAATTTTTCGACAGAAGAGGTCACAACAGGGTCACGGACGATGGTCTTGACCTGGGGGGTTGACAGTCGGACGAGCCGCTCATAGTTTCCCGTGCTGAATCGTTTCAGACATCAAAGCCGGTAGGAGCCCTGACGTGACCGAGCTCGCCGCGGTGAAGGCCGCTCTCAAGACACAGGCCGTCGAGACGCCGTCGTGGGCGTACGGAAACTCCGGAACCCGTTTCAAGGTTTTCGCCCAGGCCGGTGTGCCCCGCAACCCCTGGGAGAAGCTGGACGACGCCGGCAAGGTGCACGAGTTCACGGGCGTGGCCCCGACCGTGGCGCTGCACATCCCCTGGGACAAGGTCGACGACTACGCGGCGCTCGCCAAGCACGCCCAGCAGCGGGGCGTGCGGCTCGGCGCGATCAACTCCAACACCTTCCAGGACGACGACTACAAGCTGGGCAGCATCTGCCACCCGGACGCGGCGATCCGCCGCAAGGCCGTGGACCATCTGCTGGAGTGCGTCGACATCATGGACGCCACCGGGTCCCGCGATCTGAAGCTGTGGTTCGCGGACGGCACGAACTACCCCGGCCAGGACGATGTGCGCGAGCGGCAGGACCGGCTGGCCGAGGGGCTGGCCGAGGTGTACGAGCGGCTCGGGGACGGGCAGCGGATGCTGCTGGAGTACAAGTTCTTCGAGCCGGCGTTCTACACGACCGACGTCCCGGACTGGGGCACCGCCTACGCCCACTGTCTGAAGCTCGGGCCGAAGGCGCAGGTCGTCGTCGACACCGGGCATCACGCGCCCGGCACGAACATCGAGTTCATCGTGGCGACGCTGCTGCGGGAGGGGAAGCTCGGCGCGTTCGACTTCAACTCCCGGTTCTACGCCGACGACGACCTGATGGTCGGTGCGGCCGACCCCTTCCAGCTGTTCCGGATCATGTACGAGGTGGTGCGCGGCGGCGGGTTCACCCCCGAGGTCGCGTTCATGCTCGACCAGTGCCACAACATCGAGGCGAAGATCCCGGCGATCATCCGGTCGGTGATGAACGTCCAGGAGGCCACGGCGAAGGCGCTGCTGGTGGACCGGGAGGCGCTGCGCTCCGCTCAGCGGGCCGGGGACGTGCTGGAGGCCAACGCCGTGCTGATGGACGCGTACAACACGGATGTGCGGCCGCTGCTCCGTGAGGTGCGTGAGGAGATGGGGCTGGACCCCGAACCGCTGAAGGCGTACCGCGCGTCCGGGTGGGCCTCGAAGATCGTCGAGGAGCGTGTGGGAGGAGAACAGGCGGGTTGGGGGGCGTGACCGCTGCGCTGAGCTGAAGCCGATGCCGCGCTCCATCTGCCGGGTCACTGCCGGTCGCGGTACGCGGGCCGGTTCGTGGCCGGTCGCGCAGTTCCCCGCGCCCCTGAAGGCCCAGGCCCTGCGGGCCTGAGAAGCATGGGGCGCAGCTCCTGCTTTTCAGGGACACGGGGAACTGCGCGAGAAGCCCCACTCACCCGCACCGGCCACGCACCCCCGAGCCCCGAGCTGAACCCCGTACCCCGTACTCATCTCACCGTAAGGATTGATCGCACATGGCAACCCATCCCGAAGCCGCAGCTCTGCTCGCCCGGTCCCGGCGGCTCGGTGCCGATCCCCGGAACACCAACTACGCCGGTGGCAACGCGTCCGCCAAGGGGACCGGCACCGATCCCGTCACCGGGGGTGATGTGGAGCTGATGTGGGTGAAGGGGTCCGGGGGTGACCTCGGGACGCTCACCGAGGCCGGGCTGGCCGTGCTGCGGCTGGACCGGATGCGGGCGCTCGTCGACGTGTACCCGGGGGTGGAGCGCGAGGACGAGATGGTCGCCGCGTTCGACTACTGCCTGCACGGCAAGGGCGGGGCGGCCCCGTCGATCGACACGGCCATGCACGGGCTCGTGGACGCCGCCCACGTGGACCATCTGCACCCGGACTCCGGGATCACGCTGGCCTGCGCGGCCGACGGGGAGAAGCTGACCGCCGAGTGTTTCGGGGACAGCGTGGTGTGGGTGCCGTGGCGGCGGCCCGGCTTCCAGCTGGGGCTGGACATCGCCGCCGTGAAGCGGGACAACCCGGGGGCCATCGGCTGTGTGCTCGGCGGGCACGGCATCACCGCCTGGGGCGACACCGCCGAGGAGTGCGAGCGGAACTCGCTCCACATCATCCGTACCGCGGAGGCGTTCCTCCAGGAGAAGGGGAGGGCCGAGCCGTTCGGGTCGGTCGTCGAGGGGTACGAGGCGCTGGAGGCCGGCGCGCGCCGGGAGCGGGCCGCCGCTCTCGCGCCGCACGTCCGGGCCATCGCCTCGCAGGACAGGCCGCAGGTCGGGCACTTCACCGACTCCGACGTCGTGCTCGACTTCCTGGCGGGCGCCGAGCACCCGCGGCTCGCCGCGCTGGGCACCTCGTGCCCGGACCACTTCCTCCGTACGAAGGTCCGCCCTCTCGTGCTGGACCTGCCCCCGACCGCGGACCTGGACACGGCGATCGCCCGGCTGAGGGAGCTGCACGCCGAGTACCGCGAGGAGTACGCGGCCTACTACCGGCGGCACGCCGAGCCCGACTCCCCCGCGATGCGCGGCGCTGACCCGGCGATCGTGCTGATCCCGGGCGTGGGCATGTTCAGCTTCGGCAAGGACAAGCAGACGGCGCGGGTGGCCGGAGAGTTCTACGTCAACGCGATCAATGTGATGCGGGGCGCCGAGGCGGTCTCCACGTACGCGCCGATCGAGGAGTCGGAGAAGTTCCGCATCGAGTACTGGGCCCTTGAGGAGGCCAAGCTCCAGCGGATGCCGAAGCCGAAGCCGCTGGCCACGCGGGTGGCGCTGGTGACGGGCGCGGGCAGCGGGATCGGCAGGGCGATCGCGCACCGGCTGGTCGCGGAGGGGGCGTGTGTCGTCGTCGCCGATCTGAACGGCGAGAACGCCGCCGCCGTGGCCGAGGAGCTGGGCGGGGCCGACAAGGCCGTCGCCGTGACGGTCGACGTGACCGACGAGGAGCAGATCGCCGGGGCCTTCAAGGCGGCCGTGCTGGCCTTCGGCGGGGTCGATCTCGTCGTCAACAACGCCGGGATCTCCATCTCCAAGCCGCTGCTGGAGACCTCCGCCAGGGACTGGGACCTCCAGCACGACATCATGGCCCGCGGTTCGTTCCTGGTGTCGCGCGAGGCGGCGCGGGTGATGATCGCGCAGAAGCTGGGCGGCGACATCGTCTACATCGCCTCCAAGAACGCCGTCTTCGCCGGCCCCAACAACATCGCGTACTCCGCCACCAAGGCCGACCAGGCCCACCAGGTGCGGCTGCTCGCCGCCGAGCTGGGCGAGCACGGCATCCGCGTCAACGGCGTCAACCCGGACGGTGTGGTGCGCGGGTCCGGCATCTTCGCCGGCGGCTGGGGCGCCCAGCGGGCGGCGACGTACGGCATCGAGGAGGAGAAGCTCGGCGAGTTCTACGCCCAGCGGACCATCCTCAAGCGTGAGGTGCTGCCGGAGCACGTCGCGGGCGCGGTGTTCGCGCTGACCGGCGGCGAGCTGACGCACACCACCGGGCTGCATGTCCCGGTCGACGCCGGCGTCGCCGCCGCCTTCCTGCGATGAGCACCGCCGTGAAGTCGTACGCCGCGGTCGACCTCGGCGCGTCCAGCGGGCGGGTCATGGTCGGCCGGGCGAACCGGGACTCGCTGGAGCTGGTCGAGGCGCACCGGTTCCCCAATCGGCCGGTGCGGACGCCCGAGGGGCTGCGCTGGGACGTGCTCGCCCTGTACGCGGGGGTCCTCGACGGGCTGAGGGCGGCCGGGCGGGTCGACTCCGTCGGCATCGACAGCTGGGCCGTCGACTACGGCCTGCTGGACGCCGACGGGGCCCTCCTCGGCAACCCGGTGCACTACCGGGACACCCGCACCGAGGGCGTCGCCGAGAAGGTGTGGGCCACCGTGCCCGCTGCCGAGCTGTACGCGGCCACCGGGTTGCAGTACGCGCCGTTCAACACGCTGTACCAGCTGGTCGCCGCCAGGTCGTCGGCGCAGCTGGCGTACGCGACGCGGCTGCTGCTGATCCCGGACCTGCTGTCGTACTGGCTCACGGGTGAGTTCGGCACGGAGCTGACGAACGCGTCCACGACCCAGCTGATCGATCCGCGCACCCGTGACTGGGCGTACGGCGTGGCGGAGCGGCTCGGGGTCGACCTCGAGCTGTTCGCGCCGCTGCGGCGGCCGGGCGACCCGGCGGGGCTGCTGCGGCCGCGGGTGCTGGAGGAGACGGGGCTGACCGGGCCGGTGCCGGTGACGACCGTCGGCTCCCACGACACCGCCTCGGCGGTCGCGGCCGTACCCGCCACCGGTGAGCGGTTCGCGTACATCTGCACCGGCACCTGGTCGCTGGCCGGGCTGGAGCTGGACGCGCCGGTGCTGACCGAGGAGAGCAGGGCCGCCAACTTCACCAACGAACTGGGGCTCGACGGCACGGTCCGCTATCTGCGGAACATCATGGGCCTGTGGCTGCTGCAGGAGTGCGTACGGCACTGGGGGGACCCGGATCTCGGGGAGCTGCTGCGGGCCGCCGCCGGGGTGCCGGCGCTGCGGTCGGTCGTGGACGCGGGGGACTCGGCGTTCCTCGTGCCCGGCCGGATGCCGGAGCGGATCGCCGCGGCGTGCCGGGAGTCGGGGCAGCCGGTGCCCTCCTCCCCCGCCGAGATCACCCGCTGCATCCTCGACTCCCTCGCCCTCGCCCACCGGCGGGCCGTCACCGAGGCCCAGTCGCTCGCCGACCACCCGGTGGACGTCGTCCACATCGTCGGGGGCGGCACCCGCAACGCCCTGCTGTGCCAGCTCACCGCCGACGCCTGCGGGCTGCCGGTGGTGGCGGGCCCCGCGGAGGCGGCGGCCCTGGGCAACGTCCTGGTCCAGGCCCGCACACACGGCGTCGTCGACGACCGGGCCTCGATGCGCCGGCTCGTCGCCCGCACGCAGCCGCTGGTGCGGTACGAGCCGCAGGGCGACCCGGCGGCCTGGCGCGCGGCGGAGGACCGGCTCGCGCGGGCGTGAGGGCGCCCGGCGGCCCGTGCCGGGTCGACGCCCCTCTCCGGGTGACGCCCCTCAAGGGTTGCCGGCCTCCTCCGGCGGGCGGTGCGTTCCCCGCTCGGCGCCCTCCTGTGCCTGGGTGACGGGGCGGGCCCCGCCAGGCGATTCCGACCAGCGGGCCCCCTCGCCCTCCGGGGCATTGGCGTCGTACCCTGCTTTCATCCGATGACCGACCCTCGAGGAGCCGCGATGCGTGTCGCTCTGTTCCTGACCTGTGTCAACGACACGCTCTATCCGGACACCGGCCGCGCCGTGGTGAAACTGCTGACCAGGCTGGGCGTCGACGTGGACTTCCCGATGGATCAGACCTGCTGCGGGCAGGCCCACTACAACACCGGGTATCGACATCAGGCGGAGCCCCTGGCCCGTAAGTTCTCCGATGTATTCGGTGGGTACGAGGCGATCGTGACGCCGTCCGGGTCGTGCGGGGCGATGGTGCGGGAGCTGTATCCGCGGATGGGGGAGCGGGCGCGGGCCGAGGGGCGCGGCGACACGCTGGCGCGTACGCTCGCGCCGGTCGTGCCGAAGACGTACGAGCTGACCGAGTTCCTGGTGGACGTGCTGGGCGTGACGGACGTCGGGGCGTACTACCCGCACAAGGTCACCTACCACCCGACCTGCCACGGCCTGCGCGGTCTCGGGCTCGGTGAGCGGCCGCGCCGGTTGCTCCAGGCGGTGAAGGGTCTGGAGCTGGTGGAGCTGCCGGGGGCGGAGGAGTGCTGCGGTTTCGGCGGCACCTTCGCCGTGAAGAACCCCGACGTCTCGGCGGCGATGGGCAGGGACAAGGTGCGCAGCGCCGAGTCGACGGGCGCGGAGGTGCTGTGCGCGGCCGACAACTCGTGTCTGATGCACATCGGCGGCACCATGGCCCGGCTGCGCACGGGCATGCGGCCGGTCCACATCGCGGAGATCCTGGCGAGCACGGAAGAGGAGCCGCTGGTATGACCGGTCGTGCGGAGACGACAGTGAACGAGACCGCGGTGAACGAGACCGCGGTGGACGGGACCTCGGCGAGCAGGATCGGGGGCGGCGCGTGAGTGGGACGTTCGTCGGGATGCCGGCGTTTCCGAAGGCGGCGCACGAGGCCGTGCACAACGCGACGCTGCGCGGCAATCTGCGGCACGCCACGCACACGATCCGCGCGAAGCGGGAGAAGGCCGTCCTGGAGGTGTCGGACTGGGCGGAGCTGCGCGAGGCCGGCAAGCGGATCAAGGACCACACGCTCCGTCATCTCGACCGTTACCTGGTCCAGTTGGAGGAGTCGGTGACGGCGGCGGGCGGCACCGTCCACTGGGCCGCCGACGCGGACGAGGCCAACCGCATCGTGACCTATCTGGTCAAGGCGACCGGTGAGACGGAGGTCGTCAAGGTCAAGTCGATGGCCACGCAGGAGATCGGGCTGAACGAGGCGCTGGAGGCCGAGGGCATCCGCGCCTACGAGACCGATCTCGCCGAGCTGATCGTGCAGTTGGGCAAGGACCGCCCGTCGCACATCCTCGTCCCCGCGATCCACCGCAACCGGGGCGAGATCCGGGACATCTTCGCGAAGGAGATGAGCGAGTGGGGCCGCCCGGCCCCCGACGGGCTGACCGACACGCCCGCCGAGCTGGCGGAGGCGGCGCGCCTGCATCTGCGGGAGAAGTTCCTGCGGGCCAAGGTCGGCATCTCCGGAGCCAACTTCATGGTCGCCGACACCGGCACGCTGGTCGTGGTGGAGTCGGAGGGCAACGGCCGGATGTGCCTCACCCTGCCCGAGACGCTGATCTCGGTGGTCGGGATCGAGAAGATCGTGCCGACCTGGCAGGACCTGGAGGTCTTCCTCCAGACCCTCCCCCGCTCGTCCACGGCCGAGCGGATGAACCCGTACACCTCGATGTGGACCGGCACGACGGACTCCGGGACGGCCGACGGCCCGAGCACCTTCCACCTCGTCCTCATCGACAACGGCCGCACCGACACGCTGGCCGACGAGGTCGGCCGCCAGGCGCTGCGCTGCATCCGCTGCTCGGCGTGCCTGAACGTGTGCCCCGTGTACGAGCGGGCGGGCGGCCACGCGTACGGCTCGGTCTACCCCGGCCCCATCGGCGCCATCCTCAGCCCGCAACTCCGGGGCACGGGAAGCGAGATCGACGCGTCGCTGCCCTACGCCTCGTCGCTGTGCGGCGCCTGCTACGAGGTGTGTCCTGTGGCCATCGACATCCCGGAGGTGCTGGTGCATCTCCGGGAGCGTGTCGCGCAGGGCGGGCAGGTGACCGAGAAGGGCGCCAAGGTCGTCCTCAAGCCCGCGAAGGGCCACGCCGCCGAGCGGGCGGCGATGCGGGCGGCCGGCTGGGCCTTCACCCACCCGGCCGCGCTGCGCACCGGCCAGCGGCTGGCGTCCCGCACCCGCCGCTTCCACCCCCGTACGCTGCCCGGCCCCGGCATGGCGTGGAGCGCGAGCCGCGCCCTGCCGACGCTACCGGCGGAACCGTTCCGCGACTGGTGGCAGCGGACGAACGGGGGGCGGACGGAACAGGGGGTCGCGGACGGCGGCCGCGCAGACGGGGGTCACGCGGACGGGCGCCCCTCCCCCAGCGGGCGGGACGGCGGCGGTCGGGCGAACGGCGAGTGGGCCGGCGGCGGAGAGGACAGCGGCAAGTGAGCAGCAGGGATCTGATCCTGGGTCGGGTGCGGCGCGCGCTCGCCGACGTACGACGCGACGACACTCCCCCAGCGCCTGACGAAGCTGGGAGGGACGTCCAGTACGAGCAGGCCGTTCCGCGGACGTACCTCCGGGAACACGGCGAACGGGACGTGGCGGAGACGGTGGACCTGCTGGCCGAGAACCTGGCGGACTACCGGGCGATCGTGCACCGCACGGATACGGCCGGACTCCCCGGCGTCATCGCGGAGCTGTTGGCCGCGCACGGCTCGTCCTCGGTGCTCGTGCCGCCCGCGCTGCCCGAGGAGTGGCTGTCGGCGACGGAGGTGACACGGGTCGCCGACCGGGCCGAGAGCACGCCGTACGAACTGGACGAGGTGGACAGCGTGGTCACGGCCTGCGCGCTCGCGATCGCGGAGACCGGCACGATCGTCCTGGACGGCTCCCCGGACCAGGGCCGCCGCCGGATCACGCTGGTCCCCGACCACCACATCTGCGTCGTACGCGTCCCCGACCAGGTCGTCCCGTCGGTCCCCCTGGCCCTGGAACGCCTCGACCC
>NZ_LIRK01000244.1 GCF_001419765.1 Streptomyces torulosus
CCCACCGTGAACCCCGTGTCGCCTGGCTCCTCGTCCTCCCCCTCCTCGCGCTCGTCCTGGTCGCCCCGCCCGCCGCCGGGTCGTACACCGCGATGCGCACCGGATCGGCCTTGCAGGAGCAGCCCTGGGGCTACCCGAAGCTCCCCGCCGACGGCCCTCTGAAGCTGACCGTCGCCGACTACGCGGGCCGCGCCGTGTACGACAAGGGCCGTGCCCTCGCCGGCCGGCAGATCAAGGTCGCCGGCTTCCTCGCCCTCGACGGCCACGGCGCCCCGTACCTCGTCCGCATGGCCCTGAACTGCTGCGCCGCCGACGCCCAGCCCGTCAAGATCGCCCTCAGTGGGGAACTCCCCCCGGTGCTCCAGCCGGACAGCTGGATCGAGGTGACCGGCACGTACTCCCCGAAGCGCACGAAGGATCCGGTCAACGGCACGGCCGTCCCCTACCTCTCCGTCGCCTCCACCCGCCCGGTCAAGGCCCCGCAGGACCCGTACGACGAGGCCTGGAACGGCTGACACCCGCCCCTCGTGACGGCGCGCGCGGCTCTGGATACCTGACGGTCCGTCAGTTAAGGTCGGCGGCAACGCCGTACCCCCGAGAGGTGAGTGCCGTGCCGACACATCCCCGGACCCCGAGCCCGCAGCCGCCCGGCGCTCCCCGCTGGGTCGCGATGTTCTACGAGCCCGGGTCGTCCTCCTGGAAGGTGGGCGCCCAGTCGCCGTACCGTTCGCCCGTGCTGTACGCGGTGGGGGAGATGACCCAGACCCTGCGGGCGCGCGGCGAGGACCCGGCGGTCACGGTGTGGGGACCCAAGGACGGGCCGGGCGGCGTCGATTGGGAGCGGCACGACCCGGCGGCCCTCGCGACGGACGCCACCCCGCTCCGGGAGTCCGACCGGACCGCCGACGCGCCCACCGCGAAGCCCAGCACCCTCGCCGAGCGCATGACCGGCCGGCGTCAGCAGGTGCTCATGGCCGGTCTGGGCAAGGCGGGCCTCTACGACCTGGCGCCGGACGACGTGGCGGCGGTCCGGGCCGTCGTCGACGGCCTCGACGAGACCACCGTCCGCCGGATCGCCCACTGGCTCACGATGGCGGGCACCGGCCGCTCCTAGAAGCCGCCGTGCCTGGAAGCCTCCGCTCCAAGGAGCCGCCGTGCCTGGAAGCCTCCGCTCCAAGGAGCCGTCGCGCCTGGAAGCCGTCGCGCCTGGGGGGGCGCCGTCCCTGGCAGCCGCTGCCTCTCGAAGTCACGCCCCTGGAAGCCGCCGTCCCTGGAAGTCGTGCCGCTGGAGGTCGCCGTCCTGAGAAGTGCGCCCCTGGGGCTCACCGCCCCTGGAAACCGCCACCGCCCCCGTGCTCCCCGCCCGGCGGTGGGCCGTGGGTGTGGCCGTGGCTGTGGACGAGCGGGTCCAGGCGGTCCGGGTAGGTCCAGCGGAACGTGGCCAGGGCGCGGGCGCGGGCCTCTATCACCGCCATGCGGGCGGCTCGTTCGGCCTTGTCGCGGTGGGCCGCCTGCCCGGTCGCCTGGCCCTCCCACTTGCGGTAGAGGAGGCCGACCTCGGCGGAGAACCAGCCGCGGCTCACGGAGTTGAGCGCGAGGAGGAGGCCGGTGTCCTCGGAAGCGGGCAGGGCCATCCAGCCGCCGAGCGCCAGCGCCAGTTCGCGGCGGACGAAGAGGGTCGCGGGATGGACCGGCGACAGGAAGTCGTGGGCCGCCCAGTGGTCGAGGACGGCGCCGCGCTCGATCGGGCCGTGCTCGGGGTCGCCGGGGAAGCCGAGGGTGGAGCCGTCGGGCAGGACGTCCAGGACGCGTGAAGTGGCCCAGCCGAGCGTGCGGTCTGCTTCGAGGGCGGCCAGATCGCGGGCGAGCACCCCCGGCGTCAGCCGGTCGTCGGCGTCCAGCACCTTCACGTAGGAACCGTCCGCCTCCGAGAGGGCGATGGTGCGGGCGACGCCGGGGCCGCCGGGCCGTCCCTGGCGGAAGGTCACGCGGGTGTCGGCGGGGACGTACGGGGCGACGGCGTCCGAGGTGCCGTCCTCCTGTATGACCCAGTGCCACTCCCAGCCGCCGGGTAACCGCTGGTCGCGCAGCGACGCGTAGGCGTCGGGGAGGAAGGGGGCCGAGGGGGCGTGGACGGCGGTGACGACGACGATGCGCCGGGTCACGGCAGCACCCACCACCCTTCGAGGCGTCGTGTCGATCGGCCGCATGACAACGCCCGGCCGCTGGCGACGGGGGATGCACCAGCGACCGGGCTATGGCCAAGGCTAACAAGGTCGCCCCCGCGACGGGAGTCGACTGCGGAACTGCGTTGACAAGTTGTGATCGGGATCACGCTCGAAGGAGGCAGTAACCAAACGTTTGTTAGATCGCGCGGGCAGTGCCGGACCCAGCCTGGAACCCGCCTGGAACCCGCCCGGAACCCGCCGAACCTCTGCCGGAACGCCCCTCGGTCCGCCGTCAGGAACCCTCGCACGGCGGCTCGTACGACAGCCGCGGCAGGTACTCGTTCCATTTCGACCGGGTCAGCACCCCGCGCGTGGCGGCGCAGATGTGCCGTACCGCCTCGTCCACGTCGAGGTTCCACAGCCGTACCGTGTCGGCGCCGCTGGAGACACCGAGCATGCCGCTCCTCGGGCTGAACGACAGGAAGTTGCCCGTCTTGGCGTTGGGGCTCATCGACTGGCCGATGGGCGAGGCGTCGGCCGGGTCGGAGACGTCCCACAGCCGGACCGTGTTGTCGTTGCCGCCGCTGGCCAGGGTCCGGCCGTCCTCGCTGAAGGTCAGCGACACGACGGCCTCGGTGTGGCCGGTGAGCGGCTCGCCGAGCCGGGTCGCGTCGGCGGGGTCGGAGACGTCCCACAGCCGGACCGTGTCGTCGTCGCTGCCACTGGCCAGGGTGGCGCCGTCCGGGCTGTACGCCAGGTCGTTGACGGGGCCGCGGTGGTCGGTGAGGGGTGCGCCGAGGCGGGCGGGGCGCCGTGGATCGGTCACGTTCCACAGCCGGGCGGTGCCGTCCGCGCTGCCGCTGACGAGGGTGCGGCCGTCGGGGCTGAAGACGAGGGCGAGGATGTAGCCCTTGTGGCCGGTGAGCGGCTTGCCGAGCGGGACGGCACGGGCCGGGTCGCTCACGTCCCACAACTGCACGGTGTGATCGTCGTACGGGGTGGCCAGGGTGCGCCCGTCCGGGCTGTACGCCATCGCGTCGGTGTAGCGGGTCCGCAGCATCAGGGGCTCCGCGTGGGGGACCGGGTGCGCGGGGTCGCTGACGTCCCACAGGTGCACCGCCCGGTTCCCGGTCACGATCGCGAGGGTGCGGCCGTCGGGGGAGAAGGCGAGGGAGCGGTTGCCACCGTCCTTGACCAGGAACGGCCTGCTCAGCGCCACCGGCCGACCGGGCTTGCGCACGTCCCACAGCCGGATCCGGCCGTCGCGCCCGGCCGTGGCGAGCACCCGCCCGTCCGGCCGGAACACCCCGTTCTGGCCGACCATGTCCGCCGTCGGTATCGACCACAGCCGGACCTTACTGTCCCCGCTCCCGGTGGCGAGGGTCCGGCCGTCCGGGCTGAAGCCCAGCGCGTACATCTCGCCGCTGGCCCCGGCGAGCGGCTCGCCCACCTGCGACGGGTACGCCGGGTCGCGGACGTTCCAAAGGCTCGCCGTGCTGTCCGCGCTGGCGACGGCCAGCGTCCCCCCGTCGGGACTGAACGCCACCGACCACACCGGGCCGGTGTGGCCGCTGAGCGGGGCACCGAGCGCGGACGGGCGCCGTCGGTCGGCGACGTTCCACAGCCGGACGGTGTTGTCGGCGCTGCCGCTGGCGAGGGTGCGCCCGTCGGGGCTGAACGCCACCGAGTGCACGGTGCCGGTGTGGCCGGTGAGCCGGGCGCCGAGCGCGGCCGGGTGCCGTGGGTCGGCGACGTTCCACAGCCGTACGGTCCGGTCGTCGCCCCCGGCGGCCAGGGTCCTGCCGTCCGGGCTGAACGCCACGGAACGCACGGGTGCGTCGTGCCCGGTGAGGGGCTTGCCCAGGGCCTTCGGACGGGACGGATCGGACACGTCCCACAGCCGCACGGTGCGGTCCTCGCCGACGGACGCCAGCGTCTTCCCGTCCGGACTGAAGGCGACCAGGTAGATCGTGCCGTCGTGGCCGGTCAGCGGTGCGCCCGACGACCGGGGCGAGCGGGGATCGCGGACGTCCCACAGCCGGATCTCCCCGTCGTCGCCGGCGCTGGCGAGCGTCCGGCCGTCCGGACTGAAGACGGCGCTGCTCACCCAGCTCGTGTGCCCGGTGAGGGGCTTGCCCAGGGCCTTCGGGCGGGACGGGTCGGACACGTCCCACAGGCGGACGGTCCGGTCGTAGCTGGCGGTGGCCAGGTACTGGCCGTCGGGGCTGTAGGAGGTGAGGTAGACGGCGCCGGTGTGGCCGAGCAGCGGGGTGGCCAGCGGCGCGTTCACGATCGAGATCAGCCGGTTGTTGGTGCCCTCGTCGCCGGGCCGCAGCCCGTGCGCCACCAGGTCGAGCTGGGCCGACAGCGACGGGTCGGTGTACTGGACGCGGTCCGCCTCGGCGACGACCTGCTCGAACACCGCGTCGTTGCGCTGCTGCCAGGCGACCACCGCCGAACCGACGGCCACCAGGGCGAGCGCGACCAGGGCCGCCACCGCGCTCCGGCTGATCCACACCGTGCGCTTGCGCAGCCTGACCGCGGCGGCCAGGAACTCCACCGCGCTGCGGGTCAGCAGGGTGTCGTCGGCGGATCCCGCCCAACTGCGGGCCTGCTCCAGGCGGGAACCCCGGTACAGCAGCGACGTGTCGCGGTCCGACTCCTCCCAGGCCCGGCCGTCCTCCTCCAGGCGCTGGCGCAGCAGATGGTCGTTGCGGCCCTCGTCGATCCAGGCCCGCAGCCGGGGCCAGGCGTGCAGCAGCGCCTCGTGGGTGATCTCCACGGTCTCCGCGTCGAGCGTCACCAGCCGGGCGCGCACCAGCGCCTCCAGCGACTCCTCCGTCTTGCCGGGGTCCGTCGACTCGTCCGCGAGCTGCCGCCGCGTCCCGCGCCGCCGGGTGGCCTGCGTGTCCTCGCCGAGCCGCACCAGCCGCAGCAACAGCAACCGGGCCGCCGTACGGGCCGCCGGGTCCAGCCCCGACCAGGCCCGCTCGGCGGTCGCGGCCACGGCGCCCTGGATCCCGCCGGCCGCCCGGTACCCGGCCAGCGTCAGCCGCCCCGCCTTGCGCCGCTGCCAGGTCACGAGCAGCGCGTGCGACAGCAGCGGCAGTACACCCGCGTCGTGCGCGCCCCGCGGCCCGTCCGCGCTCACCTCCCGCACGATCAGCTCGGCCAGCCCCGGCTCCAGCTCCAGCCCCACGGCCTTGGCCGGCCCGGCCACCGCCTCCCGCAGCTCCGCGGTCGTCAGCGGCCCCAGCACCATGTGCCGGTGCTGCAACGCGTCCGCAAGCTCCGGATACCCGAGGCACTCCTCGTAGAAGTCGGCCCGGATCCCCAGCACGACCAGTACGGGCGCGAGTTCCCCCGCGGCACCGGGCGTACAGGCGGCGGTGAGCAACTGGATGAACGTCCGCCGATCGGCCTCGTCGGAGGAGAGCGTGAACGTCTCCTCGAACTGGTCGACGATCAGGACGGGGCGGGCGGGGTCGCTCGTTCCGGAGGTGGCGGAGGTGGCGGAGGTGGCGGAGGCCGCGGCGGTCGTGCGGTGGCGGGCCCACGCCGTGACGGCCTCCCGTACCGCGTCGGCGAAGAACGACGTGCCGGGCTCGTACGCGGCGGACACGACCTGCGCGAGCTCGGGAATGTGGCGGGTCAGCTCCCCGATGGGATCGGCCCCGGGGACCATCTGGAGGACCGGGCCGCCGGGGCCGTCCGCGCCGGAGCCGTCCGCGCCCGGGCCGCCCCCGCCGTCGAGCGCGCCCTCACGCACGGCGGGCACCAACCCGGCATTGAGGAGGGAGGACTTCCCCGCCCCCGAGGCGCCGACGAGCATGACGAGGCCGCCCGTCTTCTCCACCGCCCGGAGCTGCCCGACGAGGGCGTCCGTGCTGCGCTCCCGCCCGAAGAACCAGCGGGCGTCCTGCTGCCGGTAGGAGGCCAGCCCCCGGTACGGGCAGACCCCGCCGGGGACGGCGGGGACGTCCACCGGAGGTGGCTGTTCCTCTTCCGTGGAGCCCCCCGCCGGGGCGGTCCGTTCGCCGGCCGGGCCGGCCAACGCCCGCTCCCAGAGCCGCTGCCACTGGGCCAGGTCGTACAGCCCCTTGGAGACCGGCGCGGGCCGCGCACGCCGCGCCTCGGGTATCAGGACGTGCAGGACGGCGGCGAGGGCGGCGAACTGGGCGGGCACGTTCTTGGCCCGCCGCCAGTCGCTGATCCGCTGCGCGGAGACCCGCACCGGACGCCCGCGTTCATCGACCCTTTGCAGTCGGACGACCGACTCGGAAACACTCTTGAGGGGAGGATTGCCCGCTTCCTTGTACAGCAGCGCGAGACGTTCCGCGAAGGCCGTGCGTGCCCCTGAGTCGTCACTCAAGGCCTCCACCCCTTACTTCCCCCGCTGCTGGACATCCGGACCGGAAAACTCACTTTATATGCCTGACCTGCGGCGAAGCCGTCCGGACATCTCGGGGCCCTCCTCGCCGCTGGCCCCGACTGGCAGGATCACGACCAAGCAGCCACCGCCTCGGGTGGCGCCCTCGCAGGCCACCAGCGCAGCGCACGCAGAGACGACTCATGCCGCCGTTCGTTTTAGGTCAGCTTCACCGACGCGATCACCGACACCGACGGACGTGATCACCAGGGCACACGGACGAGATCAGCGACGATCCGTCCGCCGAGACCTCGATCCAGTCCCCTGACCCGGATCGAGCACCCCCGCACCGTTCGGCACCGGTCCCCACGTGGGGAGGGACCGGTGCCGAACGAAGGCGGCCGAGCCGGACCGGCTCGGCGCCCACGCCGCACCCTCAAAGCCGTGGATGACACCGCCCCGTTTCGGCGCTATGCCGTTTCCATACGGTGTGCCGAGGGGGAGGCCGGGGGATGGCTGAAGCGGGGGCGGTTGGTGG
>NZ_LIRK01000245.1 GCF_001419765.1 Streptomyces torulosus
CCCGTGCGAACAACCGCGCGTACGGCCTCGCGCCCTCCGCCACCGCACCCCCTACCGCACCCCCGCCCGCTCCTTCTCCTCCGCGGTCTCCCTCTCGCCCTCCGGGGCCTTCTTCGGCCAGATCGTGTAGGCGAGGGCGACCAGCCCGTGGATCCCGGCCGCGCGGAGCGCCGCCCACTGGAACGACCTCAGCGACGCGACGTTCCCGTCGTCGCCTACGTACCAGACGGCCGCCTGGAGCAGTGCCAGCGCGACACCGGCCGCCACCACGGTCCGCAGCCAGAGGGCACCCTCGTGCCGGGCCCTCGCCGTGCCGTACTTCGGCGGCCCCACCGGCTTCGGACCGCCCGCCAGGCGATGCGCGGCATGGCCGTCCAGCCAGCGGATCATGTAGTGGCCGTAGCCCACGGTGAACCCGATGTAGAGCGCCGCCAGGCCGTGCTCCCAGCTCGGTTCCGCGCCGTTCTTGAGGTCGATCGCGGTCACCACGAAGAGCACCAGCTCCAGCACGGGCTCGCACAGCAGCAGGACCACACTCGTCCGGCGCCACCTCAGCAGATAGCGGACGGCCAGGGCGAGCGCCAGCAGCGCCCAGAAACCGACCTCGCAGGCGATGATCAACGCGACGATCACGACTCGCTCCTTTCGTTCACCCTTCCAGGCTCCCGACAGGGCCGGCCGGAATCGTCGTCGGCGATGACGAACCCGCAATACATCGAAGGATGCAGTCCAGGACCGTCCCCGGGCATCAGGCGGCGAGCACCCGCGCCGTGTTGGATGGGGACATGGCCGTACGACCGCCCCGCCCGCACCCCTTCGACGTGCGCGCCGCCCTCGCCGGACTGCTCGGCGGCCTGCTGCTGTGGGGGATCCACCTCGCGACCCGCCCGGCCGACGACCCGATCGTGCTGCTCGACGGGCGCTGGTGGATCCTGCTGCCCCTGGTCGTGACGGCGGCCTGCGAAGCGCTCCGCCGCACCCTGCCCCGCACCGCCCTGCTGGTCGGGTGGGCCGCGCTGACGGTGGACACGATCACCCAGGGCAATCTGGTCACGGTGGTGATGTTCACCGACCTGGTGTACGCGTCCGTGGTCTACGGCCCGCCCGCCACCGCCCGCCGTGTCCTGCGGGTCTCCGGAGTGCTCACCGTGACCGGCACGGTCGTGCCGGTGGCGATCTGGCGGGTACCGGAGGCGGTGCTCGTGGGCGCGGTCATCGGCCTGGTCGCCTTCATGCCGGCCGCCACCGGCTGGATCGTCCGCAACCACCGCGACGCCGCCGAGGCCGCCCGGCTCCACGCCGAACAGACCGCGCTGCTCGCCGAGATGGACCGCGCCCAGGCCGTCGTGGCCGAACGGGCGCGGATGGCACGGGAGTTGCACGACATGGTGGCCAACCATCTGTCCGCGATCGCGATCCACTCCACGGCCGCGCTCTCCCTCGACGACCCGGACACCTCCCGGCAGGCCCTCGGGGTCATCCGCGAGAACAGCGTCGAGGGCCTCGCCGAGATGCGCCGCCTGATCGGCATCCTCAGGGACACCGGCGGCGACAACGAACCGGCCGCCGCCCCCACCCTGGACGGACTCGGCGCCCTGGTCGACGGCGCCCGCACCAACGGCCTGGACGTCACCCTCGACGCCGACCACGGCGACAGCCTGCCCGCACCCGTGGGCCTCGCGGCCTACCGCATCGTCCAGGAGTCCCTCACCAACGCCCTCAAGCACGCCTGCCCCGGCCGCGTCATGGTGACCCTGCGGCAACCGAACGGCTCCCTCCACATCGCGGTGACCAGCCCGTACGGCGACCGGCACGGCCCGAGCGCCCCCGGATCGGGCGCCGGCCTGGTCGGCATGCGGGAGCGGGTCGCGCTGCTGGACGGCACCTTCGAGGCGGGGCCCGAGAGCGCGGAGCACGGCAAGATCTGGGTCGTACGCGCCTGCCTGCCGGTCACCGAAGGAGAACCCGCATGATCCGCGTCCTCGTCGCCGAGGACCAGTCCGCCGTACGCGCCGGGCTGGTCCTCATCCTGCGCAGCGCGCCCGACATCGAGGTCGTCGGCGAGGCGGCCGACGGGGAGCGGGCCGTGGCGCTCGCCCGGGAGCTGCGGCCCGACCTGGTGCTGATGGACGTGCAGATGCCGCGTCTCGACGGGGTGTCCGCGACCCGCCAGGTCGTCGCCGAGGGCCTGGCGGACGTCCTCGTCCTCACCACCTTCGACCTCGACGAGTACGTGTTCGGGGCGCTGCGGGCGGGCGCCGCCGGGTTTCTGCTGAAGAACACCGAGGCGAAGGACCTGATCGCGGCCGTGCGGACGGTGGGGCGCGGCGAGGGGCTGATCGCCCCGGCCGTCACCCGGCGGCTGATCGCCGAGTTCGCCGCCGGGTCGGACCGTGAGCCCTCGGTCGACCTGTCGGTGCTCGACTCGCTGACCCGACGGGAGCGCGAGGTGCTGTCCTGTCTCGGCCAGGGGATGCCGAACGCGGAGATCGCGGTGCGGCTCGACATGGCGGAGGCGACGGTGAAGACCCATGTGAGCCGGCTCCTCGGCAAGCTCGACCTGCGCAGCCGGGTCCAGGCGGCCGTACTGGCCCAGGAACTGGGGATCTGACGCGCCGGAGGGGTGTCCGGCGGCTCTCGGGCGTGCTGCCCGGCGTCGCGCACTGGTCCAGACCCATTGACCTATGGTCCAGACCTTTCTATTCTCGCCGCACTGCGCCACGTCATGCTCATGCTCACGACACCCCACAAGGAGGCGCGTCATGCGCTTCAGGCACAGACTCACGGCGGGCTTCGCCACCCTGCTGCTTCCCCTGACGGGCCTGGTCGGTCTCGCGACCCCGGCCCACGCGGCGGCTGCGTCCTCAGCAGCTACCGCCACCTACACCAGGACCCAGGACTGGGGCAGCGGCTTCGAAGGAAAGTGGACCGTCAAGAACACCGGCACCACCACGCTCAGCTCCTGGACCGTCGAGTGGGACTTCCCCTCCGGAACGTCGGTCACCTCGGCCTGGGACGCCGACGTGACCTCCTCCGGCTCCCACTGGACCGCCAAGAACAAGTCCTGGAACGGCTCTCTGGCCCCGGGCGCCTCCGTCTCCTTCGGTTTCAACGGGAGCGGCTCAGGCTCCCCGGCGAACTGCAAGCTGAACGGCGGCAGCTGCGACGGCGGCCCCAGCGTCCCCGGTGACGCGGCACCCTCCGCCCCCGGCACCCCGACCGCGTCCGGTGTCACCGAGACCTCGGTCAAGCTCAGCTGGAGCGCGGCCACCGACGACAAGGGCATCAAGAACTACGACGTCCTGCGCGGCGGCAGCAAGGTCGCCACCGTCACCGGCACCACCTACACCGACACCGGTCTGACCGCCGGCACCGACTACTCCTACACCGTCCAGGCCCGCGACACCGCCGACCAGACCGGCCCGCTCAGCGGCGCGGTCGCCGTCCGCACCACCGGCGGGGTCGTCGACCCGCCGCCCGGCTCCAAGGTCAAGCTCGGCTACTTCACCGAGTGGGGCGTCTACGGCCGCAACTACCACGTCAAGAACCTGGTGACCTCGGGCTCGGCAGCCAAGATCACCCACATCAACTACGCCTTCGGCAACGTCAAGAACGGCCAGTGCGTCCTCGACGACTCCTACGCGGCCACCGACAAGGCGTACACCGCCGACCAGTCCGTCAGCGGCACCGCCGACACCTGGGACCAGCCGCTGCGCGGCAACTTCAACCAGCTGCGCCAGCTCAAGGCGAAGTACCCGCACATCAAGGTCCTGTACTCCTTCGGCGGCTGGACCTACTCCGGCGGCTTCGGCCAGGCCGCGCAGAACCCGGCCGCGTTCGCCAAGTCCTGCAAGGCCGTCGTGGAGGACCCGCGCTGGGCCGATGTCTTCGACGGCATCGACATCGACTGGGAGTACCCGAACGCCTGCGGTCTGACCTGTGACACCTCGGGCCCGGCGGCCTTCAAGAACCTGATGTCGGCGCTGCGCACCGAGTTCGGCGCGAACTACCTGGTCACCGCGGCCATCACCGCCGACGGCTCCTCCGGCGGCAAGATCGACGCGGCCGACTACGGCGGCGCCGCCCAGTACCTCGACTGGTACAACGTGATGACGTACGACTACTTCGGCGCCTTCGACAAGGACGGCCCGACCGCCCCGCACTCCCCGCTCACCTCGTACCCCGGGATCCCGCAGGCGGGCTTCAACTCCGCCGACGCCATCGCCAAGCTGAAGTCGAAGGGCGTCCCGTCCGCGAAGCTACTGCTGGGCATCGGCTTCTACGGCCGCGGCTGGACCGGCGTCACCCAGTCCGCCCCCGGCGGAGCGGCCACCGGCGCGGCGCCCGGCACCTACGAGGCGGGCATCGAGGACTACAAGGTCCTGAAGAACTCCTGCCCGGCCACCGGCACCGTCGCCGGCACGGCCTACGCGTACTGCGGCGGCAACTGGTGGAGCTACGACACGCCCGCCACCATCGGCACCAAGATGACCTGGGCGAAGAACCAGAACCTGGGCGGCGCGTTCTTCTGGGAGTTCAGCGGCGACACGAGCAACGGAGAGCTGGTGACCGCGATCAACAACGGTCTGAAGTGACCGGCTGAGGAAGATCAGGCGAGTGAATGTGGCTACGCCACATTCACTCGCTGTCCGGGCGGGGCTGCCTCCAGCCACGCGAGGAAACCGGTCAGCGCGTCCTCGCTCATCGCCAGCTCCAGACGCGTGCCCCGGTGGAGGCAGACCAGGATGATGTCGTCGGGCAGGAGCACCAGCTCCTCGCCGTCCGGGGTGCGACGGCCGGCCACCTCGATCGCCGAGCGTTCCAGGACACGGCGCGGGCGGGGCGAGTACGAGAAGATCCGGAACCATTCGATGCGGTCCCCGTTGTAGCGGGCGATGCCGTAGCCCCAGCCCTTGCCCTTCTCCTCGCCGCCCACGGGTTTCTCCGGGGCGTCCCACCGCAGGCTGCAGTTGAAGGTTCCACCGGAGCGCTGGATCAGTCGGCGGCGCAGTCCGAAGACGACGAGCCCCACCACCACGAGCGCGATCACCGACCCGCACACAGTCAGAGCGAGGACCATCGACACCGACCTCCTCGTCTCCTAGGTAATGGAACGTAAAAAACACCCGTATTCACCTCAGCCGCGGCCGGATCAGGATGTTTCCATCCAGACCCAGCCGCGGCTGAGACACAGCATCACACGGCGCACCCGTTCAGCGCGCCGACACCGTCCGCAGTCGGACGTCCGCGCGGCGCTCGGCGGCGGCGTCGCCCTCCGCCTTCGCCCGCTCCAGCTCGCGCTCCACGCGCTGGACGTCGATCTCGTCGGCCAGCTCGGCGACCTCGGCCAGCAGGGACAGCTTGTTGTCCGCGAACGAGATGAATCCACCGTGCACGGCGACGACGACGGTGCCGCCCTCACTCGTACGGATGGTCACGGGGCCCGACTCCAGCACACCGAGCAGCGGCTGGTGACCGGGCATGACGCCGATGTCGCCGGACGTGGTGCGTGCGACGACCAGGGTGGCCTGGCCCGACCAGACCTCTCGGTCGGCCGCGACCAGCGCGACGTGCAGCTCAGCAGCCAAGGTGGCTCCTCGGGTCACCACCCGGCGGTTCCGCCGGGTGTTGGGTTCAATTCTAGAGGGAGTACAGAGAGGGGCGGGACGCACCCCTAGAGGTGTGGTCTCGCCCCCCACTGTTCACGAATTGCCGGGCGTCAGCTGACGCCGAGCTCCTTCGCGTTCTTCTTGAGGTCCTCAAGACCACCGCACATGAAGAACGCCTGCTCCGGGAAGTGGTCGTACTCACCGTCGATGATCGCGTTGAACGCGGCGATCGACTCGTCCAGCGGCACGTCCGACCCGTCGACGCCGGTGAACTGCTTGGCGACGTGGGTGTTCTGGGACAGGAAGCGCTCCACGCGACGGGCACGGTGGACGACGAGCTTGTCCTCCTCGCCGAGCTCGTCGATACCGAGGATCGCGATGATGTCCTGCAGGTCCTTGTACTTCTGCAGGATGCTCTTCACGCGCATGGCGGCCGTGTAGTGGTCCGCCGCGATGTACCGCGGGTCGAGGATGCGGGACGTCGAGTCCAGCGGGTCCACGGCCGGGTAGATGCCCTTCTCGGAGATCGGACGGGAGAGAACCGTCGTCGCGTCGAGGTGGGCGAAGGTGGTGGCCGGGGCCGGGTCGGTCAGGTCGTCCGCGGGGACGTAGATCGCCTGCATCGAGGTGATCGAGTGACCACGGGTCGAGGTGATGCGCTCCTGGAGGAGACCCATCTCGTCGGCCAGGTTCGGCTGGTAGCCCACCGCGGAGGGCATACGGCCGAGCAGGGTCGACACCTCGGAACCGGCCTGGGTGAAGCGGAAGATGTTGTCGATGAAGAACAGCACGTCCTGCTTCTGCACATCGCGGAAGTACTCCGCCATGGTCAGACCGGCGAGGGCGACGCGCAGACGGGTGCCCGGGGGCTCGTCCATCTGACCGAAGACCAGCGCGGTCTTGTCGATGACGCCGGAGTCCGACATCTCCTCGATGAGGTCGTTGCCCTCACGGGTGCGCTCACCGACACCGGCGAACACCGACACACCGTCGTGGTTGTTGGCGACGCGGTAGATCATCTCCTGGATGAGCACCGTCTTGCCGACGCCGGCGCCGCCGAACAGACCGATCTTTCCACCCTTGACGTACGGGGTGAGGAGGTCGATGACCTTGACGCCGGTCTCGAACATCTCGGTCTTCGACTCGAGCTCGTCGAAGTTCGGGGCCTTGCGGTGGATGGACCAGCGCTCACCGTCGTAGGTCTCGTCGACGTTCAGCACCTCACCGAGGGTGTTGAACACCTTGCCCTTGGTGAAGTCGCCGACCGGGACGGTGATGCCCGTGCCGGTGTCGGTGACCGGGGCCTGGCGGACCAGACCGTCGGTGGGCTGCATGGAGATGGTGCGGACCAGGCCGTCACCCAGGTGCTGGGCGACCTCCAGGGTCAGCGTCTTCAGCTCGCCTGCGTTGGCCGGGTCGGCCACCTCGACGTGAAGGGCGTTGTAGATCTCCGGCATCGCGTCGACGGGGAACTCCACGTCGACGACCGGGCCGATGACCCGGGCGACGCGGCCCGTGGCAACGGCCGTCTCAGAAGTCGTCGTCATTACTTGTCACTCCCCGCGGTCGCGTCGGAAAGGGCTGCGGAGCCACCGACGATCTCGCTGATTTCCTGGGTGATTTCGGCCTGGCGGGCCGCGTTGGCAAGACGGGAGAGCGTGTTGATCAGCTCGCCCGCGTTGTCGGTCGCCGACTTCATCGCGCGGCGGGTGGCGGCGTGCTTGGAGGCAGCCGACTGCAGCAGCGCGTTGTAGATACGGCTCTCGACGTAGCGCGGCAGCAGGGCGTCCAGGACGTCCTCCGCCGACGGCTCGAAGTCGTACAGCGGCAGGATCTCGCCCTGGGGCTTCTCCTGCGCGACCTCTTCGAGGCTGAGCGGCAGCAGGCGCGCGTCGAGCGCCTGCTGGGTCATCATCGAGACGAACTCGGTGTAGACGATGTGGAGCTCGTCCACGCCGCCGTCCGCCGTGTCCTTCTCGATGGCCTCGATCAGGGGCGCCGCGACCTTCTTGGCGTCCGCGTACGTGGGCTCGTCCGTGAAGCCGGTCCACTGGTCCGCGATCTTGCGCTCACGGAAGTTGTAGTGGGCGACACCACGGCGGCCGACGATGTACGTGTCGACCTGCTGGCCTTCGGCCTCCAGCCGTGCCGTCAGCTGCTCCGCGGCCTTGATGGCGTTGGAGTTGAAGGCACCGGCCAGACCACGGTCACTCGTCAGCAGCAGCACTGCGGAACGCGTGACCGTCTCGGCCTGCGTGGTCAGCGGGTGCTTGGTGTTCGAACCAGTCCCCACCGCCGTGACCGCGCGGGTGAGCTCGGTCGCGTACGGCGTGGAGGCCGCCACCTTGCGCTGCGCCTTGACGACGCGCGAGGCGGCGATCATCTCCATCGCCTTGGTGATCTTCTTGGTCGCGGTGACGGATCGGATGCGACGCTTGTAGACCCGGAGCTGGGCTCCCATGAGTCAGGTCCCTTCCTTACGTCACTTGGAGACGCTGACGGCCGCCGGAGCGTCCTCGCCGAGCAGCTTGCCGTCCGAGGTCTCGAACTGCTTCTTGAAGTCGGCGATCGCGTCGGCGACAGCGGTCAGCGTGTCGTCCGAGAGCTTGCCGCCCTCCTTGATGGAGGTCATGAGGCCCTGCTCCTTGCGGTGCAGGTACTCCAGCAGCTCCTTCTCGAAGCGGCGGATGTCGGCGACCGGCACGTCGTCCATCTTGCCGGTGGTGCCGGCCCACACGGAGACGACCTGGTCCTCGGTGGACATCGGCTCGTACTGGGCCTGCTTCAGCAGCTCGACCATGCGCTGGCCGCGCTCCAGCTGGGCCTTGGACGCGGCGTCCAGGTCGGAACCGAAGGCGGCGAACGCCTCCAGCTCACGGAACTGGGCGAGGTCCACGCGCAGACGGCCGGAGACCTGCTTCATCGCCTTGTGCTGGGCGGAACCACCGACGCGGGAGACGGAGATACCGACGTTCAGCGCGGGACGCTGACCGGCGTTGAAGAGGTCCGACTCCAGGAAGCACTGGCCGTCGGTGATGGAGATGACGTTGGTCGGGATGAACGCCGAGACGTCGTTGGCCTTGGTCTCGACGATCGGCAGACCGGTCATCGAGCCCGCGCCCATCTCGTCGGAGAGCTTCGCGCAGCGCTCCAGCAGACGGGAGTGCAGGTAGAAGACGTCACCCGGGTAGGCCTCACGGCCCGGCGGGCGGCGCAGCAGCAGGGACACGGCGCGGTAGGCGTCGGCCTGCTTCGAGAGGTCGTCGAAGATGATGAGGACGTGCTTGCCCTCGTACATCCACTGCTGGCCGATGGCCGAACCGGTGTACGGCGCCAGGTACTTGAAGCCGGCCGGGTCGGACGCCGGGGCGGCGACGATGGTCGTGTACTCCAGCGCGCCGTTCTCCTCCAGCGCGCGGCGGACCGACGCGATGGTCGAGCCCTTCTGGCCGATGGCGACGTAGACGCAGCGGACCTGCTTCTTCGGGTCGCCGGAGCGCCAGTTGTCGCGCTGGTTGATGATCGTGTCGACGGCCAGGGCGGTCTTGCCGGTCTGGCGGTCACCGATGATCAGCTGACGCTGGCCACGGCCGATCGGGGTCATCGCGTCGACGGCCTTGTAGCCGGTCTCCATCGGCTCGTGCACCGACTTACGGGCCATGACGCCCGGGGCCTGCAGCTCGAGGGCGCGACGACCGCTGGTCTCGATCTCGCCGAGGCCGTCGATCGGGTTGCCGAGCGGGTCGACGACGCGGCCGAGGTAGCCCTCGCCCACGGCGACCGACAGGACCTCGCCGGTACGGGTGACCGGCTGACCCTCCTCGATGCCGCTGAACTCACCGAGGACGATGGCGCCGATCTCGCGCTCTTCCAGGTTCAGCGCCAGGCCGAGGGTGCCGTCCTCGAACTTCAGCAGTTCGTTGGCCATGGCCGAGGGAAGACCCTCGACCTTCGCGATGCCGTCGCCGGCAAGGGTGACCGTACCGACCTCCTCGCGCGAGGCCGCGTCCGGCTTGTACGACTGGACGAAGTTCTCCAGCGCGTCCCGGATCTCCTCCGGCCGGATCGTGAGCTCCGCCATCTGGGTTCCCTGCTCTCCTTGTTGGGCCCGAAGTTTCAACTTGGGGGTCTGGGGGCGACCCCCAGGAATCCTCTGCACGGCCCAACCGGGCCGTAGGTACGTACTGCGTATGAAGTTGCTCAGCTCGCCAGACGGCGGCCGGCGTCCTCGAGTCGGTCCGCGATCGAACCGTTGATGATCTCGTCGCCGACCTGCACCCGGATCCCGCCGAGGACGCCGGGGTCCACGTCGAGGTTGAGGTGCATCGGGCGGCCGTAGAGCTTCGCCAGGGCGGCGCCGAGGCGCTGCTTCTGGGTGTCGCTCAGCGGGACCGCCGAGGTGACGACGGCGACCATGCGGTTGCGGCGCTCGGCGGCGAGCTTGGACAGGGACTCGAGTCCCGCCTCCAGGCTACGTCCCCGCGGCGCGGTCACAAGGCGCGTCACCAGACGCTCGGTGGTGGCCTTGGCACGGCCGCCGAGCAGGCTGCGGAGCAGTTCGCCCTTGGCCGACGCGCCCGCGGCGCGGTCGGTCAGCGCGGACCGCAGCCCGGTGTTCGAGGCGACGATCCGGCCGAACCGGAACAGCTCGTCCTCGACGTCGTCGAGCGTGCCCGACGTCTGCGCGGCGGTGAGGTCGGCCAGGGCGGCCAGCTCCTCCAGCGCGTCCACCAGGTCGCGCGACTGCGACCACCGGGAACGCACCAGACCCGCAACCAGGT
The DNA here is from genome assembly GCF_001419765.1 of Streptomyces torulosus. Taxonomy (GTDB): domain Bacteria; phylum Actinomycetota; class Actinomycetes; order Streptomycetales; family Streptomycetaceae; genus Streptomyces; species Streptomyces torulosus. Next base: position 10,391 of record NZ_LIRK01000245.1, read on the forward strand.
CGGCGGTGGTCCCGCTGACCTGGCCGCCGAGGATGCGCCCGGCCAGTTCGGCCTTGGCCTCGCCGGCCTGCGCCGGGTCGGTGAGGACCCGACGCAGCGACACCTCGCGGTCGAGCAGCGCGGTGACGGCGGCCAGCTCGTCGGCGAGCGCGGCCGCGTCCACGGACGTGGAGTCCGTCAGCGCGTCGAGACGCTCACGTGCGGCTGCCAGGGCCTCGCGGCTCGCTCCGTTCATCGCGTCGCCTCGGCCTTCTCCTCGAGGTCGTCGAGGAAGCGGTCGATGACGCGGCTCTGCCGGGCGTGGTCCTCGAGGGACTCACCGACGAGCTTGCCGGCCAGGTCGGTGGCGAGCTTGCCGACGTCCTGGCGCAGCGCGGAAGCGGCGGCCTTGCGGTCGGCCTCGATCTGGGCGTGACCGGCGGCGACGATCTCCTCACGCTGCCGCTGGCCCTCGGCGCGCATCTCGGCGATGAGCGCGGCGCCCTGCTCCTGCGCCTCCTGGCGCAGTCGCGCGGCCTCGTGCCGGGCCTCGGCGAGCTGAGCCTTGTACTGCTCGAGCACGCTCTGGGCCTCGGTCTGCGCGGCCTCAGCCTTCTCGATACCGCCCTCGATGGCCTCGCGGCGCTCTTCCAGAACCTTGTTGATGTTCGGGAGGAGCTTCTTGGCGAGGAAGCCGAAGACGATGACGAAGGCGATCAGGCCGATGACGAGCTCGGGGATCGGCGGGATGAGGGGGTTTTCGGCCTCCCCACCAGCCGCCAGGTTAACCAGGCTCATATCAGTGCCTTCCGTCTAAAGGGGCGGTCCGACGAACCTGGTCAGGAGGTCGGGTAGACGAACGGCATGACCAGACCGATCAGGGCGAGCGCCTCACAGAAGGCGAAGCCGAGGATCTGGTTGGCGCGGATCAGGCCGGCCGCCTCGGGCTGGCGGGCGAGGGCCTGGGTGCCGTTACCGAAGATGATGCCGACGCCGACGCCCGGGCCGATGGCCGCCAGGCCGTAACCGATGGAGCCAAGGTTGCCCATGATCTGAGTCTCGGCGAGGGTCTGGAGAGCGGACATGCCGGTTCTTCCTTCTCTTTCAATGACCGGTGGGGGTTGGCCACCGGATGTCTGGTGGTGGGTCGGGGCTCTCAGTGGTGCTCGGCGAGAGCGCCCTGGATGAAGCTGCAGGTCAGCAGTACGAAGACGTACGCCTGAACGGCCTGGATGAAGAGCTCGAAGGCGGTCATCACGAGGACCATCGTGAAGGACACGGCGGAGTAGGCGATGCCGATGCCGTTGAGCATGTACCAGGTGGCGATCGTGAACAGCAGCAGCAGCGTGTGGCCGGCGAACATGTTCGCGAACAGTCGAACGGCGTGGGTGAAGGGCCGGACGATGAGGTTCGAGAAGAGCTCGATGGTCATCGACAGCGGGAGCACTCCGCCCAGCGACTTGTCGTAGCCGGTGAAGTTCTTGAAGGCACCGACGAAGCCGTGCCGCTTGAAGGTCAGCGAGACCCACAGGATGTAGACGATCCCGGCCAGGACGGCGGGATACGAGATGATCGCGGTGACCGGGAACTGGGCGATCGGGATGATCGACCAGACGTTCATGATCCAGACGAAGAAGAAGAGGGAGACGATGAGCGGAACGTACTTCTCGCCTTCCTTCTTTCCGAGCGTCTCGTAGACGACGCCGCGTCGCACGAAGTCGTAACCCGCTTCGGCCACCATCTGGAGCTTGCCCGGGACGACCTTCGGCTTGGCGAAGGCGGCCCAGAAGAAGCCCACGATGATGATCGAGCCGAGCAGCGCCAGCAGCATCGTCTTGTTGAAGTAGACGGCGTCGTCCTGGTGGCCCAAGAGGGGCTCGAAGAGGAACGAGTGCAGGCCCGGAGCGACATCGGCGAAGCCACAGCCGTCGAAAATGTGGCAGTCGGTCTCGAAGGCGAGCACCTGCGTCGGATCAGCACTCACCGCGGGCTCCTTCAGCGTGGCGCATGGGTACGGCAACCTCGTTGTGTCGGCGCGGCGCGCAGCCGCGGGTCGGCACTGGACTGGTGTTACGGATGTGGGGGCGGCTGTGGGGCATCGAGCCTCGCACTAGGGCAGGCGTCAGCTCGATCGCCCGCGCCCGCGATGCCGCAGTTGGCACCGGACGATAGCAGGATCTCCTGCGGTCACTTATCCCGCCCCTACCCCTCACGACGAGTGCCCCGATTTTTCGGGCTTGTTGCCCGTGGAGGAATCGGGTTCGACGTAGAGGACCTTGGCCTTCATGTGGGCGCGCGTCTGTGCGCCGATCCACACGAGGGTGGTGGCGACGAGCGTGAACGCGAAGGCGCGAGGGTGGAAGAGCGTGGTGTTCTTGAACGCGGCCAGGAAGATGAACAGCAGCAGAATTTGTGCCGCGTAGAGCATCAGGCCCATCGCCTGGAACAGATGAGGAAGCGATTTGGCAGTGCGCTGCAGAACGTAGAGCCCGATTCCCATGAAGAGGATCGTGATCACCGCGGCGACAATGGCGCCGACCGCCCCCTTGCCCCCGACGACCACACCGCTGATGACTGCGGCGATCGCGCCGGCGGCAGCCGTGGGCACGGCGGCCTGAAGGAGGATCCGGGCGTCATTGGACGGCATGGCGGCAACTCCGCTTACTAAGGGGGCAGGTGTCGTCATGGACGAGCGTAGTCCCCGGGGGCGAGCGGAATTCTCACGCCGCTGGACCGTCGCACTGCGGTCCTTCGGCTCCATCCGGGGTTCTCGTGAACCGTATCACAAACTATTTGATGAGGTCTTTACCTGAATGGTGTGCACGACGTCACACATGAGAGTGAACGTGCCCGTCTGTGCAAAATCAGGGCCGACTTGTCTGGTATAAGGGCGGTTTGCCCTCCCAGGTTCTTGCATGCCATCGGCAAAGGCTTAGTCAGATTCTTACCTTGGCGTCAGCGCGACGTCCCGCCCTTGAGCCTCGCGGCCGAACGGCAGAACGGCAGAGCGGCCGGGGGCCGTGTGCGGCTTGCGCACACGGCCCCCGGCCGCTGGAGTCACTCCGGCGAGTGTCGGGTCAGGCCTTCTTGATCTTGCCCTTGAGCTTGCCGTCGATGTAGCCGGCCCAGCTGCGACCCGCCTGGATCCTGAAGCACTGGTTCTTCTTCAGGCTCTTGTCGAAGGTGTAGTAGTCGCCCTTCTTCTTCTTGAATTCCTTCCAGCCCGTCAGCGACTTCCAGTCCTTGCCGCAGGTGATGAGGCGGATGCCGATGCCGTGGTCGTAGGTCTTCTTCGTGATCGTGAACTGGACCTTGCCGGCCGCCGTCGTCTTGAACTTGGCGTCGTCCTCGACCTTCTGCGCCTCATTGGTGTTGAAGTTGAAGGGCAGGACCTTGGTGGCAGGAGCGGCCGAGGCCTGCGTCGCCGTCAGGCCGAGCGAACCACCGAGCGCCATGACGACGAGCGTGGTGGCGATGGACTTGCGCATGCGTCCCCCATGAATGGTCGGTCACGGGGGCGTCGGACCCGCACGGCCATGTCTCCGGCGGACAGCCCCCGCGCTGTCGGCCAAGACCTTCCAGGGGGCTGGAGCGTGCTCAATTGTCCTTAGGTGACCTGTACTTGAGGTCCCTGCCCTTGAGGGCCATGCACGCCGAGGACGACGTCACCGCCGCGCGCCCGCCGGGCTCGGTTCCTCGTCCTTGGTCCGGCCGCCGATCGCCGTCGCCCCGTTGAGCGACGGCGTCCAGTCCGTGAGCGCCGCGGCGGGTTCCGCGGTGGTCTGCGCGACGGCGCGACGGCGGCGGTAGCGGGGCGGGACGAAGGACTCGGCCCAGCGGGGGGCGCGGGGCGTGAAGCGGGGCAGCAGCAGGAGGAAGAGGCCGACGCCGCTGAGGGCGGCGATGCCGAGGACGATCCACATGGACGCCGAGTTCACGGTGTAGGCGAGGGCGCCGAAGGCGATGACCGCGGACCAGAAGTACATGATCAGCACGGCCCGGCTGTGGGAGTGGCCGATCTCCAGCAGCCGGTGGTGCAGATGGCCCCGGTCGGCGGCGAACGGCGACTGACCGCGCCAGGTGCGCCGCACGATGGCGAGGATCAGGTCGGCCGCCGGGATCGCGATGATGGTCAGCGGCATCAGCAGCGGGATGTAGACCGGCACCATCTGGAACACGGTGTCGCGTTCCGAGCCGAACAGCTGCATCGCGTCCGGGTCGACCTGCCCGGTGACGGAGATCGCACCGGCGGCCAGCACCAGACCGATCAGCATCGAGCCGGAGTCGCCCATGAAGATCCGCGCCGGATGCATGTTGTGCGGCAGGAAGCCCAGGCACATGCCCATCAGGACGGCCGCGAAGAGGGTGGCGGGGGCCGCGGCCTCGATGCCGTAGCTGTACCAGAGGCGGTAGGCGTACATGAAGAACGCCGCCGAGGCGATGCACACCATGCCGGCCGCGAGACCGTCGAGCCCGTCGACGAAGTTCACCGCGTTGATCGTGATGACGACGAGGGCGACCGTCAGCAGGGTGCCCTGCCACTGGGTCAGCGCGACGATGCCGACGCCGGGCACGGGCAGCCACAGGATCGTCAGACCCTGCATGACCATCACGCCCGCGGCGATCATCTGCCCGCCGAGCTTGATCAGCGCGTCGATCTCGAACTTGTCGTCCAGCACGCCGATCAGCCAGATCAGCGCGGCCCCGGACAGCAGCGCGCGCGGTTCGTTGGAGTCGGCGAAGACCTCGCTGAGGTTGGTCAGGTGGTCGGCGACCAGCAGACCGGCGCACAGCCCGAAGAACATCGCGATGCCGCCGAGGCGGGGCGTCGGCTCACGGTGGACGTCGCGCGCACGGATCTCCGGCATGGCTCCGGCCACGATCGCGAACTTCCGCACCGGCCCTGTCAGCAGGTACGTCACCGCGGCCGTGATACAGAGCGTCAGGAGGTATTCACGCACGGGCTTCCCCACAGGTCTCGCTGGCCATCTCAGCCCCACACCCTAGCGATGCACGCATATGGTTGGGGACATCCGGGTAGCGACGATGGTTGCACGTGATGCTGTGTGCAGTGGTGCGTCTACCCCACCTCAGCGCGGATACGGCGGAAATCTTCCGGCCAGGTCCCGTACTTCTTCACGCGTCCGCCTGCCGTCGCCGCCGTCCCTGAGCGCCCTCGCGAAGAGCCCGGCGAGGTGCGTCATCTCCGCCTCGCCCATGCCCTGCGTGGTCAGCGCCGCCGTGCCGAGCCGCAGGCCACGGGCGTCGCCGTGCGGCAGCGCACAGCAGTCCAGCACGATCCCGGCCGCCGCGAGCCGACCGCGGGCGGTGCGGCCGTCGACCCCGAGCGGCGCGGGATCGACGGCGAGGAGATGGGTGTCCGTGCCGCCGGTGACGACGACGAGGCCCTCCCGTGCGAGCGCCTCGGCCAGGACGCGGGCGTTGGCGACCACCTGATGGGCGTACCCGGTGAACGCCGGTGTTGCCGCCTCCCCGAACGCGACGGCCTTCGCGGCGATGGAGTGCATCTGCGCCCCGCCCTGGGTGAAGGGGAACACCGCCCGGTCCACCCGCTCGGCCAGCTCGCTCCCGCACAGCAGCATCCCGCCGCGCGGCCCCCGCAGCACCTTGTGCGTGGTGGCGCAGACGATGTCCGCGTACGGCACCGGATTGGGCGCCGCTCCCCCGGCCACCAGCCCGATGGGGTGGGCGGCGTCGGCGATCAGGAAGGCCCCGACCTCGTCGGCGACCTCGCGGAAGAACGCGTAGTCGAGATGGCGGGGGTAGGAGATCGAGCCGCACACGATGGCCTTGGGGCGGCGCGTACGGGCGAGGGTGCGCACCTGTTCGCGGTCGATGAGGCCCGACTCGGCCTCGACGCCGTACCCGACGAAGTCGAACCAGCGGCCGGAGAAGTTCGCCGGCGACCCGTGGGTGAGGTGGCCGCCGAAGTGCAGGCCCATCGCCAGCACGGTGTCACCGGGGCGCAGCAGGGCCGCGTAGGCGGCCAGGACGGCCGAGGAGCCCGAGTGGGCCTGGACGTTGGCGTGTTCGGCGCCGAACAGCGCCTTGGCCCGCTCCACGGCGAGCCGCTCGGCGACGTCGACCATCTCGCAGCCGCCGTGGTAGCGGGTGCCCGGATAGCCCTCCGCGTACTTGTTGGCCAGCGACGACCCGAGGGCCGCGAGCACCGCGGGCGAGGTGAAGTTCTCGGCGGCGACGAGCTGGAGGGTCGTCGCCTGCCGATCGAGCTCGCCGAGGAGGATGTCGGCCAGTTCGGGGTCCTGCCGTCGCAGGACATCGGCCTCTAGGACAGGGGTGACCGACATGGTGGGCTCCGGGCGTCGACGGTGACGTACGACCAATGTAGGCCCGTGTGTCCGGGGACGCCCGGTGTCGTCCCGTCCTTACGCCCGGGCGGGCACCCCCGTCAGCGCGGTCACCACCGGATCCAGCGCCTGGTGTATCTCGTCGCCCACCGAACGGAAGAACGGCAGCGGGGCGCCGTACGGGTCGTGGACCTCGTCCGCGTCGGCCGTCGGGGCGAGGAGCCACCCGCGTAGAGCGGCGGCGGCACGCACCAGCGCCCGGGCTCGTACGACCATGCCCTCCTCCAGCGGCGGCAGGGTGGCCGGGTCGATCGCCCGGACGAGGCGGGTGAACTCCTTCAGGGTGAAGGTGCGCAGGCCCGCCGAGTGGCCCATCGAGATGACCTGGGCCCGGTGGTCGCGGGTGGCGGTCAGCACGAGGTCGGCCATGATCACGTGCTCGTCCAGCAGTTCCCGCCCGGTGAAGCCGGAGGCGTCCGCGCCGAAGTCGGCGAGGACGGCCTCCGCGTTGGCCTCCATGGGCGCGCCCTCGTGTCCCCAGGTCCCGGCGCTCTCGACGATCAGTCCGCCGCCCAGCGGGTCCCCGAGCCGGTCCGCCAGGGCATGGCGGGTCAGCCGCTCGGTGATCGGCGAGCGGCACACGTTGCCGGTGCTGACGTGGAGGATGCGGAAGGTGTCACGCGGCAGACCCGTGAAGGTCCGCGTCTCTTCCCCGTCCCATATGCCACGCCCCGCGTCAGGGGCCGTCAATTCGCCACCTCGAGGTCGGGTACGACCTTGCGCAGCTCCTCCGCCGACAGGGCGCCCGCACGCAGCAGCACCGGCACCTTGCCCGTGACGTCGACGATGGACGACGGCACGTTCCCGGGGGTGGGGCCGCCGTCGAGGTAGACGGAGACGGAGTCGCCCAGCATTGCCTCGGCGGCGTCGCAGTTCTCCGGCGCCGGGTGGCCGGTCAGGTTCGCCGAGGAGACGGCCATGGGGCCGACCTCGGTGAGCAGCTCGATGGCGACGGGGTGCAGCGGCATCCGGACGGCGACCGTGCCGCGGGTGTCGCCGAGGTCCCACTGGAGCGACGGCTGGTGCTTGGCGACAAGGGTGAGCGCGCCCGGCCAGAAGGCGTCGACGAGTTCCCAGGCCATCTCGGAGAAGTCGGTGACGAGGCCGTGCAGGGTGTTCGGGGAGCCGATGAGGACGGGGGTGGGCATGCTGCGGCCCCGGCCCTTGGCCTCCAGCAGGTCGGCGACGGCCTCCGAGGTGAAGGCGTCGGCGCCGATGCCGTAGACGGTGTCCGTGGGCAGCACCACGAGCTCGCCCCGGCGGACGGCGGACGCGGCCTCGCGCAGACCGGTGGCGCGGTCGGTCGCGTCGTTGGTGTCGTATCGCCGTGCCATCTAGCGGGCCTCCTCGTACACGTACTGCTGGGGGGTGGTGGGGGGCGTGCTCATCAGGGCAGCGCCTTGCGTGCGGTCGCGAACCGCGGCCGGTTGTTGAGGTCCGGGTGGTCGGCCGCGTCGGCCCAGCCCCGTTCCTCGGTGAAGATCCACGGCACCTGGCCGCCCTGGGTGTCGGCGTGCTCGACGACGACGACACCGCCGGGGCGCAGCAGCCGGTGCGCGGTGCGTTCGAGGCCGCGGATCAGATCCAGGCCGTCCTCCCCTGAGAACAGGGCGAGTTCGGGATCGTAGTCGCGGGCCTCCGGTGCCACGTACTCCCACTCCGTGAGCGGGATGTACGGCGGGTTGGAGATGACCAGGTCGACCTGGCCGTCGAGGTCGCGGAAGGCGTCGAGGGCGTTGCCCTGGCGCAGGTCGACCCGGGAGCCCGCCACGTTCTTGCGGGTCCACACGAGGGCGTCCTCGGACAGCTCCACGGCGTGCACGCGGGAGCGCGGCACCTCCTGGGCGAGGGCGAGCGCGATGGCGCCGGAGCCGGTGCACAGGTCGACGATGCAGGGCTCGACGACGTCCATCGCGCGGACGGCGTCTATGGCCCACCCGACGACGGACTCGGTCTCCGGGCGGGGCACGAACACCCCTGGCCCCACCTGCAGTTCGAGGTAGCGGAAGTACGCGCGTCCGGTGATGTGCTGGAGCGGCTCACGCTGCTCGCGCCGGGCGATGACCTCCCAGTACCGGGCGTCGAAGTCGGAGTCCTTGACGGTGTGCAGCTCGCCCCGCTTCACGCCGTGCACGAACGCGGCGAGTTCCTCCGCGTCGTTGCGCGGCGAGGGCACGCCGGCGTCGGCCAGGCGCTGGGTGGCCTGGGCCACTTCCGCGAGCAGCACGCCGCGGGGGTTTGGGGGTCGCCCCCCAAGATGATGCTGCACGCAAGTCCTCCGGTCGTGCTCGTCGTACTCGTACGGGCCTACGCGGCTGCCAGCTTCGCTGCCGAGTCCGCGTCGACGCATGCCTGGATCACCGCGTCGAGGTCGCCGTCCAGGACCTGGTCCAGGTTGTACGCCTTGAAGCCGACGCGGTGGTCCGAGATGCGGTTCTCCGGGAAGTTGTACGTACGGATCTTCTCGGAGCGGTCGACGGTGCGGACCTGGCTGCGGCGGGCGTCGGCGGCCTCCTTCTCCGCCTCCTCCTGCGCCGCGGCGAGCAGCCTGGAGCGCAGGATACGCATCGCCTGCTCCTTGTTCTGCAGCTGGCTCTTCTCGTTCTGGCAGGAGGCGACGACTCCGGTGGGGATGTGCGTGATGCGCACGGCGGAGTCGGTGGTGTTGACGGACTGCCCGCCGGGCCCGGAGGACCGGTAGACGTCGATGCGGAGGTCGTTCGGGTTGATCTCGACGTCGATCTCCTCGGCCTCCGGGGTCACGAGGACACCGGCGGCGGAGGTGTGGATGCGGCCCTGGGACTCGGTGGCGGGGACGCGCTGGACGCGGTGCACACCGCCCTCGTACTTCAGTCGGGCCCAGACGCCCTGGCCGGGCTCGGTGGCGCCCTGGCCGCCCTTGGTCTTCACGGCGACCTGGACGTCCTTGTAGCCGCCCAGCTCGGACTCGGTGGCGTCGATGATCTCGGTCTTCCAGCCGACGCGCTCGGCGTACCGCAGGTACATGCGCAGGAGGTCACCGGCGAACAGGGCGGACTCGTCGCCGCCGGCGCCAGCCTTGATCTCCAGGATGACGTCCTTGTCGTCGCTGGGGTCGCGCGGGACGAGCAGAAGGCGCAGCTTCTCCGTCAGCTCCTCGCGCTGCTTCTCCAGCTCCTTGACCTCGGCGGCGAAATCCGGGTCGTCCGCGGCGAACTCGCGGGCCGTCTCGATGTCGTCACCGGTCTGCCTCCAGGAGCGGTACGTGCCGACGATCGGGGTCAGCTCCGCGTACCGCTTGTTCAGCTTGCGCGCGTTGGCCTGGTCGGCGTGGACCGACGGGTCGGCGAGCTTCTTCTCCAGGTCGGCGTGTTCCCCGACCAGTTCCTGGACCGCCTCGAACATCTCCGGCTCCCTGTACGACGTGATAAGTGGGCTGCACCGCAAAGCGCCGGTCCCCGGACGCCCCCGGACGGGGGGGCACCTAGGACCGGCGCTGTGGGCTCGCTACTTCTTGGCAGCGGCAGCCTTGCCGAAGCGGGCCTCGAAGCGGGCCACGCGGCCACCGGTGTCGAGGATCTTCTGCTTGCCCGTGTAGAACGGGTGGCACTCGGAGCAGACCTCGGCACGGATGGTGCCGCTCTCGATCGTGCTACGGGTGGTGAACGACGCGCCACAGGTGCAGCTGACCTGCGTCTCGACGTACTGGGGGTGGATGTCGCGCTTCAAGGTGTCTCCTAGTTTCGGGAGGGCGCCGGGTCGCTGCCGCGGGATGCGAGAGCGTGAACCGGAGCCGACGTACCAGTCTGCCAGGACTGGCCGCATCTCCCAAAACCAGGGGGTGCCGCCATGTATTCCCGGGGGGCCTGCTGTGTGCGAGGGTGCGCCCGAGGGGGTGCCTCGTGATCGCCGTGGGCGGCTGCGGGGCCGTGGGACCGCTCGCGCCGTTCCCCGCGCCCCTTCAGTTCCCGGCGGTGACGACGTCCCCGGCCGTTCCCGTCGCCGTGCCCTTCGTCGCCGACTTCGGAATGGGCTTGTCGGCCTTGAGGGCGGCCCACACCCGCTTCGACTTCGCCTCGTCGACCAGGACGCGGTTGGGGTCGGCGGGGTCGTACTGGACCGGCATGGTGACCATGGTCATGTTCTTGGCGCTGATGCCCTTGAGACCGCCCGCGAAGGAGGCCAGGTCCTTGACGTCGTCGAGGTCGGAGTCGGTGGTGACGGCGTCCGTGGCGGTGTCGGCGAGGTCGTAGAGCTTCTTCGGGTTGCTGAAGATGCCGACCTCCTTGACCTGCTCCAGGAGCGCCTTGATGAACGCCTGCTGGAGCTGGATGCGGCCGAGGTCGGAGCCGTCGCCGACGCCGTGCCGGGTGCGGACCAGCCCGAGGGCCTGCTTGCCGGTGAGGGTGTGCTCGCCGGCCTTGAGGTTCAGATGGCTGTCGGGGTCCTTGATGTCCTTGGTCGTGGTGATGTCGACCCCGTCGAGGACGTTGATGAGCTTCTCGAAGCCCGCGAAGTCGACCTCGATGTAGTGGTCCATGCGGATGCCGGTCATGGACTCCACGGTCTTCACCGCGCACGCGGCGCCACCGGTGGAGTATGCCGAGTTGAACATCGCCAGCCGCGCCGCCGGGTACGTCTTGCCGTGCGTGTCGGTGCACTCGGGCCGCTCCACCAGGGTGTCCCTGGGTATGGAGACCACGCTGGCCTTCTTGTGGCCCTCGTAGACGTGCACGATCATCGCGGTGTCGGAGCGGGCGCTGCCGTCGTCGACGCCGCCGCCCAGCTTCTTGTTGCTGCCGGAGCGGGTGTCGGAGCCGAGGACGAGGATGTCCTGCGAGCCGTTGTCGACGTCGAGGGGCCGGTCGGTGCCGAGGGCCTGGTTGATGTCGACGCTCTTGATGTTGCCGTTGAGCTTGAAGTACAGGTAGCCGACTCCGGTGCCGCCCAGCACCAGGACGCCCGCGGCGGTCCAGACGACGGCGAGCGCCGCCCTGCTGTGCCCGTCGCGCGGTTTGCGGCGGCGGCCCTTGGGCGCGCGGTGACGGCCGGCGGTGCCGGACGCGTCCTGTGTGGCGGGATCCAGTGTGCTCTCGGCGGACATGCGCTCCTCGGTCCTCTTTCCCGGTCGGTTACCCCCTGCGCTCAGGCCCAGGCCTGCTTGGGTCGGATGTGGCCGTACCGCTCATGGTCACTCCGTTCGGTCAGACGGAGTAATTCGGGAAAGGGTTGCACAACGAACGGTGCCCATCGCGCAAAGAGCGATGGGCACCGGGTGTGCCGGATGAGCCCGGTGGGACCGGGCTCACCTGGTGTTTCAGCCGAGCAGGTCGTACTGGGCGTAGCTGGTTCCGACCGAGACCCGTGTGCCGAAGATCTCGCTCGTGGCCTTCGAGGTGCCCTTGTAGAGGTACAGCGTGCCGCCGCTGGTGCGGGCCAGCAGGTCCGCTCGGCCGTCGCCGCTCACGTCACCGGGAGTGATGAGCGTGTTGTACGAGCTCCAGTCGGAGCGGACCTTGATCTTGGTGGCGAAGGCGCCCGTGCCGGCCTTGCCGGTGCCCTTGAACAGGTAGATGTTCGAGCCGGTCTTGGTGCGCGCGATCAGGTCGGCCTTGCCGTCACCGGTGAAGTCGCCGTGCCCGAGCACCGCGTTGTAGGAGTTCCAGCCCGTGCTCACCTGGACGCGGGTCCCGAAGGTGCCGTTGCCCTTGCCCGGGTAGATCCACAGGGCGCCCGCCGAGTCGACCGAGAGCAGGTCGGGCAGGGCGTCGCCGGTGACGTCGCCGGGGGTGACGATCCGGGTGCGGGTCGCCCAGTTGTCGAAGATCTGCGTGGTCGTCCAGGTGCTCGACGACGCCGTGCGCCGCCGCCAGAAGACGTCACCGTCGGAGGCGCGGCGCAGGACGTAGTCCTGGTAGCCGTCGCGGTTCAGGTCGGTCTGCTGGACGAGGTTGTAGCCCTGCCAGCTGCCCTCGGCGGTCAGCGCCTTGCGGTCGGCGAGCGCGGAGCCCGTGGAGGCGCGGACGTAGCCCGAGCCGGTCTCCTTGTTGCGCAGGAAGACGTCGGCCTTGCCGTCCCGGCTGATGTCGGTGTCGTCGATGCGCGGGTAGGTGGCGCCGACGTACTTGCTGACCTTCGTGAAGACCGGGTACGCGCCCTTCTCCACACAGTCCACGACGCCCCACGAGACGACGCCGATGACCTTGCCGCCCACGACGAGCGGGCCGCCGGAGTCGCCGTTGCAGCTCGCGGTGGTGGTGGCGTCGGTGCCGCCGGCGGGCTTGCCCGCGCAGAACATGTTGCCCTTGACGAAGTAGGGGTCCCAGGTGTTCCCGCAGGTCGTGTCACTGACCACGGGCAGCGTCGCCGTCTTCAGCTTCTCCGAGATGTCGTCGCTGGTGGAGCTGGTACGACCCCAGCCGTAGACCTTCGCGCTGGTGCCCGCCGCGTACGAGGACGTGTCGGTCGACGTCGTCATCCTGATCGGCGTGGCGGTGACCGGCTTGGCCAGCGTGAGGACGGCGACGTCGTTGTTGATCGTGTCCTCGTTGTAGGAGGAGTGGTTCCACTGGCGGGACACCTTCGTGGGCTCGCCGCCGTGGTAGTCCATGCCCACCAGGTTGTCGTCGCTGTCGTAGACGGCCGTGGGCAGCTGGTCCGTACCGGTGACGACGGAACCCCACTTGGCCCAGTCGTAGTGGTTCTTGTCGACGCAGTGGGCCGCGGTGAGGATCTTCGTCGGCGAGACGACCGAGCCGCCGCAGAAGAAGCCGAGGCCCGTGGTCTCGTCGTAGTACCAGAGCTGCGCCATCCAGGGCGCAGCGCCGATGGTGGTCTCGGAACCACCGATGATCTTGGCGTCCGGCTTCAGGCCGTCCGCGTCGGTGCTCGACGACGACTCGTTCGTCGTCGTCGACGGCTTCGCCGCCGTCTCACCGACGGTGTCGTCCGCCGCCATCGCGTTGGCGATCCGCACGTCCAGCTCGTCGCTCCCCGACGAGCCGGCTCCGTTGGCCGCACCGGCAGATGACAGGAGCAGCGCCCCGGCTATCGCGGTGGCGACAGCTCCGGACATAGATCTGACCACTCAAGTCCCCCCTGAAAGCTAAAGAATCAAAACAAGACAGAAGAAGAACCGTGATCGTACACGTGTCCCATACAAAAACCGGGGCCACCCTCACGAAGGAGGGTGGCCCCGGTTCTGCTCTGTCGTGGACTACCGGTCGGGCTAGTCGCCGTTGCCCGGCGTCGGCGTCGTCTTCTGAATCTGCATCAGGAACTCGACGTTCGACTTCGTCTGCTTCATCTTGTCCAGCAGCAGCTCGATGGCCTGCTGCTGGTCCAGCGCGTGCAGCACCCGGCGCAGCTTCCAGACGACCGCCAGCTCCTCGTTGCCGAGCAGGATCTCTTCCTTGCGGGTACCGGACGCGTCCACGTCCACCGCGGGGAAGATGCGCTTGTCGGCGAGCTTCCGGTCGAGCTTGAGCTCCATGTTGCCGGTGCCCTTGAACTCCTCGAAGATCACCTCGTCCATGCGGGACCCGGTGTCCACCAGGGCGGTGGCGAGGATGGTCAGCGAGCCGCCGTCCTCGATGTTGCGGGCCGCACCGAAGAAGCGCTTCGGCGGGTACAGGGCGGTCGAGTCGACACCACCGGACAGGATGCGGCCGGAGGCCGGCGCGGCCAGGTTGTACGCACGGCCCAGACGCGTGATCGAGTCGAGCAGCACGACGACGTCGTGACCCAGCTCCACCAGGCGCTTGGCACGCTCGATGGCGAGCTCGGCGACCGTGGTGTGGTCCTCGGCCGGACGGTCGAAGGTCGAGGAGATGACCTCGCCCTTCACCGACCGCTGCATGTCGGTGACCTCTTCCGGACGCTCGTCGACGAGGACGACCATCAGGTGGCACTCGGGGTTGTTGTGCGTGATCGCGTTGGCGATCGCCTGCATGATCATGGTCTTGCCGGTCTTCGGCGGGGCCACGATCAGACCGCGCTGGCCCTTACCGATCGGCGACACGAGGTCGATGATGCGGGTGGTGAGCACGCCCGGGTCCGTCTCCAGACGGAGGCGGTCCTGCGGGTAGAGCGGGGTCAGCTTGTTGAACTCCGGGCGGCCACGGCCGTGTTCGGGCGCCATGCCGTTGACGGAGTCCAGGCGGACCAGCGCGTTGAACTTCTCGCGGCGCTCGCCCTCCTTGGGCTGACGGACCGCACCGGTGATGTGGTCGCCCTTGCGCAGGCCGTTCTTGCGGACCTGGGCGAGGGAGACGTACACGTCGTTCGGGCCCGGCAGGTAGCCGGAGGTGCGGATGAACGCGTAGTTGTCGAGGATGTCCAGGATGCCCGCGACGGGGATCAGGACGTCGTCCTCGGCGAGCTGCGGCTCGGCCGCGCCCATGTCGTCACGGCCACGACGGCCACGACGGTCGCGGTAGCGGCCGCGACGGCCACGGCGGCCGCCCTCGAAGTCGTCGTCGTCCTGCGGACCGTTGTCGCGCTGGCGGTCCTGGCGGCCACCGCTCTGCTGCTGGCCCTGCTGCTGGCCGCGGTCGCGCTGCTGCTGACCGCCGCCCTGCTGCTCGTCGCCCTTGCCCCGGCGGTCGCCGCGGTCACGGTCGCGGCCACGCTCACGGCGGTCACGGCGGCCCTGGCGGCCGTCGGCGTCGGCGGCGTCGCCCTTGGCCTCGGCCTGCGGCTGGGCCGGCGTCTCGGCCTTGGGCTCGGCCTTCGCCTCGGCGGTGACCGTCTCGGGGCTGCCCGCGTCGGCGGTGGCCCGGCGACGGCGGCGCTCGGTGGGCGCCTCGTCCCCGCCGGCCGGCTGACCGGGGATCTCGATCTGCTGCTGGGCGACGGCCTTCTCGGTCTTGTCGACCTTCTCGGCGGGCGCCTCGGCCTTCTTGGCGGCCTTCTCGGCCGGGGCGGCGTCCTCGCCCGTGCGTGCCTTCGAGGTGGTCCGGCGCTTGGGCTTGGTCTCGGTGGCGGCCTCGGCCTTGGGAGCCGCGGCACCCCCTCCCGCCTGCGCCTCCTTGATGACCTCGATCAGCTGGCTCTTGCGCATCCGCGCGGTGCCCCTGATGCCGAGGCCTGATGCGACCTGCTGCAGCTCGGCCAGCACCATGCCCTCGAGGCCGGTGCCGCGGCGCCGCCTGGAGCCGGCACCGCTGGCAGGCGCGGCGTCCGTGGCGGGCGCGGCAGCGGTCTCCTCGACACGTGCGCCCATCAGATCGGTGGTGTCGCTCACGAAGGGTCCTTCCCTGGAGCGGACGTCGGCCTTCTGGCTCGGCGACCGGTTGTGCTGTCCGGCTTCGGCCCTGTTCGGGTGGACCGTGCCGGGGCGGTGGTCCGCCAAAGCGGCGGAGGAAAATTTGCTGGTGATTCGGCGCTTACGGGGCCGTGGCACTCGGTGTCTGTGTCACGCGGCTCGGTCACGCCGGTTCCGGAGCCTGCTCGGCAGACCGCTCAGTGCCTGCGTACGGCGTACAGCTTGACGTACGAAGCACAGTGCGGCTTGGGAGACTCCCGGAAGAATGGTTGTCCCGGACGGGGACGATAAGCACCATGCCATGGCTGGGGCAGGTGCAGACTTGAGGTTAACACTACCGGATCCAACAAACATTCCCCCTCTCGAAATCCGGCAACCGTACGCCCCTATGCGTCGCCGCTGTCGGCGCCGTTCTCGGCGACGGTGGTGGTGAGCGGCAGGACGCACGCCCCTCGGGCGTCGAGATCCAGCCGGTTGGCGGCCCATTCCGCGCCCGCGAGGTGGGCCACCTTGTCGGCGCTGGCCTCGTCGGCCAGGGCCAGGACCGTGGGTCCGGCGCCGGAGATGACCGCCGGGACGCCGTCGGCCCGCAGTCGCTCGACCAGGGCCGCGCTCTCCGGCATGGCGGGCGCCCGGTACTCCTGGTGCAGCCGGTCCTCCGTGGCGGGCAGCAGCAGCTCGGGACGCCTGGTCAGGGCCTCCACGAGCAGGGCGGCACGGCCGGCGTTGGTGGCGGCGTCGACGTGCGGGACGGTGCGCGGGAGCAGTCCGCGCGCCGTCTCGGTGAGCACGGGCTTTCCGGGGACGAAAACCACCGGAACGATGGAATCGGCGGGATCCATCCTGATGGCCCGCGCGGAGCCGCCCTCCATCCAGGAGAGCGTGAAGCCACCGAGGAGGCAGGCCGCGACATTGTCGGGGTGTCCCTCGATCTCGGTGGCGAGTTCGAGCAGGGCGGCGTCGTCGAGCCGGTTCTCCCCGCCTATGGTCACGGCGCGGGCGGCGACGATGCCGGCGCAGATGGCGGCGGAGGAGGAGCCGAGTCCGCGGCCGTGCGGAATGCGGTTGGCGCAGACGATCTCCAGGCCCCGCGGCTGGCCGCCCAGCAGGTCGAAGGCGGTGCGCAGGGAGCGGACGAGCAGATGCCGCTCGTCGCGCGGGAGCGTCTCGCTGCCCTCCCCCGCGATGTCGACGTGCAGGCCGGAGTCGGCCACCCGGACGACCACGTCGTCGTAGAGCCCCAGCGACAGACCGAGGGCGTCGAAGCCCGGGCCGAGGTTGGCGCTGGTGGCGGGGACGCGCACCCGTACGGCGGCGGCGCGGAACGCTGGACCGGCCATCGCTCGATGACTCTCCTTGAACTGCGTGATTGACGATTGTCGAATGACATTCGATGACGTACGCGGGAACCCGGCGGCCGTCTGAGGACGGCGCGGCGCCGCACCCTTGCGGGGCATATGCAGCGGGCGGGTTCGGTACAGCCTATCGAAGGTGGGTTCTGTGGCGACATAGGGCGCACAGGAGGCGCACGATGCGTGTCGTAAGCCCCCTGTGCACCCCCTGTCGGGTCCTGTCAGGGTTATCCCCCGGGAAACGGCGTCTACGCGCGGCTCACTGGCCGTTTCGAACCGTTGCCCGAGCGGCTGGTGCTGTGACCGGAAAGGTTTGCAAGCCGGTGAACCTTTCCGGTCGCAGCACTAGGCGAGGCCGAGGCGCTCGGCCGCCGTCGCCGCGTCGACGGGGACGGTGACGGGCTGCGGGGCGCCCGCGACGGCCCAGTCGGGGTCCTTCAGGCCGTTGCCGGTGACCGTGCAGACGATGGTCTGGCCCGGGTCGACCTTGCCGTTCTCGGCGGCCTTGAGCAGACCGGCCACGGACGCGGCGGAGGCGGGCTCCACGAAGACACCCTCCTGCGCGGCCAACAGCCGGTAGGCGCGCAGGATCTCACGGTCCGTCACCTCGTCGATGGCACCGCCGGACTCGTCCTTCGCGGCGAGGGCGTACTGCCAGGACGCGGGGTTGCCGATGCGGATCGCGGTGGCGATGGTCGAGGGGTCCTTGACGACCTCGCCGCGCACGATCGGCGCGGAGCCGGAGGCCTGGAAGCCCCACATACGGGGCGTCCGCGCGGCGATGCCGTCGGCGGCGTACTCCTTGTAGCCCTTCCAGTAGGCCGTGATGTTGCCCGCGTTGCCCACCGGCAGGACGTGGATGTCGGGGGCGTCGCCGAGCATGTCCACGATCTCGAAGGCGGCGGTCTTCTGGCCCTCGATACGCACCGGGTTGACGGAATTCACCAGCGCCACGGGGTAGTTGTCGCTCAGTTCACGCGCGAGGGTGAGGCAGTCGTCGAAGTTGCCGTCGACCTGGAGGATCTTCGCGCCGTGCACCAGGGCCTGGCCCATCTTGCCGAGCGCGATCTTGCCCTGGGGCACCAGCACGGCGGAGACCATGCCCGCGCGGACGGCGTAGGCGGCCGCGGAGGCGGACGTGTTGCCCGTCGAGGCACAGATGACGGCCTTCGCGCCCTCCTCCTTCGCCCGGGTGATGGCCATCGTCATACCGCGGTCCTTGAAGGACCCGGTGGGGTTGGCTCCCTCCACCTTGAGGTGGACCTCGCAGCCCGTGCGCTCGGAGAGCACCTGCGCGGGGACGAGGGGCGTGCCGCCCTCGCGGAGCGTCACGACCGGCGTGCTGTCGGAGACGGGCAGCCGGTCCCGGTACTCCTCGATGATTCCGCGCCACTGGTGGGTCATTGCTGGTTACTCTCCTTCAACCCGCATGATGCTGGCGACACCCCGCACGGTGTCGAGGTTGCGCAGCGCCTCGACGGTCCCGTTGAGGGAGGCGTCGGACGCGCGGTGGGTGACGACGACGAGGGAGGCCTCGCCGTTGTTGCCCTGCTGGCGAACGGTATCGATCGACACCCCGTGCTCGGCGAACACGGTCGCCACCTGGGCGAGAACACCTGGTTTGTCCGCCACATCGAGGCTGATGTGGTAGCGCGTGACGACCTCGCCCATGGGCGAGACCCGCAGGGCGGCGTACGCGGACTCGCCGGGCCCGATGGCGCCCGCGAGCCGGTTGCGACAGACGGCCACGAGGTCGCCGAGGACGGCGGAGGCCGTGGGCGAACCGCCCGCTCCGGGGCCGTAGAACATCAGCTGGCCCGCGGCGTCCGACTCCACGAACACGGCGTTGTACGCGCCGCGTACGGAGGCCAGCGGGTGGGTCAGCGGGATCATCGCGGGGTGCACGCGCGCCGTGACGGAGCCACCGTCCACGGCCCGCTCGCAGATGGCGAGCAGCTTGATGGTGCAGCCCATGTTCTTGGCGGAGGCGAAGTCGGCGGCGGTGACCTCGGTCATGCCCTCGCGGTAGACGTCGTCGAGCCGTACCCGCGAGTGGAAGGCGATCCCGGCGAGGATCGCGGCCTTGGCGGCGGCGTCGAAACCCTCGACGTCGGCGGTCGGGTCGGCCTCGGCGTACCCGAGCGCGGTGGCCTCGTCCAGGGCCTCCTGATAACCGGCGCCCGTGGAATCCATCTTGTCGAGGATGAAATTGGTGGTGCCGTTGACGATGCCCATCACCCGGTTGATCTTGTCCCCGGCGAGTGACTCGCGCAGCGGGCGGATCAGCGGAATGGCGCCGGCGACGGCGGCCTCGTAGTAGAGGTCCTTGCCCGCCTCCTCGGCGACCGCGTGCAGGGCGGCGCCGTCCTGGGCGAGGAGCGCCTTGTTGGCGGAGACCACGGAGGCGCCGTGCTCGATCGCGGTGGTGATGAGGGAGCGGGCGGGCTCGATACCGCCGATGACCTCGACGACGACGTCGATGTCCCCGCGTTTGACGAGGGCGGTGGCGTCGGTGGTGACGAGGGCCGGGTCGATGCCCTCACGGACCTTGGAGGGCCGGCGTACGGCCACACCCGCGAGTTCGACGGGGGCCCCGATCCGGGCGGCGAGGTCGTCGGCGTGCGTCGTCATGATGCGCGCCACCTCTGAGCCGACAACCCCACAGCCCAGCAGCGCCACCTTCAGTGGACGCGTACGCATCATCCGACCTCGTTTCCTCATACCGAATACGGTGGAACCAGTCTCACTCACCGGACGGGAGTTTCTATCCCTCGTCCGGATCGTGAGACATCTATTTCATTTTCGCGGGGCCGTAGGACGGAGATCTTTCGGCCCGCAATTCCCGGCATTCATTATCCGCCCCGCCGCGGACGGCCGGACTCGCGTCACCGACGTCGAGACGCAGCAGGTCCTCCCCCGTCACCCGACATCGAGACGGGGCAGATCCTCTTCCGTCACCCGACATCGAGACGCAGCAGGTCCTCCTCGGTCTCCCGCCGGACGATCACCCGGGCCTCCCCGTCCTTGACCGCGACGACGGGCGGGCGCAGCACGTGGTTGTAGTTGCTCGCCATGGAACGGCAGTACGCTCCGGTCGCCGGCACGGCGATCAGGTCACCCGGTGCCAGGTCAGCCGGCAGGAACGCGTCCTTCACCACGATGTCACCGCTCTCGCAGTGCTTGCCGACCACCCGCGCGAGCATCGGCTCGGCGTCGGACGTGCGGGACACCAGCGCGACGCTGTACTCGGCGTCGTACAGCGCGGTCCGGATGTTGTCCGACATGCCCCCGTCGACCGAGACGTAGGTCCGCAGCCCGTCCAGCGGCTTGATGGTGCCGACCTCGTAGAGGGTGAAGGCGGTCGGCCCGACGATGGCCCGCCCCGGCTCGACGGAGATCCGCGGCGTACGCAGCCGGGCGCCCTCGCACTCCCGCGTGACGATCTCGGTGAGCGCCTTGGCGATCTCGTGCGGCTCACGGGGGTCGTCGGCGCTGGTGTAGGCGATGCCGAGACCGCCGCCGAGGTCGATCTCGGGCAGCTCGACGCCGTGCTCGTCGCGGATGTCCTTGAGCAGCCCGACGACGCGGTGGGCGGCGACCTCGAAGCCGGAGGTGTCGAAGATCTGGGACCCGATGTGCGAGTGGATCCCGATGAGCTCCAGCCCGTCGAGCTTCAGCGCCCGCCGTACGGCCTCGGCGGCCTGCCCCCCGGCGAGCGGGATGCCGAACTTCTGGTCCTCGTGCGCGGTGGCGATGAACTCATGGGTGTGCGCCTCGACGCCGACGGTGACCCGGATCTGCACGCGCTGCCGCTTGCCGAGCTCCTGGGCGACGTGCGCGACCCGCACGATCTCCTGGAAGGAGTCGAGGACGATACGGCCGACGCCGGCCTCGACGGCCCGGTGGATCTCCTCCGTGGACTTGTTGTTGCCATGGAAGGCGATGCGGTCGGCGGGCATGCCGGCGGACAGGGCGGTGGCGAGCTCGCCGCCGGAGCAGACGTCGAGGTTGAGCCCCTCCTCGTGCAGCCAGCGCACCACCGCGCGCGACAGGAACGCCTTGCCGGCGTAGAACACGTCGGCGTCCTGCCCGAACGCGGTGCGCCAGGCGCGGGCGCGGGCGCGGAAGTCGGTCTCGTCGAGGAAGTAGGCGGGCGTGCCGAACTCCTCGGCAAGCGCCTTCACGTCGACCCCGCCGACGCGGACGACTCCGTCGTCCCCGCGGTCGACGGTCTGCGCCCACACCTTCGGATCGAGCGTGTTCAGATCGGCGGGCGGGGCGCTGTAATGCCCCTCCGGCAGCACATCGGCGTGACGGGGCCCGGCGGGGTGTGCGGAACGGCTCATGACTGGTCTGACTCTCTCTGCCTATCGGGACTCTGTGCTCGCGGGGCCTGGGGCTCGGGTGCCTGGGGCTTGGGCTTCGGGCTTGGGCTTCGGGCGGGCGGCCTTTGGGCTTGGGCCTTTGGGCTTGGGCTTCGGCTGGGGCCTTGAGGCTCGGGGCCTGTGGGCTTTGACCTTGGGCTTTCCGCTGGCCTTGGGCTTTCGGCTGGCCTTGGGCTTTCGGCC
>NZ_LIRK01000246.1 GCF_001419765.1 Streptomyces torulosus
GGCCGCCCAACAGGCGGGCACTTGGGAACCGGCCGCCGAAAGGGTGGGCATCCGCGATCCGGCCACCGAGCGGAGCCGGCACCCGGGAGCGGCCGACGGTGGACGGCTCGGGGAGACGGGCGCGGGAGGGGCGCTCGGGGGCCCGTGGCGGGCCGCGGCGAACACGCGGGCGCACCCGGACGCGCCGGACCGGCCCGCAGGGCCGTCCAGGGGCGCGGGGAACTACGCGAGGAACCACGACGGACCCGCAGTCGCCCACGCACCCCCGCCCCCGAGCTACTGGGCGCCCAAGCGGAGCCGAGGGGGCGGCCGGGGCCTAGACGACGCCCACGGACACCCGCTCCGCGACATACGCCGCGTACAGCCCCGCCACATCCACCCCATGCCGTTGCGAGGACTTCGCGAACTCGGGGTTCGCGTTGACCTCCAGGACGAGCAGCTCCCCGGTGCTCCGGTCCTCCACGAGGTCCACCCCGTAGAACCCGGGCCCCAGCGCGTCCACCACCTGGCCGCACAGCTTGTCGATCTCGGCGGTCACCTCGACCCGCCGGACCTCCGCCCCCAGGTGCGTGTTGGTGCGCCAGTCGTCCGACACCCGCTGGATCGCGACCACCGGAGTCCGGCCGACCACGACGACCCGCAGGTCGTGTCCCGGCTTGTCGATGTAGGACTGCACCACGACGGGGAACAGCTTCCCCGTCGCGTCGGCGGACTCCCGGCCCCCGGCCCACGCCTCCACACACTCCGCGTTGGCCATCTTCGTGACGCCCCGCCCCCATGACCCGCTGACGGGTTTGACGACGGCCGGCATCCCCAACTCGGAGACGGCGGCGCGGACTTGGTCATAGCTGAAGGCGTGCCGGGTCACCGGATGCGGAATGCCGTGGCGTGCGAACAGCAGCGACTGGAGTCCCTTGTCGTTGCACGCCTCGATGACGGACGACCGGTTGAGGGTGGTCACCCCGGCGTACTCCAGCCGCCGGGACACATTGACGGCGTCCCGGTGGGACAGGTTGCGGATCACGGCGAGCGCGGGCGAGCCGTCGCGGCCCGCCACGACGGCCGCCACGTCCTCCATCAGCAACGGCCGCGCGGCGAGCCCCTCGGCCCGCAGGGCGCCGAGGAGGAGCTTCTCCTCGGGCCGCAGCATCGTCACCGAGAGCAGGACCTCGTCGGGGGTCGTCACTCGCCCCAGTCCTCCTCGACCTCGGGCGCGAGGTCGAGCCGTACGCCGGTCGCGGCCTTCTCCACGACCTCGTGCTCCTGCCCGCAGGCGGTGCACTCGGTGATCTCACCCTTTTCCCAGTCCTCCTGGACCTCGAATTCGGTGTCGCACACGAGGCACTTCGGTGCGGCGATTGCGGTGGTCATTCGTCGAACTCCTTCATTTGTTCCATGTGAAACCGGCATGCCGGATCACCCGGGGTCGGCGTACGCGTATTACCGGGTCTTGGCATACGGAATTCACGGGACAGCAATCCGGCCGGACGGTCCCCCGTCAGCGGTCCGTGTCAGAACCCCACGCCCGCCCCGTGCCGTGACAGGGCGCCGCGGGCGCCCGCCGGGGGCCGTCCCCGACCGGCCGGGGACGGCCCCCGGACCACAGGGGCACACACCCTTTGCACGGGCTTTACGTGGGAAGAATCAGCCGATCCCCCGGATCGGCGTCGGTTCGCCGGGGCTTACGGCCAGCCCGGGTCGGCCGGCGCGTCGGCCACCCGGGCCTCGGCGACCGCCGTGCGGTCGGCCGTCCCGGAGGCGGCGGAAAGAGTCAGCGCCGCGGCGGCGACAATGGCGAGCGCGCCGGCGAGTCTGCGCAGGTACGTCATTTCTTGTATCCCCCTGAAGAATTCCCGGACTTCCGGCTCCCCGCCGGTGTCCACACGAAGAGCATGCCTGGGGAAGCCCGGTTGCCGAAAGTGATTGCAGGGGTCATGATCGTGCACTGCAGAAACCTGAAGGGGGACCATGCATGTGCGGTGATACGGACAGACGCGGGGGCGCCGAGACACCGGCGGAAGTGTGCGGCGCGGGACTCGAGTTCTACCGCACCGCGCTGCTGGAGGGGAGGGCTCCGGTCGCCCAAGCACCCGATTGCGTAAGGGAGTTCGGTCTCGTGGCGGCCGCGGTGGACGACGCCGAGGCACTGGTTCCCGTACCGCCCTCGGTGGCGACGGCGGCGCTGGCCCACCCGTTGGAGCGGCTGATCCTGGAGCAGCGGCAGGCCCTCGCCTCCGTACGGGCGTCGATGTCGCAGGCCGAGAGCGTGTACCGCACCGCCCGCCGCGACGAGACCGAGTCCTCCCAACGGCTCACCCCCGCACCGGTGATCACCGCCGCGCTGGACGAGGCGATCGAGGCCACCCGGCACGAGTTGCTCACCGCGCACCCGGGCGGCCGGCGCCCCGAGGAGGTCCTCGTGAAGGCGCTGCCCCGGACGCTCACGGCGCACCGCAAGGGCGTGAAGCAGCGCACGCTGTACCAGCACACCATCCGGGCCCACGGTCCGACGCTCGACTACATCAAGCAGGTCACCGAGTTGGGCGTCGAGGTGCGGACGGTCGACGAGGTCTTCGACCGGATGATCATCTGTGACCGTGCCGTCGCGTTCATCCCCGACATGGGCAAGGACCACGGCACCCACGCCCTGAAGGTCACCGACCCCGGCGTGGTGCACTTCCTGGTCTCGGCCTTCGAGTACGCCTGGGAGCGGGCGAAGCCGGTCGTCTACGAGCACGACCAGCAGCGCCCCGCGCTGCTCACCGACGAGACCCGGCTGCATGTGCTGCGGCTCATGGTCGACGGCTACACCGACGCTGCCATCGCGAGCCGGCTCGGCATCAGCACCCGGACCGTCGCCAGCCATCTGAAGAAGGTCGGTGACCTGCTGGGCAGCAACAGCCGTGCCCAGCTGGCCTATCTGACCGCGAAGAGCGGCCTCCTGGACGACGCCGCGGCGAGCGCCTGCGACTGCGACCGCCCGTCCTGAGGCCCACCGGCGGGCCCCGAGGTTTCCCGTTCCGAGGTCAGCGGCCGCCGCCCCGCTGCGGCACGCCACCGCCGCGCCCCGGCACTGCGCGCACCCGGCGGCGCGGTTCCGGGCCGCACCCCGCCCACACGGCGAGCGTCGCCGCCAGGATCCCGGCCCACAGCGTGTGGGCGTCCGCCCAGCGGGGGTCGCCGGGGGGCACGAACAGCGCGTGCTCGTACGGGAGGAACACGGCCGCCGCGACCGGGAGCGCCGGCAGCGCGGCGGCGACCGCCGGACCGGGCAACCGGACCGCGCTGAACCGGACCGCCGCCCCGGCGAGCGCCAGCGCCAGCCCGGACAGCGCCCCGGCCTCGACCGTGAGAGCACCGGCGGGCAGCGCGGCCCAGGACTCGGCGTCGGCCCCCGCCCGTACGACGCCGAGGACCGCCGCCCACCAGACCGCGCCCGCGAGCCCGACCACCGCCACCCGCAACGCCTGCCGCAGCGGGCGCGGCACGGGAACGGCCCCGGTGGTGTGCCGGGCCGGGTCGTCCAGCACGAACGCCGTGCCGACCGCCCCGCACAGGGCCGCCGCCCGCACCACATTGGCCAGAACAGCCGCCGGGAGGTCCAGCGAGAACAGGGCCGGTACGGCGGCGACGACCACCCCCAGCGACCAGCCGCCCGCGAGCAGCCTCCACGGCAGGGACCGCACCGTGGGCCGTGTCAGGGCCGCCACCACCGCCGCCCGCCGTCTCACGCGCACATCCACTCCCGGTCGGCGGCCGTCTCGGCCGGGGCGGTGACGCCCAGCAGGGTTGCCGCGCGGTCGGTGGTCGTACCGGCGGCGGACAGCTCCGCCCAGTGCGCCCGCACCGCGCGTCCCACCCGCTCCCGCGGCAGGGCGAGCAGCCGCTCGACGACGGTGAGTTCGCGGTCCCGCAGGGCGACCGCGGTGACCGGCGCCTGGATCACGCCGGGGCTGTTGTATCCCTCGCCGGTCTTCTCGAACAGGGCCTCGCCGTCGCGGGTCGCCCGGATCGCCAGCCACACCGTCAGCACGCCCCGCGCGTCGCAGAACACCCCCGCGTAGCGCTCGTGCCCGACGACCAGCCCCCGGGCGACGCTCGCCGCGAACTCCAGTTCGCGTTCCCCGCCCCAGGCGGTGCTCGCCGTGACCTCGCCGGGCGCGGCGGGCGACGGTTCCCCGGTGCCCGAGGGGCCGTCGAGGGCGTTGACCTTCTGCCGTACGGTCAGCGCCTGTTCCGCGCCGGGACCGCCGGCCAGCGACCGCACCCGGTCCGTGACCCGGGCCCACTCATCGACCCAGGGCGTGAACTCGGGGAAGGCGCAGTACGTCGTCGGCCCGCGCCGTACGCAGTCCTGCACCTCGGCCGGGTCGCGGGTCGCCACCTCGCGTGCCTCGCGCACCGCGTCCGACGGGGCCGTGCCCTGGAGCACGACGGCGGCCACGACCGCGCCGAGCGCCGTGAGCGCGGTGGCCCGTACGGCCCTCGTCCGGCCGCCGCTCGCCCGGACCGCGCCCGCCGCCGCCAGTACCGCGAGCGCCAGCAGGTACAGGGCGTGCCAGCCTGCGGGCCGCCCCAGCAGGCCGGACGGCAGCGGCCGGGCGCCCTCGTCGAAGAGGACGGGCGCGAGGCCGCGCAGCCAGGCGGGGCTGCTGGAGTCGGCCACGAAGACGAACGCGGCGGCGATGACGGCGACCGCGGCGAGCGGGGCCACGAACGACGACCGGATCAGCCGGCCCAGCAGGACGCCCAGGACGGCGAGCAGCAGGATCAACAGTGGCCCGGTTACCAGTTCGAACACCGAGCCGTGGCCGACCGCACCGGGCTTCAGCGCCTCGGCGGTGAACTGCCCGGCCACGATCAGCGCCCCGACGAGCACCGTCGGCAGCACCGACAGGACATGCGCGCAGGTCCGCCGCCACGGCTGCACCACCAGCACCGCGAAGGAGCCGTCGGTGCCCCGCCGGTGGGAGCGCAGCACCCCCAGGTTCGCGGCGATCATCACCGCGAGCCCCAGCAGCAGCTGGCCGAACTGGGTCTCGCGGTCGACGTCCTGGAGGACCGGGTAGGCGTCCTCGGGCTCGCCGCCCGGCCACAGCAGCAGCGCCAGGTACCCCGCCAGCGAGACCAGCACCAGGGGGTGCAGCAGCAGACGCCGCGCCTCCACCCGGGCCAGCGCGAGCACCGCCCGCAGGCCGTCCCGGGCCGACGGCGGCGCGGGCGCGGTGACCGGGGTCCGGGTCAGGGCCGTCATACCGCCACCTCCGCCACCGGGTCGCCGCCGAGGGCCAGCAGATAGCCGTCCTCCAGCGTCGGCTCGACCAGCCGGGCACCCTCCGGCGGGTCCCCGACGTTGCGGAACTCGCCGGTGCCGGTGCGCCAGCCGGCCCGGGCGCCCGGCTGCCGCTCCGTGCTGCGCCACACCCGGCCGTCGGCCACCGCCGTCAGCTCGGCCGGGGTGCCGTCGAACCGCACCCGCCCCTTGTCCATGACCACCACCCGGTGGCACAGCATCGCCACGTCCTCCGTCTGGTGGGTGGACAGCAGGACCGTGCGGCCCTCGCCGGCCTCCGCGATCAGCTCCCTGAACCGCATCCGCTGCTCCGGGTCCAGGCCGACCGTGGGTTCGTCCAGGACGAGGAAGCCGGGGTCGCCGACCAGGGCGGCGGCCAGCGCCACGCGCTGCTTCATCCCACCGGAGAGTTTCCGGATCCTCTTTCCGCGCACGTCCGCGAGCCCGACCGCGTCGAGGACCCGGCGGGCCTCGGCGTGCCGGGACCGCCGGTCCGTCAGGTCCTTGAGGATGGCCACGTAGTCGACGAACTCGAACGCGGTGAAGTCCGGGTGGAAGCCGGGGTTCTGCGGCAGGTAGCCGAGGACCCGGCGGGCGTCCTGCCGGCCGGTGGCGGTGCTCGGGTCGTGGCCGAGCACCGTGAACGCGCCGTTGTCCGGCACGGTCGCCGTCGCGAGGATCCGCAGCAGCGTCGTCTTGCCCGCGCCGTTCGGTCCGAGCAGGCCCGTGACGCCCTCGGTGAGGCGCAGCGTCACCTCGTCGACGGCCCTGGTGCCGCGGTAGCTCAGGGTCAGGCCGGCGGCCGAGACCGTGGGTCGTGTCATGACAGCCTCCTGGCTGCGGATCGAAGGGTTCGCGAGGATCGGAAGGACGGGCCGGGCAGGGCCCCGCTGTCGAAGCGGTCGCGTGCCGCCGTCAGCAGCACGGTCGCCACCACGGCGACCGCCGCCGCCCCGCCCTGGCCCTCGGCGGTGAAGGGCAGCGGTGTGCCGGAGGCCAGCAGGCGGCTCAGCGCCACCAGGGCGGCCCAGGCGCCGCCGACCAGCGCGGGCGCGAGGACGGGCCCCAGCCGGGCGGTCAGCGCGACGCCGGTCGAGGTGAGCGCGAGGGCCGGCAGCAGCCAGCCGAGCGCCGCGAGGCCGAGCGACGGCAGCGCCAGGCTCGCCAGGGCGCTCAGTGCCGTCGTCGTGGCGAGCACGGCGACGGTCCGCACCATCAGCAGCCGGAAGGTGTGCATCGGCGCGACGACGGCCGTCTCGTACATCGGGTCGAGGCCGGGGCCGAAGGACACGGCCACCCCCGCCAGCGGCAGCAGCGGCGCCGTGGCCAGCAGCATCAGCGGGGACGCGGCGAGCGCCACGCAGACCGCGAGGGCCAGGGTGAGCACCACGGCGCCGAGCCAGGAGCCACGCAGCAGCGGAGTCGCCGCGAGCAGCCGCGCGGTGTGGTCGGCGACCCCGAACCGGATCAGCAGCGACTCGACGGGGCCCGGCCGCGGGGCGTCGAGTTCGGCGTCCAGCCGCGCCCAGCCCAAGTCGGTCGCGGCGGGCGGGACATGGGCCCCGAGAGCCGTCCGGCAGTCGGCGCAGGCGGCGAGATGGGTCTCGACGGACCACAGCCGGGGTGGCGCCAGCACTCCGGCGGCGTACTCCCGCAGGTCCGCGTCGTCCGTGTGCCAGCTCATGCCAGGCCCTCCCGCAGTTGCTTCCGGGCGCGCATGGCCCGGGTCTTGACTGTGCCGGGCGGTATGCCCAGCAGGACGGCCGCCTCACGGGTCGTCAGTCCGTCGATGACCGTGGCCTGGAGCACCGCCCGCAGTTCCGGCGAGAGCGCGGCGAGCGAGCCCGCCAGGTCGCCGTGGCGGACCCGGGCCAGTACCTGTTCCTCGGCGGACGCCTCGTCGCGGTGGCGCAGCCGGGCCAGCGCCTGCCGCAGCCGGCCGCGGGCGCCGTCACCGCGCAGCGCGTCCACCAGCCGACGCGACCCGATCCGCCACAGCCAGCCCGCCACGTCGCCCTCCCGGTGGTAGCGGGCCGCTCCCCGCCATACGTCGAGGAACGTCTCCTGGACCACGTCGTCGACCAGCACCGGATCGGCGCACCGCCCGCGCAGCCGCAGCACGAGCCACGGCGCGTAGTGGCGGTACAGCTCCTCGAAGGCGCGACGGTCGCCGTCGGCGACGGCCCGCATCAGTTCGGCGTCGCCCGGACTCCCCCGCTTCATGTCGCTCACACCTCCTCATCGGACGAGCGTGCCGCAACGGTTCACGCGGCCTCTCCCCCGACGGCCGAGGGACCCCGCCGACGTGTACGGCGGGGCCTCTCCCCCGACGGCCGAGGGACCCCGCCGACGTGTACGGCGGGGCCCCTCGGCCGGCAACGGACGGCGGAACTGACGACAGGAAAGGACGGCGGGAACGGGCGGCAGGAACGGCCGGGCGGTTCAGCGCAGGCGGACCCGCAGCGCGTAGAAGCGGGTCGTCTGGACGGCGTTCTGGTTGTCGTCGCTGACGAGCAGTACGTCCAGGCGGCCGCCGTGGCGCCCGGTGACCGTCATGCCCTCGATGTTGTCGAGCAGCGGGTTGGGCTGCGGCTGCTTCGCGGTGGCGCCGAGGCTCGGGCAGTCCACGAGGTCGGCGAGGAGGGTCTTGCGGACGAGCCGTACGCCGTCGTCGCCGCCGATGAGGACGGCGACGCCGCTGGTGTCGGTGGCCCGGCGGGTGTCGGCGAGGTACAGGCGGACGGTGTTGCCGACGCCCGCGGTGAAGCCGCGTTCCAGGACGAGCAGCCGCCCGCCGGGCAGCCCGGCGGCCTCCACCACACCGAGTCCGGTGTCGGCGCGGTAGCCGTACTGGGCGCCGAGCCGGAAGTCCCGGCCGCCGCCGTGCCGCCGCCAGGTCTGGAAGCGGACGACGTCGGTGGTGTCGCCGGCGAGCGCTTCCTCCATGGTGGCGAGCAGGGTGCGGCCGCCGGGCAGGAGGGTGAGCCCCTCGAAGGTCTGGTTGGCGGTGGCCCGCCCGGCGGGGGCGACCCTCAGCACGTCGGGCACCGGCAGGCCGCCCAGCGGGCGGCCCGTACGGTCGTACCGGCGTACGGACGGCTCGGTCTCCGAGGCGACCAGCCGCGTGCCGTCCCGGTCGACGGCGAGGCCCTCGGCGTCGAGCGCGGCACCGGTGTCGGTGGCCAGCGGCACGACGGCTCTCGGCCTGAGGGTGCGGGCGTCGAGGGCGAAGAGGGCGGAGCGGTCGGAGAGCGCGAGGAGGGAGCCGTCGGTGTCGGTGGCGAGGGCGGAGAAGTTGCCGACGAAGGCGTCACCGTACGTCATCTTGTCGAGGGCGTCGGAGTAGCCGGCGAGGGACACGGAGGGCGAACAGGCCCTGGCGGCCTGGGCGTTCGCCGGTCCGGCGGCGGTGAGACAGGTGGCCGCGGCGAGACCGGCGGTGGCGGCGGCCAGTACGGTCCGCAGGCGGGTCGTCGAAGGGGGTGTCGGGCGCATGGCGGTCACCGTAGGGCGGCTCGATGCCGTCGAGGTGGACTCCCCGTGAATCGGCCGGATCCGTCCGTCGCGGACCCCGGAAACAGCGAAGGCAAGGAGTCACGCACTCCTTGCCACTCTCAACGTATAGCGCATGGGGGGCCTTGCGGCAAGGCCCCCTCCGTCCCGCACAATCACCGGCCGAAGCCGTAGTCGACGGGAAAACGGGGAGCACTTCATGCGTGTGCTGTTGATGTCGTACGGATCGCGCGGGGACGTGGAGCCACTGGCGGGACTCGCGGTGCGGCTGCGGGAACTCGGTGCCGAGTCGGTGGTATGCGCGCCCCCGGACGAGGAGTTCGCGGAGTTGCTGGCCAGGGTCGGCGTCCCGCATGTGCCGTTCGGTCCGTCGGTGCGTGCGCTGGCGGTGGGGGCGAAGCCGCCGACGGCGGGGGACGCGTTCCGGCTGGCGCCCGCCCTGGTCGCCGAGCACTTCGAGAAGGTCGGCGCGGCGGCCGAGGGGTGCGACGCGCTGGTGGCGACCGGGCTGATGCCGGCCGGCGCCCGGTCGGTCGCCGAGCAGCACGGCCTGCGCTATGTGTACGCGGGCTTCCATCCGCTGGGGATGCCGTCGCCGCACTTCCCCCCGCCGCCCCGGCCCGGCCCGCCGGCCCCGCCGGACATGACCGACAACCGGGCGCTGTGGGACCTGGACGCGCAGCGGGTGAACGCCCTGTACGGCGAGGCCCTCAACACCCACCGGGCGGCGATCGGCCTCGCCCCGGTGGACAACGTCCGCGACCACGTCTTCACCGACCGGCCGTGGCTGGCGGCGGACCCGGTCCTCGGGCCCGTCGAGGGGCTGACCCATCTCGACGTGGTACAGACCGGCGCGTGGTTCCTGCCGGACGAGCGCCCGCTGCCCGAGGACCTGTCGGCATGGCTGGAGGCGGGCGAGCCCCCGGTGTACGTGGGCTTCGGCAGCATGGCCGTGCGGTCGCCGGACGTCGCCCGGGTCGCCGTCGAGGCGGTCCGCGACCGGGGCCGCCGGGTGCTCGTCGGACGCGGCTGGGCCGGGCTCGGCCCGATCGACGACCGGGACGACTGCTTCGCCGTCGGCGAGGTCAGCCATCAGGCGCTGTTCCCCCGCGTGGCCGCCGTCGTGCACCACGGCGGTGCGGGCACCACCGTGACGGCCACCCGCTCCGGGGCGCCCCAGGTGGTCGTACCCCAGGTCGTGGACCAGCCGTACTGGGCGGGCCGCGTGGCCGACCTGGGCATCGGCGCGGCCCATGACGGCCCCGTCCCGACGTACACGTCCCTGTCGGCGGCGCTGGAGGTGGCCCTGGCCCCCGAGACCGGCCAGCGGGCCAAGGCGGTCGCCGCCACCGTCCGCACCGACGGCACGACGGTGGCCGCGCGGCTGCTGCTCGACGGGGCCGACGCGGGCACGCCGCTCGGGTCCGCGTGAGCCGTCTCCCCACGCCCGTGCCGCACACCCGGGTCCGCCCCAGATCGGAGTCAGTCGCCGTGAATTCCCTGTCCACCAGCGCGTTCGACCTTCCCGAGCGTCTTGCCGCCAAGGCCGACCCGGCGCTGATCGCCGGTGACGAGCGGCATCTGGCGGCCGTCGCGGAGTGCCTGGAGCAGACGATCGCCGAGGTGTCCGCCCGTCTCGCCGCCGAGCGCAGGGCGCCGGGCGGCACGGGCAGGCAGGCGATGGACCGGGACGCGGAGATCCACCGGCTGAGCGCCCGGCTGCGCACCCTGCGCCGCTTCGGACTGGATCTGTGCCTCGGCCGCATGGTCGGCGCGGACGGCGCCAAGCCCGTCTACGTCGGACGGCTCGGCCTCACGGACAGCACGGGCCGCCGGCTGCTCGTCGACTGGCGGTCCCCCGCGGCGGAGCCGTTCTTCGGGGCGACCCACGCCCACCCGATGGGGCTGGCGAGCCGCCGCAGGTACCGCTGGACGGACGGCCGGATCAGCGACTACTGGGACGAGGTGTTCACCCCGGACGGGTTCGAGGGGCATGCCGCGCTCGACGACCAGTCCGCGTTCATCGCCAGTCTCGCCGGCAACCGGTCGGAGCGGATGCGGGACGTCCTCGGCACCATCCAGGCCGACCAGGACGCCGTCATCCGCGCGGGCTCCCGGGGCGCCCTCGTCGTCGACGGCGGTCCCGGCACCGGCAAGACGGTCGTCGCCCTGCACCGCTCCGCCTACCTCCTGCACGCCGACCCCCGCGTCGACCACCGCCGCGGCGGCATCCTCTTCGTCGGCCCGCACCGGCCCTACCTGTCGTACGTCGCCGACGTCCTGCCGAGCCTCGGTGAGGAGGGGGTGCAGATCTGCGTGCTGCGGGACCTGGTCGCCGAGGGCGCCGACGCCGGGACCGAGGCCGACCCGGAGGTGGCCCGGCTGAAGGCGTCCGCCGACATGGTGCGGGCCATCGAGGAGGCCGTCCGGTTCTACGAGGAGCCGCCCACCGAGGGGCTGCTGGTCGAGACCCACTGGTCGGACGTGTGGGTGAGCCCCGACGACTGGGCCGAGGCGTTCACGGCGGCTGAGCCCGGCACCCCGCACAACGAGGCCCGCGAGCAGGTGTGGGGCGAACTCCTCACGATCCTGGTGGACAAGCACGACGACGAGACCTCACCCGACCTGCTGAGGAAGGCGCTGGCACGGGACCGTGACCTGCTGGCCGCCTTCGACCACGCGTGGCCGCTGATCGAGGCGGCCGACCTGGTCGCGGACCTGTGGACGGTGCCCGCCTATCTGCGCAGGTGCGCGCCCTGGCTCGGGCCCGACGACGTACGGAGGCTGCTGCGGGCGGGGGACCCGCAGGCGTGGACGGTGTCCGACCTGCCGCTTCTCGACGCGGCCCGGCAGCGGCTCGGCGACCCGGAGACCGCCCGGCGCAGGCGCCGCCGAAAGGCCGTCCTCGCCGCGCAGCGCGTCCGCATGGAGCAGGTCGTCGACAACCTGATCGAGGCGGCGTCCGTCTCCGGCGCCGACGGGGACGACGGGGAGGGCCTGGTGGTGATGTTGCGGGGTGCGGACGCGCGGGTGAGCCTGGTCGACGAGTCCGAGGTGCCCACCGCCGACCCGGATCTGCTCGCCGGCCCGTTCGCGCACATCGTGGTGGACGAGGCGCAGGAACTGACCGACGCGGAGTGGCAGATGCTGCTGCTGCGCTGCCCGTCGCGGAGCTTCACCATCGTCGGTGACCGGGCGCAGGCCCGGCACGGGTTCACGGAGTCGTGGCGGGAGAGGCTGGAGCGGGTGGGTCTCGACCGCGTCACCCTGGCCTCCCTGAGCATCAACTACCGGACACCGGCGGAGATCATGGCGGAGGCCGAGCCGGTCATCCGGGCGGCGCTGCCGGACGCCAACGTCCCGACGTCCATCCGCGGCGGCGGCGTGCCCGTCCTCCACGGGTCCGTCGAGCGGCGGGACGCGATCCTCGACGAGTGGCTCGCCGCACATGGCGAAGGGATCGCCTGTGTCATCGGCGATCCCTCGTTCCGGGCGACCTCACGGGTCCGCTCCCTGACCCCCGAGCTGGCGAAGGGCCTCGAGTTCGACCTGGTCGTCCTCGTCGACCCGCAGGACTTCGGCACCGGCATCGAGGGAGCGGTGGACCACTACGTGGCGATGACCCGGGCGACCCGGCGACTCGTCGTCCTGACGAGCGGCTGACGCCCGCCCGCCCGCCGTCGAC
>NZ_LIRK01000247.1 GCF_001419765.1 Streptomyces torulosus
GGCGGCGAGTTCGGCGGCGGCGCGTGAGTCGTACTCGGCGGAGAAGTCGCACCGGGGCGCCGTGCAGGCGGCCAGGTGGCGGTGCTTGCCGCGTTCGATGTAGGAGGCGACGTTCACGGGGCCGATACGGCGGACGTTGCGGAAGCGGCGATGCATGGCGGGACTCCCCTTTCTCAGAGGTGAGCGGCTACGGACGCGGTCATGGACGGAGGCAGGCCGAGCCGGGCGCGTACGGCGTCAGGGTCGGCGGGGTGGCCGGTGGCCAAGCGGTGTTCGTCGGCGAGGGCCCGGACACGGTCGACGAGAGCGGGAGGGAGGGCGACGGCGGGAACGGCCGCCGGGCCCCGAGCGGGGGTGGAGTCGGTCACCGGGTCGGCGACGGTGGTTGGTTCGCTGATGGTGGGGTCGGGGGCGGGGAGCGCGACCGGGTCGGCCATGTCGACGGCAGTCGGGGCGGAGCGTGATTCCTCGTGCGGGTCGGTCGTCGACGAGGCCGGGTCCTCGGGCGCTTCCTGGGGGTGGTGTGGTGTGTGGGCGAGGAGTGTGCCGCCGAAGAAGGCGACGGCCGGCCAGCCCGCGACCAGGACGCGGAGCCAGGCAGGGACGTGGTCGAGGTCGAGGAGCCCGGCGGTGGCGACGTTGGCGCCGAGGGAGGCGGTCAGGGCCACCAGGAACCACAGCCGCGGGCCCCCAGCCCCCAGGCCCGCTCTCTGTGCCTGCCGCATCCGGCGCCAGGCGGCGACCAGCAACAGGTCGACGCTGACGGGGTAGGCCCACGCCTTCCAGCCGCCCTGTCCAGCCGCTTCGGCGAGGTCGTGCAGGTGGGAGAAGGACAGGGCACCGGCGATGACGGCCTGGACGATCACGGCGTCGACCCGCAGGCGCTTGACCATGGCGGTCATCGGGGTTCCTTCCGGTTTTTGGCATGGGAGGGGTAGGGACGTGGCGCGAGACGGTCGCGCCGACCGGGTGAGGAAGGGGCTACTCGGTCACCGGCTGGGCGGTGGGAACGGCAGCGGTGGCAGAGGACGGGACGGCGGACTCCACGGCGACGGCGGGCCGGAAGGAGTCGAGCCGGGGCAGGTCCGGCATCAGGGCGGTGGTGTCACGGCAGACGGCCGCCGCTTCGGCGAGAGTGAAGTGTGGTGCGCGGACGCGGGACCAGCCACCGGAGGAGTCACCGACGACGGCGACGCCGGGGCGTTCGGCCGGAATGGCGGTAGCGGCGAGGGCCGCCTCCGGGGAGATGTCGGCGAGTGCCATGTTCGCCGAGGCTTCATCGTTGACCCGGTGGCAGACGCGGCCGGTCAGCTGGGCACGGAGCATGGTGGCGCCCTTGCCGAGTTCGGAGCCGAAACGCTGCCCACACACCTCCAGGTAGATGCCGGCCGCACGCCCGAGCTGGGCGAGGCGAATGAGCTTGGTGACCATGGCGTCCCGTCGCTTCTCGTCGTCCCGGTTCGCGGCGAGGAACAGCTCCGCCACTTCGTCGACGACGACTACGACCGGCACTGGCCGTACTGATTCCGGCAGCCCCCACACGTCCGAGGTGAGCACGGCGTCTGGACCGGCCCCGCTGCCCGCACCACTACGGAGCCCGATGAGCCGGAACCGTGCCTCCATCTCGTCCACCAGCACGTCCAGGAGGTCGTCAGCCCGGTCGGGAGTGTCGGCGAGCGCGGACAACCGTGGTGCGAACGGGGCGAGTTCAACGCCCCATTTGCAGTCGATGCCTACGAGCACGACCGACTGCCGTGCCAGACCGCACAGCAGGTTGCGCAGGTAGACGGACTTGCCGGACTGCGTGGCGCCGAGGATCAGTTCGTGCGGCACGGTGCGGAAGTCCCGTACGTGCCACTCACCGTCTTCCCGCAGCGCCAGCGGCAGGCAGAGCGGATCGGACCCAGGCCGACGCCGGGCCGGCTTGACCTCGGCGAGCACGTCCCAGCCGACCAGCCGCAGTTCGAGCCGCCCCGGCTTGGTGGTGCGGACGTACACGGCATGGACGCCCCAGGCGTGCCGCAGCCGGTCGGCGGAGGCCATGAAGTCCTCGGGAGCCTGCCCCGCCGCCATGCGCAGCCGCATCACGAGACCAGACCCGGTCGGCAGCGGGAACGACCGCCGAGGCGGTACCGGCGCGGCCTGACGCCCGACCATCCGGGCGGTGGCCCGACGGACGGCCGAAGCCGGGACCGACAGACCACACGCGTCCATCGTGTCCCGATACGACACGAGCACCCGCAGCGCGGCGACCGGATAGCCGATGACCCACCAGAACACGACCGGCATACGACGGCGCACGACCAACAGCACGCCCAGGACCAGCAAGACCGGCAGCAGAATCGACAGCGGAACCCGGAATCCCTCGGTCACGGCGATCAACCCTGAACCGGAGCCGGAGCGTTGACCATGACCGCGTCGGCCCGGTAGGCGATGCCGTGCCGGGCACGCCCCCCGAACTCGCTCTCCCAAGGCCGGGCAACCAGACCGGACAGGATGACCGGGGCGCCCATGACCAGCCCGTCACCGATACCCGGCTCAGGAACGGTCACCTTGATCATGTCCGAACCACCAGCCGCGATGAACACCAACTCCACCGTCATGAGCCGCTGGTTGGTCACCGGGTCCACGGCAACCTCACCGGTCTGCCGGTCCCTCACCTTGACCTCCGGCAGCTTGGTGATGAGCAGCGTCGCGGCCGAGGTGTCCACGGGGATGACACGCATTGTCTGTACCTCACAGGGTCATTGGTGCGCTCTCGCTGAGCAGCACCACTCCAACTGAATACCCCCCTAGACAGTGCAAAGGAGGGCCGCCCCGCCTGAACTGTCTAGGGGGGTGTACAGCTAAGGTAAACGACCGGCGCTCGAACTGTCTAGGGGGGTATACGGGTTGGGCGGCGGCCTCACGCTTGCGTGAGATGTGTGCGTCAGTCCAAGGCCCAGTGGAGGGCGGTCGCGTCGTCGCGAGCCTTGCCCCGCGGCCAGCGTCGGCCCTCTGGGTCGCCGGCCTCGGCTTCCCGTACACGGCGGATCAGCTCATCCGGCCCTGACGAGTCGAGGACGGACAACACCTCGCTCCAGTCGGCGAGTTCGAAGCGGTCGACGAGGCGCGTGGCGCCGTCGCTCAGCAGCGTCACGGATGCCAGCGAGTCCAGCGGCACCGCCCCGGTCAGAGCATGCTCGGCCGCCCGCGGATCGGGGCCGGCGATCCAGAAGCCGCCCGGCCGGTTACGGAGGCCGGTCAGGGCATCCCTGTACTCGGCGAGCGCGGCTGTGTGTTCCGGCGATCCTGTGGGCAGTTGGTCGACGGGCCCGCGCAGCCGCTTGCCGACCTCGTCCAGGCGCCGGTCGGTGACGACGGTAGTAGGGCCTTCCCTGTCTGCCAGCAGCAGGGAGGAGTCGCCGAGAACGAGGTACTCAAGAACGTCCTCGCCGAGCCGCGCGGCGACGACGGTACTGGTGGGACTGGCCCGATAGGCGAGGTCGCAACTGTCCTCGTGCAGGGACCGGACGAGACTGATCGAGTGGGCGAGGCAGTCCGCGAGTGGCCGGGCGGGATGCGCGGTCATGCTGCGCAGCAGCAGAGCGCCGAGGGTTGCGGAGAACCAGGCGACGCCGTGCGTGCACCCGGTCTCGCCCCCGCCCACACCGGCACCGTCGAGGACTACGGCCGCGCCGGGGGCGGCAGCGGCGAAGTCCTCGTTCTCGCGGTCGGGTTCGGCGGGCAGTGTGGCGAGGGCGAACCTCACCCCGCTGCCTCCGTCGCTTCTTCGTCGTGCCGGTAGAGGGGGCAGAGCAGTTCGGCGGACTGCGGTTCGCTGGTCTCCGGGTCGTACTCGACTCCGACGAGCGTGGAGAACCGGCGGTCACCGACCTGGCCCCACAGGGTGTTCAGGTCGTTGGCGAGCAGATGCACGACGCCGAGAGAGCCCTGAGTGTGGATGCCGGCGATGGCGAGCAGCGAGCCGTTTCCGTCCGGGCGCGGCAGCCGGCCGAGGTATCCGACGTCGTACGGCCGGGCAGGGTCGCTGTCCTGGCCCGACCGGTAGACGGTGCCGGTGTGCCGGTCCACCACCGTCCAGGGCCCGTCGTCCGCGCGCTCCCAGCGCAGGACGGGGTCTTGCGCGTACGTGTCCCACATCTCCTGGGACATGCGCGGCCCGCAGACGACGACCAGGCCGTCTCGATTGAGGTCGATCTCTCCACCGACCGAGACATGCTCCGAGGCGACTTCGAGCCCGTATGTCCGCGCGAGGTCTTCCAGCCGCTTGCCGGAGCTGACGTCGTCCATGGCGACGACCGTCCGCCCGTGCTCGTCGTCACGCCGCAGAGGGGTGGCGACGACGACGGAGCCCCGGCCGAGGAAGGCCCCTTCCGGCGCTGGGCCGGTGTGCCGGATCTGGTGGATGCGCCCGCGGCTCAGGCCCGCCTTCTCGGCGATCTGCGCGTACGAGAGCCCTTGCGCGTGCAGGTCCTGGACCACGCGTCGACGGAGGCGAGCCAGTTCGGTCACCTCCTGCTGTGCATCAGCCAACCTGGTCGTGACCTCGCGCAACAGCCGGTACGGATCGTCAATCGCCATGATCCGCTGCAACTCGTCCGACATGACTTCACCTCCTAGCACTAACCAGGAGTCTAGGGCCCTAGACGGAATGGGCGGGAGACGGCGTCCTGTACTTACGCCGACCACGTAGAACCGCGACCGTCTGCCGGGCACACCCCGAGGGCTCACCCGTCACCGCCCGCGACGCGACCAGAGACGACCGTCGAGGCGTGCGCGATCACGCACCCTCCCGCACGAGGTCCGCCCACACGGTCCGCCCGTCTGGCCAGCTCTTGATGCCCCAGTCCTTGGCGCATGCGGCCACCAGCGCCAGGCCGCGACCACCTTCATCCCGGTCCGTCACGTCGCACAGGCGAGGCTCGCGCTCACCTCCCACATCGACTACCTCGATGCGCACAAGGTCACTGTCGTCACCGAAGCTGACGACCACAACGAACCAGCCGCCGGCCGCGCCGCTCAACGAATGCCGCACAGCGTTGGTCGCAAGCTCACTGACGACCAGGACCGCGTCGTCGACCGGTCCTCGCTCCTCCAGCAGAGCAGCGACGAAGCGTCGAGCATGACCCACCTCCTCGGCCAGGCCGGGAAAGGCGCGGCACCACTTGGTACGCATGGGAGATCCCTCACTCTACGTCTAGGGGGCTAGACAGCGCAACGGCAGAGTATTCCCATGACCGGATGCCGAGCTAGGCATTCAGAGGAATTATTCCTCTATCGAGTGAGGGTGTCTCCCAAGCTGCGGAAGTCCGCCATCGACCGCAACAGCAGCTCCCGCACCTCGTCGCCGAAGATGGCCGCTTCCTCGAAGCGGGCGAACGTCTCCTCATAGGCGTCCAGTTCGGCGGGATCAGCCGACACGCGCTCACGGTCGAAGGTCTCGACGACCACGGCCCGCTTGTCGCACAGGGTGAACCCGTGGCGAGGCAGCACCGGCACCCGTCGGCGCCAAGGGATGACCCCGAGCCGCACGGTGTCCAAGCTCTCGACGGCCAAGAGTCGATCGAGCTGGGCGAGCATGAGCGCCGGAGTTCCCGGCCAGGTACGCAACACGGCCTCGGTCAGCACGAACACCGACTCCCGACCCGGCTCGTACAACACGCTCT
Source organism: Streptomyces torulosus (assembly GCF_001419765.1). Taxonomy (GTDB): domain Bacteria; phylum Actinomycetota; class Actinomycetes; order Streptomycetales; family Streptomycetaceae; genus Streptomyces; species Streptomyces torulosus. The sequence continues at coordinate 5,670 of NZ_LIRK01000247.1, forward strand.
GCCGCTCGATGCGAGCAGCCACCGCCCGACCGATGGCACCAGGCGTCGAGTTCGGCGCACTCGCGAAGACGTGCCGGGCGTACTCCGCGGTCTGAAGCAGGGCCGGCAGCACAACGCACTGGAACGACCTCACCAGCTGCGCGGACCGCACCTCTTCATCAACAGTGCTACCAGCGACCGGAGTTGCGCCCTCTGCCTGTTGGTCGGCACCAGGAGCGGCCATCACGGCGTGCAGCAGCTCACGAACCTCACGAGCGGTCGACTCATCGAGGCCAAGAGCGCCCGAGAGGCGGTCGAGCACATCAACGCTCGGAACCATGCGGCCGGTCTCAACCTTGGACACGGTCGGCTGCCCCACCCCAGCGCGCTGCGCCAGCACAGCACCCGTCAGCCCAGCCTCTGCCCGAAGTTCCCGAAGACGCGCACCAAGCGCCCGCATCCGCTCCCGCCGCTCACTCCCCATGCCAGGGTTCTACACCACAGGGCAGCCCGGCACAGAAAAGCCGATCAAGGCCACTGTCCACCATCAGCTGGGACCGAAGCGTCAACCATCAACCGAGACAGGACAACGGCCCGAGCCCCTGTGTCTAGCGTCAGATGAGGCTTGACGGATGTGTGTCGGTTGATGCTTTCCGGTTCCTAGCCTGTCGTGCGGTTCTTCGTGCCGTAGGCCTTGAAGCGGGTCACCTCCTTGCTGGTGGTGCGGGGCACCGTCCGCAGACGGTGTCCGTCGTCGTCGAAGACGTGCAGGGTGGTGTCGGTGACCTCGACGGTGACCACGGTGCGGGCGTGGACCATGCCGACCTGGACCTGCTGGCCGCAGACCTGGATGCTCCCGCGGGCGGACACCTTCCGCCCGACCCGCACCGCATCCTGCGGCGTTTTCGGCGGCAGCGGGCTGAGCTGGGCGTCACTGATGTAGGCCCGCCGTGCGGGTGGGATCGGGCACGGCAGGGTCCGCACCAGCACACCGTCTGCGATGACCTGCAGCAATGGCCCGTCCAGCCGCAGTGTCACGCGCTGTCCGGCCAGCGGGGACCCGACGGTGATCTGCTGCCCGGCCAGGCCCACCACCCCGGAGGCGTTCACAGTGCGGGCCACCTCGACGGGCACCCGCACCGCGAGCCTGCCAGGAGCACGTCCAGCCGGAGCGGGACCAGCCGCCCGGGCCCCCGACGCCCGCAGCCGCACCAGATCCGCGGTGCTCAACCGGGACGGCACCGTCTTGATGCGCTTGTCCTCCAGACAGACGTGGACAGTGGTGCTGTCCATCCACAACGTGACCGGCCGGCCCGCATGCTTCGGACCGAACCAGAACTGCTGACCGGCCACCGCCAGATTCCCGCTCGGCGGCACCACCCGGTCCACCTCCACCGCGTCCGGCGAGCCCAGCACCGCCTCCCCGACCGGCTCGACCCGCTGTCCCCTCAGCCCGTCGGCAGCCGTCAGGGTGGTCAGCTGGGCCGGAAGCCGCAGCTCCAGCCCACCGGCCGCAGCGGGACGGAACCGGCTGGCCGGGGTGGCCATGTCCAGCGACTGGTGCGGACGCACGGTGTTGTATTCCTCGCGCCAGCCGTCGATGAGGGCCTGCGCTGCATGCAGGTCCGGGAACGGACCCTGTTCGTCGAGGAGTTCACGCCGAAGGGACTGATGGAACCGCTCGATCTTGCCCGTGGTCGTCGGCGAGCGCGGCTTGGTCAGCCGATGCTTGATGCCGTTCAGCCGGCAGATCCGGTCGAACAACACCTCCGTTGACGGCCCCGGCGTCCCGAACCGGCCGGTGAACTGCTTGCCGTTGTCGGTCAGTACCTCCTCCGGGCAGCCGAAGGCCATCAACGCCGCCGCGAAGGCCGCGCACACCGCCCGCCCGGTCGCCCGCTCCACCACCGAGGCGATCACACAGAACCGAGAGTGGTCGTCCACCCCGGTCACCAGCTTCAGCTCACGCCCGTCAGCCAGCCAGAACCCGCCCATCACATCCAGCTGCCACAACTGCATCGGCCCCGGACGCTCCCACCGCCGGTAATCCTCCCGGCGTCTGCGCCGCTTCACCGGCACGATCAGCTGATGCCGCACCAGGATCCGATACACCGACGCCTCCGAAGGAACCGGCTCCACACCACGCCGCGCAAGTTCATGCCGCAACCGGCGCTGCCCCCACCTGGGATGCAGCCTGCGCAGCTCCAACACGGCCGCCTCCACCCCGGCCGGCATCTGCCACGGATGCGACCTCGGCCGGTGCGACCGGTCCGACAGCCCCGCCAGACCGCTCTCCTCATACCGGCGCACCCAGGCATGCACCGACTGACGCGAAACCCCATACCGGGCCGCAACCTCTGTCTTCGATGCTCCAGCAGCCACTTCCATGACCGCGTGATAGCGCTGCTCGACCACGCTCAGCTCCACTAACACCGGCCTCGACCCCCTCCGCAAGCCCTCACGGACAGCAAAGCCGAGGACGGAACCGTCAAGCATCAAGTGACGTCAACGCGTCAAGCATCAAGCGAAGTAGGACACGGCCCGAGCCCCTGCGTGATTCAAACTTTCTCTACTGGTTCAAGGCGGCTCGCTCCGCTCCCCGCGCGCGGCCCGGCCCCCGGCCGGGCCTGCGCTCCTGTCTCCGCCCCGCTCCAGCCCGTCCGGCACCCGTGCCGCTCACAACAAGCAATCACCCTGACTCCACTGCTGCAGACGCAGGGGTCACAGACATTGCCGAACCTCTCGTCCCAACCCCTGCATATGTTTTGACGACCTGCTACATCAACAGTTCGGCAGGACCAGTTTCCACTCGCAAGATCCTAATGCGCCACATGCCCAAGCAGCCTTAACATGGGGTAAAGACCTCGGCGAGTGATCTCGCACAACGCCGAGGGAGGGAAGATGAACAAGGCAATCATAGTTGGAATTGACGCCTACCCCGAGAACCCGCTTTACGGCTGCGTAAACGACGCGCAAGATGTGGCATCCTGCCTGTCTCTCGAACAGTACGATTTCGACAACAAGACGCTCTACAACGGACAGGCAACGCGCAGTAACGTCTTGCAGCCTCTTTCCGAGGCGGCCTATGGAGGCGAGGGAGGCGAGACGCTCCTCTTCTATTTCGCTGGCCACGGCGAAGCTCTCGGACAAGCTGGTCATTTGGTCACATATGATGCCCAGAACTTTGATCCCGGTATATCACTTAGCCATCTCGCCCAAATTATGGAGTCCGCAAGCAGTAAATTTTCCCACGTAATCGCTATCTTGGATTGCTGCCATTCAGGGTCAGCCTTTAGTTGGACGAACAGCAGGCCTCTCCAACCAGGGGACATAGAGCGAGAAGTGCCAGCAGTCAACGAAAGTCGATGCATCTTGGCTGCATGCAGACCCGAAGAACCATCAATAGAAATCGAAGGACATGGAGTATTCACAAGCGCCTTGACTGATGCTCTCTTGGGTGCGGCGGTAAATTGGGATGGCGATATAACGCTACTCGGAATCTATGAGTACCTCGCTGGCGCCATCAAGCCAGAATTGCAGAAACCAGTATTCAAGGGGGACATTGCCGGAACTGTGGTCATCGGAAGAGGATTCCCTCCTAGGGAAGGTCCTCCGATTGACAAGAGCGAACTGACGGAGACCCTTTCTAAAGCCCATCAACTAGTGGATCAGTACCACTACCTGGCACTGTCTGAACTCACTGAGCGGAATGTGCGACTTGAGCAGGGGGCCAAAAAATGCGCCCACTCTTTGGAATCCATAATTAGTTGGTTCAACGAAACCGAACGAGCACTACCGGACCTGCGAAGGAATCGAGACTGGGGAACCCTGACTGCGCGAGTGCGAGAGCACCAAAAGAATCTAGCTGATATTAGCCCGGAAGAAAACACACGCTTCGGTCGCGTAGTGAAACATCTTGGCCACGGTGGCTATGGTCACGTATGGGAAATTGAAGGCCAGAATGGGGAATCCTATGCTTTTAAGGTATTTCACGGTAACGAGCTAGATGACGAAGTGAAGGTGCAGCGCTTCACCAACGGCTACAATAATATGCGTAAATTGCAGCACCCCCACATTGTACGCGTTCACGAAATGACACAAGCACCATTTGGCTTCCTGATGGATGCGATACCGGGCGACAACTTGCGCAAGGCGTTCATCGACAAGAGCGATCCTGAATCCGTAATACGACTGATCATTGACATTTGCGAAACAGTGCAACACGCCCATGCCCAGCAGGTTAAACATCGCGATATCAAACCGGAAAACATAATTGGAGAATATCAGGAAGATGGTCGACTTGTGCCGCACCTGACTGATTTCGACTTGGCCTACCATGAGACCAACAGGACAGTCACAGGAAACATCGGTGTTGGGGGTGTAATAAATTACGCCGCCCCTGAGCAACTATACGAACCGAACGCAAAAACTGCTCGAATCGAAACGGTGGATGTTTTTAGTCTGGCACAGTTGATGTTCTTCATTGTGACCGGAAAAGATCCAAGCGGGGAAGACTTCTCAAAGAATACTCAGAGTCTTACTCGTGAACTCCATAGTTGGATCGACGATAGAGCCGCGAAGGCACTTATAACTCTTTATGCAACGGCTACATCAAAAGACCCGGCCGCGCGCCCTCAGCGGGTCATCGAATTCGTTGATGTCCTCAGACAGGCGGAGTCCGTGATACAGATGGCAAGCGGCACAGACAAAATCGACGAGGAGGACTTCTGTCGCCGCATTGGACAGCTATACGCAAACATAGACGAGTACCACGCCACCGAAGCAAAATGCCGGATGAGTAGCCGATCAGGGCAGGTGGAAGTTCTGGTCACAAAGTTGGGCGTAAAGACCTCTGGGGTAACATCTTTGGAAATTGAATGCTCTGTCATTCATGCCCTCCCTGTGCCATCTCTAAAAACGGGGCACGCGGCGCGACAGTCCATCAATGCCCGGTTGGATAAAAGCATTGGGAACATTCCCGGAGTTAGTCGCCATTCAGGCACTAAGGGGGCTTATCAGGTGTTTCTTGTTATGCGTGATGTGCCATTTGATGTAACCGGGATTAATCGCGTCACCCAAGTAATATCCAAGGCGGTTGATGCTATTGAGCAGTGGGGATGAGGTTGCTGACTTAACAATGGTCGAAAATTGAGCCCCATCCGGCTCGTAAGGAGACCAGAATGCCGTCCGCCGATAACCCCGGTGATCGAAACCCTCACCAATCGGGTGACCAGCCGCCAAGCCCGGCCAAGAAAAGCAACGTAAAGCCCAGTCACAGAGGGGGTCAGCGTCTGAGGCCCGGTGTTACGCCGCCGAAGTCGCCTGTCGTTCCTCCTCCTCCCCCTCCACCTCCGCCAGATCAGGATCAAGATAGCTAACAAACATCGCCAACATTTTCCGAGCCGAGAGACACACAGCGCCAGCTGGATATTCAACCGAGTCGGTGCTTCCAGCTGGACGATATTGGAGCGGCCCCACCAAGACGATTTCTCGATCTGGGGAATCGTCCGAACTCTTGTTGTATGACGCCAGACGGCCCTGAATGAACGAGCCATCCTCGAGCACACATCCAACATATAGATCTGAATCTCTATGGAATCTTTCAAAGATCAACCACCATGCTGACATAATGGACTCGTGAGGCACGCTAGGTGCTCGCCAAGCTACGAAGGATGCCAACAGTGTGGCCAGCACAAGGAGTCCGATTGCCCAGAGGCTGAGCGAAGCATAGTGATCCTGCGCATAGTCGGCGCCTTCACGAATAAGCCGGCCAACATCTGGCGTATTTTCCGGCCATGAAGCTCGCGTGATTGCAAAAATACCAAGGATAAATAGTTCGCTGATAACGCTAGCGAAGACGACCGAGCCAGTCTCTTTAAAAGCTGACAGTCTACGCTCGGCGCTCCTCCGGTCCCGGATCGTCGCATAGGCGAGTCCGGGGAGCAGTAGCACGATGAATAGCAGGAGTCCTGTAAGTGTAGTGGGCACAGGCAATGCCTCCTCCATATTTGGCTCGCCTCACAGGGTACTGGCGTCCAAGCAGGACGGAGGGCTGCAAACGGCTTGTAACGGAAGCAACCGCCCCTTCGGGTGCAACCAATAGTGATGCCCAAGTCTTCGTCTACATTTCAGTCTTACGGCTTGCCTCTGAGGCTCGCCGCTTCCTCCAGTTGCCACGTTCAGCTCCCAGTTCTGCGGAACATGGGTGATTCTGACCGCCTAGGCACGGCTTACCCTGCGAGTGCTTTGCAGTGGTGGGGCATCCAGGATCTCTAGACCACGGACAGGCAACAGTGTGCACAAGCCTGCGCGTTCGAACACTGCAGCGCTGCCGAGTCGCTCGCCCAGGGCACAGGCCAACAGGCAGCAAGCGAGCGCTCGTCCACCACGCAAGCCATTAGCGTGGCTGAGGCCGGCGGGGGTGCGGCGAGGCACACGCGTGCGTGGTCGGTCGGCGCACCCTCCGTCGTGGCTGACTTTCGTCGGCTGAGGTTCGTGCCACAACCGTGCCAGATGCAGGGGGCAGTCAGGGTCAACGACGGCACCTGGCGGTCGAATGGCTCACCCCTTCACCAGGTATCGAAGCTACAAGTCGCCGGCCCGCCATCTCCACCGCTCTCCTAAGGCGGTTGTCGTTGCAGCTCATTGGTGTACCGCGTCTTGGCATTGACAGGGGCGGAGGCGTGCAGGGCACGTAGGGGGCGCGCGATCAGTGGTATGCAACCGCCCGCTGACTGAGTGAGGCCGATACCGGGGAACATCCCATATGACAAATCACCACATGATTATCTCTCGGGGGCTGCGTGAACATCGATCTTGTGGTTAAGGCAGTCGCGGGTGTCAGTTCCTTGGCTGTCAGCTGGGGAAGCAAGAAGATCATTACAGCGTGCAAGGAGGCTGGGTACGACGTACCCGATTGGGTGGAAGAGTTGGCCCCTGGTGCCCTAGGACTGGCCGCCAACCTCGGGATGGGCAGGTACATCAACGGTCCGCAAACCGCCCAGCGCAACGATGGATCTTGACCCGAAGCTCTCACGAGCTAGGCCCCGCCAGTGCCGATCGGAATGCCGTGTCGCATGGCTTCCTCCAGCGGTGCCCGGCCCTGACATGCCGGAGCCGACGGAGCTGAGCGCTACACACCGCTTCGGGACGGAGGTTCGACCCTGCTCCGTCTCAGTTTCCGTCTCATTCAGCGCCGTTCACAGCCGTTCAGACGGGACCGACGGCGGAAGCCGATCGCAGGGCCAGCCGCCCATGAACGCAGGTGAACGGCCCTGTACGCGGCCCCATGGGGCACCACCACAGTTGGAAAGCGTGCACCTGCCCCAGAGGCGGTGAAGGTTGAGGCGTGGCCAGCTTCCCGAAGCCTTGGTTTCAACTGCGACGTCGGCGGTGGCGACTCCCAAATCTTGACGTGGTGCTGCGGCCCGTCTGGGAGCCAGCAGATGGCTGTAGTGGTTGACGCTGGGGACTTCTGGTCCCCTGGATGGCGTCTCCAAGCGTTCGGAGTAGGGCTCGACGCATCATGGCGTCGAGATCCGTGGCTACGGCGGAGAGGTCGTTGGTGGGGGCCCCATCGAGCCGCCGGAGGGGGGCAGTGGGGTGTTCGCTGCCGTGGACTTCCGCATTGCGCCATTGGTAGACGGCTTTGATCAGGTTTTTAACGTTCTCCGTAGTAGGCGCCCCGAGCATCTTGTCCCCGGTCAACATGTCGGCGGCACCAGACTGGAGAAGGACCGACTTCCTGCCGTTGGGGTCCCTGAGGTTGAGCCGTGTAATGAACAAGGCCTCAGCTGCTGTGATCAGGTTGAGCAGTCTGTCCTGGACGAGACCTCGGGACCCTGCAAGCACGACCTGACGCGTTGCTGTGGACAGCGGACGGTCAGCCGTGACGACCGGGTTGGTGAGGTGTTGGTAGGCCGAGCGGATTCGATCCAACGTCGTTATGCCGGCCACGATGGTCGGGCGGAGCGGATCGGTTGGCCCGATGGGCGTTAGAGCTGCGGAGTACCCCTCTCCGAGCGAATCAGTGCGGATGGCGTAGCTGGTGGTGGCCGAGCCACCGCAGACCAGCCGAATCGCTGCGACGATCGATGGAAGGACATCGGCGTAGATCGGTAGTACTGGAGCTGCGGCTGGTGGGGTCAAGCTCTCGTCGCCCGTCCGGAGGGAGTGGCTGTGTTCAGCCGTCAAGGCCCACTGGTTGAAGCGGGAGACCTGGATCGTCTGAGGGCTGAAGTACTGCTCGATAGGGGTGGCTGCGCGCTGCACTGCGATGGAGATCTCCTTATCCGTCATCCTGCGCAGCACGACGCCCGCTGCAATCTCCTCGCCCTCAATGTCCTGGCTCCCATCGAACCCCAGAAGGGGAGCGAAGTCGCTGCAAGTTACGGTTTCAATGACCAGGTCGGCTTCGAGTCGCTCGTATGCGACGTCGAAGGTCTCTTGACTGAAAGCCCATGAACCATTGGCTAGCACGAGTTCGTACGCCAATGATCGGACCAGCCCTGCAAGGTCGCGCCGCTGGGCGCTGAAGGCCGTTCCCACCAAAGTGTCGACTCGGGAAGCCAGCACGCGATGGCCCTGGACGACGGAACGGAGCTGGCGCATCTCCTCCAATTCCTCGAAGCTGTTCCACCAGAATTTAGGTGGGTACCACTCCTTGGTGCGTTTCGAAGTGAACATCTCCTGAGATATACGATGCCAGCCCCCCATGGGAGTATCCGCACGGATCTGTGGCGTTGCCCCGTCATTGCCCAAGTTCTCCATAAGCCTGGTCGCCAGGGCGCAGCACGCGTCGTAGAGATCAGGGAAACGGACTGGTGACATGGACATCCTTCAGCTAGCGCAGTGAGACCCGAGCGCGGCCGGGCTCAGGAATCGAACCGGCCAGCCTCTCTGACGATCTGCCGTCCCCGCAAGGGAATTGCGCTCGTAGGACGTGGAGTTGGGCTCGCCGATGAGGGCATGGCCACCGACGAGGTCCAGTGCCAGAACCGTGCCAGATTGTGCGGGGAAACCCCGGGGAGTACCGGGGAGTACCGGGGAGCCAGTCATCCACCCGTCGGGCGCCAGCACTGCTGAGGCGCAGGTCAGACGTGTGCGTGCTCCTAGATCACCTTAGCTTTCCAAGCTGATGGCGTGTTGGATGCGTCGCACCGTTGTGACGGGTTCGGGCGTTGGGGCTTCGAGGAGAGATCGGACTTTCTACGCTGGTCTTTTCGGAGCCGCACCAGGCGGGGGATCTGATGAGTGCTGAGGGTGTGCAGTTGGCCGCGGGGAGAGTGCTTGACCCTGTCCTTGCCAGTGGCAGCGCGGAGCAGCTGTGAGTGAGGAGTCCCCGGCGGCACACGCCGCAGGTCCGCGATCGGTTGCTGTGGGCGGCAACGTCGGTGTGGCCATCACCGGTGACGGTGCTCAGGTGGTGACCTTGCCGGCCGAAGCGGTGCGCTGGGCGCAGGAGGTGCAGGCCCCACCAGGCGCCGGGAACCTGCCTGGGTCGGCGTCAGGGGTGTTTGTTGGCCGGACACAGGAACTCACCACACTGCGTGCCCTCCTGACCGATGCGGGGGAAGCCGCAGTCACTCAAGTGACGCGGACGCGGGCGATCCACGGGCTGGGCGGGATCGGCAAGACGACCCTCGCCCTGCACTACGCCCACACCTACCGCCGCGACTACAACCTGGTGTGGTGGATCACCGCCGAGACCACCGAGCAGATCGTCACCGGCCTGGCGAGTCTGGCCATGCGGCTGTGCCCGCAATGGGCCGTCACAGCAGGTGTGGCGGAACGGGCGGCGTGGGCAATCCTGTGGTTGCAGTGGCATCCCGGCTGGCTGCTCGTCTTCGACAACGTCGAACGCCCCACCGACCTGCGCCACTACCTCGGCACCCTCCCGGACGGGCACCACCTGGCCACCAGCCGCAAAGGCGCCGGCTGGCACACCATCGCCCCCACCATGCCCCTGGGTCTGCTCGACCCCGACACCTCAGCCGACCTCCTGTGCAGACTCGCCCTCGGCGAACAGCGTACCCCCACACCGCAACAACACCGGCAGGCGCGGGAACTCGCCGCCGAACTGGGCTACCTCCCCCTGGCGTTGGAGCAAGCCGGCGCCTACTTGTACGAGACAGGTACCGGCCTGGGTGAGTACCCTGCTCTGCTCGGCCGCGTCCTGGACACCGCCCCGGAAGGCATCGACCCGCAACGCACCATCGCCCGTATCTGGCAGCACACCCTGACCGCCGTCCACACCCGCAACGCGCTGGCCGTCACCGTGCTGCACACGCTCGCCTGGTTGGCTCCGGAGGACATCCCCCGCAGTCTCCTCACGCCGCTGGCTCCGGATCCGGTCGATCTGGGGGCGGCGCTGGGTGCACTCCATGCCTACAACATGATCTCGTTCTCCGCCGACCGCCAGAGCGTCAGCGTCCACCGCCTGGTCCAAACCGTCCTGCGCAGCCCCACGGCCGAGCCTGGCACCTACCCCCCGGGCCGGCGGGAAGCAGAGCACCTGGCCCAGCAGGCCCTCCCCCACCAGGACAGTGATGCCACGATCTGGGAACGTCTCCTGCCGCACCTGTTGGCCCTCGTCGCCACCACGCCGCCAGGCTGCCCGCCATCAACCCAGACCGCTGACACATACGAGAAGGCGGCGCAGCACCTGTATCGGCAGGGACTCGATGCCCACACCATCGCTTTGCGCACAGCCGCTCTCACTCAGCGTGAGCAGGTTCTGGGCGACACCCACCCCTCCACCCTGACCAGCCGCAACAACCTCGCCCTCGCCTACCAAGAGGCGGGAGATCTGGGACAGGCCATCCCCCTGCACGAAGCCGCCCTCACCCAGTGCGAGCAGGTTCTGGGCGACACCCACCCCGACACCCTGATCAACCGCAACAACCTCGCCTACGCCTACGAGTCGGCGGGGGA
>NZ_LIRK01000248.1 GCF_001419765.1 Streptomyces torulosus
CTGGACGTGACCCGTACCGCCGAGGAGCTGACGGAGGTGGCGGTGCCGAGGTTCGCCGACTTCGCCGCCGTGGACCTGCCCGGCTCCGTCCTCTTGGGCGACGAGCCCGAACCGCTGGGGGAGGGGATGGCGCTGCGCCGGGTCGCGCTGGGCGCCGTCCACCGCGACTCGCATCTGTACGAGGCCGGCGACCGCGTCCAGTACGTCGCCTCCACCCCGCAGGCCCGCAGCTGGGAGACCGGCCGCTCGGTGCTCGAACCCGTCCTCGCCGAGGCCGGCGGCTGGCTCGCCCAGGACCCCGCCCGCCTCGAACGCGCGCTCGCGGCCGGCATCCACTCCCTGATCACCGTGCCGCTGCGGGCGCGCGGTACGACCCTCGGCGTCGTCAGCTTCTACCGCTCGCGGCAGCCCGCCCCGTTCGAGGACGACGATCTGTCGCTCGCCCAGGAACTGGCCGGCCGCGCGGCGATCTGCGTGGACAACGCCCGCCGCTACACCCGCGAGCACAACACCGCCCTCGCCCTCCAGCGCAGCCTGCTGCCCCGGGGCCGCCCCGAGCAGAGCGCGGTCGAGGTCGCGTACCGCTACCTGCCCGCGCAGGCGGGCGTCGGCGGCGACTGGTTCGACGTCATCCCCCTCTCCGGCGCCCGCGTCGCCCTGGTCGTCGGGGACGTCGTCGGCCACGGTCTGCACGCCGCCGCGACCATGGGCCGGCTGCGCACCGCCGTCCACAACTTCTCCTCCCTGGACCTGCCCCCCGACGACCTCCTCACCCACCTCGACGATCTCGTCGCCCGCCTCGACCGGGGTGAGGGCTGGGCGGTGGAGAACGCCCACGAGGACTCCGGCATCATCGGCGCGACCTGCCTCTACGCGGTCTACGACCCGGTCTCCCGGCACTGCACCCTCGCCCGCGCCGGGCACCCCCTGCCGGCGATCGTCGGCCCCGGCGGTCATGTGGACCTCGTCGACCTGCCGTCCGGGCCGCCGCTCGGCCTCGGCGGCATGCCGTTCGAGACGGTCGAGCTGGAACTGGCCGAGGGCAGCCGGCTGGTCCTCTACACCGACGGCCTGGTCGAGGACCGCCACCGGGACATCGACACCGGCCTGGAACGGCTCCGCGCCGTCCTGTCCGGCGCCGACCGGACCCCGGAGGACACCTGCGACGCGGTCCTCGACGCGCTGCTCCCGACCCGGCCGTGCGACGACGTGGCCCTGCTCGTCGCCAGCACGCACGCGCTCGGCGCGGAACGGGTCGCCCAGTGGGAGCTGCCCGGCGACCCGGCGGTCGTCTCCCGTGCCCGCGTGGCCGCCACCGAGCAACTGACCGCCTGGGGCCTGGACGACCTGGCCTTCACCACGGAACTCATCGTCAGCGAGCTGGTCACCAACGCCATCCGCCACGCCACCGGCCCCGTCCAGCTCCGCCTGCTGCGCGACCGCGCCCTGATCTGCGAGGTCTTCGACGGCAGCGGCACCTCGCCCCGGCTGCGCCGTGCCCGCACCGAGGACGAGGGCGGCCGTGGCCTCTTCCTCGTCGCCCAGCTCACCGAACGCTGGGGGACCCGCTACACCCCCGACGGCAAGATCATCTGGGCGGAGCAGCCGCTGCCGTGACCCGACGTCAGCGCCAAGTGCGGGCTGCCCGCCCAGCTCGATCTACTGGCACTTCAAGGACGAGGACGACCTGATCGCCGCGGTCGTCGAGCGCGGCATCGAGACCTGGCTCGCCGCGGGCGCCCACCCGGACGAGGGGACGGGCACCGCCTTGGAACGGATCACCGCCATGGCGGCGAACGTCGCCCGATCCCTGCTGGAGTCCCCCGACTTCCTCCGCCTCGGCCTGATGCTCGCCCTGGAGCGCCGCCCCGAGGAACCCCGCGGCCGGGCCGTGTTCCTCCAGATCCGCGCCGTCGCCGCCCAGAAGGTGAGCGAAGCGATCGAGGAGCTCTTCCCGACCCTGGACACCACCGCCGTCCGCACGCTGACCACCTACGCCGTGGCGGGCGCCGACGGTCTCTTCGTCCCACGCGAAGTGGACGGCGACACCGTCGACCTGGTGGCCCTGTTCGCACTCCACGCCCGGCGGATCCACCGGGCGGCGACGGACATGGCGACGACGGGGAACATGACGACGACGGGGACATGGGAACGAGGTCGGACATGGGAACGAGGTCGGACATGGG
>NZ_LIRK01000249.1 GCF_001419765.1 Streptomyces torulosus
AGCGAGCAGGCGCGGGCGCACGCGGGGAGCGGATCGGGGTGCCGGCCCACGCGAGAGCGGGGGCTGCGGGCGCACATAGGGAGCGGACGGGTGCGGGGGCGCCCGATGTGCCCTGGTGTGAGCCGGTCAGCGCCCGCGTGCTCGGCCTGTGCCCCGGTCCGCGCCTCGGGCGAGCGCCGGATGCCCCCTCCCGAATGCCTTCGGAAGTCTCTAGGCTCGGAAGTTCGTAGTCCCGCGGATCGGCCGGGCCAGCACGCTCCCCGCGTCAGGAAACCCACCCCATATCGACCCAGAGTCGAAGAGTCGAAGGACACCGACACCATGCGCCGCGCCTTGATCGTCGTTGACGTGCAGAACGACTTCTGCGAGGGGGGCAGCCTCGCGGTGGCCGGCGGTGCCGATGTGGCCGCCGCCATCACCGAGCTGATCGGCCAGGCGGCCGGCCCCGGCTACCGGCATGTGGTGGCCACCCGCGACCACCACATCGCCCCGGGCGGCCACTTCGCCGACAACCCTGACTACGTCCACTCCTGGCCGGCGCACTGTGTCGCCGGCACGGAGGGCGTCGGCTTCCACCCGAACTTCGCCCCCGCGATCGCCTCCGGCGCGGTCGACGCCGTCTTCGACAAGGGTGCGTACGCCGCCGCGTACAGCGGTTTCGAGGGCGCCGACGAGAACGGCGTCTCCTTGGCGGACTGGCTGCGGGCCCGCGACATCGACGAGGTCGACGTCGTCGGCATCGCCACGGACCACTGCGTGCGCGCCACCGCCCTGGACGCCGCGAGAGCGGGCTTCCGCACCCAGGTCCTGCTGGACCTGACCGCGGGCGTCGCCGAGGAGACGACGGAGCGCGCCCTGGAGGAGCTGCGCGAGGCGGGAGTGGAACTCACGGGCAAGCCCGTGGTCTGACCCCGCGCGCCCCCGCTCCCGGCAAAGGCAACCCGGCGCCCACCCGGCCCAGGACGTTCACCCGGCGCATCCAGCACCCACCCGCTCCCGGCGAGCGGCCGCGCATCCAGCACCCACCCGCTCCCGGCGAGCGGCCGCGCACCCGGCGCCTCCGGCGGCACCGCTCCGCGCAGACGCCCAGCAGACGCCCTGTCGACCTCAGACGTGGGCCCGGGGCCTCCTCAGGAGGGCTCGGATGGGGTGCCAGAGCTCCGGGGTCGTGGACGTGGGGCAGACCGCCGACGTGCGCCATATCAGCCCGTCTGGGTGGTGCAGCACCGCCGTGATCTCGTCCGGTGTCGGGGGCGCCGCGTTGCCGCGGAGGTAGATCGCGCGCAGTCCCAGGTTGCGCAGCCGGGTGAGGGCGCGGGCCCGGTTCGCGGCCAGCACCAGCACCCGGACCGAGCCGTCGTCCGCCGGGGACACCCCGGGGAGCCCCCCGGCGTGGGCCGGCAGGGCCCGTGCGGGCGCCTCGACCCGGGTGGTCGGACCGGCCGGGACGGGGTCCCGGGGCGGCGGTGCCGGCAGGTTCAGGGCGACGACGACATTGCCGTCCGGCAGCTTGCAGAAACCTCCTACGGCCATGCAGGTCACACCCCCGTGCGCGTCAGTGTCAATAAGAAGGCCACAGCACGCACCTAAACACGTCCGGCCGCGACCCGCCAAGGGGGTCGCGGCCGGACATGGTCTGACCTGCGGAAATGCTGGTTACTTCACCGCGGGGCCGACCAGGAGCGAGATCGTGGAGCCGTCCTTGGCCTCCTTGACGATCTTGATCTTGGTGTTGGTGTCAGTGATCTTGACACCGCCCGTCGGGTTCGTCTCGTCGTAGTAGGTGTTGGTGTGGTCGTTGAACGTCGACACACCCTTCGACGACGGGATCGTGGTGAGCACGTCGGCCTTGTGCAGCTTCAGGCCGTCGGTGCGGTACAGGCTGAACGGCGAGTCGTAGGACTGGATGCGGTTGCGCATCACCGTGCCGTCGGCCCACTTGAGCGCCTTCGGGTGGGAGTCGATCGGGAGGACCAGGCCGACACCCGGGTGGGTGCTGGTGTTGTTGTCCGCCTGCGAGGTGTCCCACTTCCAGATCAGCAGACCGTTCTGGTACGGGTAGTGCTCCACCCAGTCCGGACGCGTGGTCGAGAAGCCGAAGTTGTACGGGCCGACCTTGAGGGTCTTGTCGTACGAGACGTACTGGCGGTTCTCCGCGATGTAGTACTGGGCGTAGTCGTCCGTGATGGACGCGCCGATACGGGAGAAGCCCTTCGTGGCCCAGGCCGCGTCCGTGCTCTCCGCGTTGTCGGTGAACAGGGCGCCGCCGTCGGCGACCACGGAGATGCGGTCGGCCGCGAAGCCCTTGGGGGCGACGCCGCCGTCCGTCTGGTAGCGGAAGCGCAGGTCGAACTTCTTGCCCGCGTAGGCGTCCAGCGAGTACGACAGCTTCTTGTACGCGCCGGAGGAACCGGTCAGCGCCGGCTTGCCGCTGGCGTCCTTCGGGATCGCCGCGCCGTCCACCGTGCCGTCGACCGCGGTCCAGTTGGCGCCGCCGTCCGTCGACACCTCGGTGTAGAGGTAGTCGTACTCGGCCTCGATGTCGAACCAGCCGTCGAGGGTGAGCGCGGCGGACGACTTGCCCGTGAGGTCCACGGAACGGGTCAGGGTGTTGGAGAGGTTGTCACCGCTGCCGCTCCACCACTGACCAGAGCCCTCGGCGGGCTCGACGATCTCGGTGGTGACCTTCTTCTGGGGCAGCTCGACCACGAGGGCCTGCTTGTCCCAGGTGTTGTACGCGGCGAGACCCAGCTTGTGCGTGGACTGCTTGCCGGCCTTGGCGGTGTCGAAGTTGAGCCAGCCCAGCTGCATCTTGTCCCAGGCGGTCATGTCGCCGGGCAGGTCACCGATCTCGTTCTTGCCGGTGCCGAGCCAGGAGCCGGACGACATCAGGGTCCAGAAACCCGTGGAGTTGTCGCCGTTGCCCGTGGTGTCGTAGTGGTCCGGCAGACCGAGGTCGTGGCCGTACTCGTGGGCGAAGACACCGAGGCCGCCGTTCTCCGGCTGGATGGTGTAGTCGCCGACCCAGATGCCCGTGTCACCGACCTTGGCGCCACCGAGCTTGTTGCCCTCGGGGCCGCTCACACCGGCGTCGGTGCCGAACGCGTACCAGCGGTGGGCCCAGATGGCGTCCGTGCCCTGCGCGCCGCCGCCGGCGGACTCGTCCTCACCGGCGTGCACGATCTGGAAGTGGTCGATGTAACCGTCGGGCTCGTTGAAGTCGCCGTCGCCGTCGAAGTCGTAACGGTCCCACTTGTCGTACTTGGCGACCTCGGCCTTGATCTGCGCGTCGGTGCGCCCGGCCGCCTTCTGCTGGGCGACCCAGGAGGTCAGACCGTCGCTGACGACGTTCCACACGCTGGTGCAGTTCGTCTGACCGCACTTGTTGTTGCCGTAGCGGGCCTCGTTGTAGGGCACCTTGACCCAGTCCGAGACCGTGCCCTCGACCGAGTAGCGGCCCGAGGACTGCTTCTCGTAGTACTTCTTCATCGACTCGGTCTTCTTGCCGGTGCCGAAGTACATGTCCTGGAAGTGCTTGCGGTTGTAGTCCGCCTTCCAAGCCGTGGAGTTGTCCTTCTTGCGGTTCGGCTTGGCGATCTTGTTGTGCAGCGGGCCGGGCGTGCCGCCGTACTGGCTGTCGATCTGGTCGCCGAACTCGACGAGGATCGTGAAGATCTTGTCGGTCTTCTCGCGGCCGAGCTCGACGTACTTGCTCTGGCCCTTCTTGCTCTTGAGCTTCACGACCTTTGAGCCGTCACGGTTCTTGACCGTGGCGTCGCCGGATATGACCTGCTTGAGAGCTTCCTCGCGCTGGGCCTCCTGAGTCTTGCTCATGGGGCCTTCGAGGTCATGGTCGTGCTCGCCGTGCCCGGCGTGGTCCGCCGGGTCGTGGCGGTTCGCGGCGGCTGCCGACTTGCCGTCCCCGTCCTGCGCCACCGCGTAGGTCGAGAAGGTGGCCGCGGCCGTCGCCATGGCGACGCTGATCGCCGCCGCCCTGAACGTCCAGGGTCTACTGGTCACTTGAGGTCCTCCCCCGCGCCCGTCCGCGCGGAGGGGATGTCCTGGTCGTGGAGGAAGTCCGCGGGCGGTATACGCGTGTAGTCAAGTGACGACATTCGACTGGAGTTTCGAGAGAAAAAACAGATCTTGACTTGCACAGGTCAAGGCGCTAATGCGTCTATGGGAAGCGCTTGTTCGTTATGCGGACGTTATGTACCGCCGCCAACCGGCGCGCATATGCGTCCACTTCCTGGACCCCATGACTCGGTGCGCCCCCTGTGCCCCCATGCCCGTGGGTCAGGTCACGCTTACCCGTCGTTCCCCTCGGGCACCCTGGCGAATAGAGTCGATTGGCGGAGCGCCGGACGTCGGCGGAAGCCAAGCCGACAGCACTGCTTCACCTTTGATTCGTATCCGCAACCTCCCCTCAGCGCGAGAGGCACGGGGAGAACCCCACCCGAGGACACGATTGCCATGCCTCGTCCGACGACCGCACAGCTCGCCTACGGCTCCTGCACCGTGATCCTGTCCACCCTCGCCATGCTGCTGCTGTCACAGACGAGTTCCGGCGTGGGGATCGCGGTGATCGCCCTCTCCGCCCTCGCCCTGGGCCTCCTCGTCTCCCTGACCGTGCCGCTGCCCAAGCCGGCCTCGGCGAGGGCCTCCACCGTCACCGCCGGGAACCGGGTCAAGGCCCCGGCGACCGTTCCGGCGGGCCCGGCGCCCGAGCCGGTCCGGGAGCGGGAACCGGTGCACGAGCCGACGGCTTCCTGAACCTCTTTCGGCGACCTACCGGGACGCCGCGCGGAAACGTGACGGTGGGCCCGTGTTCCACGGACCCACCGTTCTGTGCGAGTCCGTGGGACGCCGACCCGCCGTTCCCCACGGCTCCCCGCCGCCTCCCGGGCTCCCGTCGTGTCCCGGCCTCCCGTCGCCTCCCCCGGGCTGCCGCCCGCCTCACTCCGTGCTGACCACCACCGTCTTGGCCGCCTTGTCGTGCAGACCCTGCTTGTACGGCTTGTCGAAGAAGCTCCAGCCGCCCGCGATCGCCGTCCAGACGCAGGCGCAGCAGAAGGCGAAGGGGATCCACAGCACCGCCGCGCGCAGCAGCGAGGTCTGCGTCGAGGGCGTGTTGCCGTCGCTGAGGTTCGCCACCCGGAGCTTCATCACCCGCTTGCCGAGGGTCTGACCGTTCCTGACCGTGAAGAACGTGTCGTACGTGATGTAGAGGACCGCGGCGAGCACTTCCTGCCCCACGGACCTGCTGAACTCGAAGTCGTCGGTGTCGACGGTGTACTGGCTGATCCTGAACGCCCAGGCCAGCAGCCCCACCACGATGCCCACGAGGATCATGTCCATGAGGCGGGCGAGCACCCGCTTGCCGCTGTCGGCGAGCGGCGGCATCCCCAGGAGCGGGTCGTTGGGGAAGGAACCGCCGCCGTAGGGGTCACCGCCGTACGGGTCACCGCCGTAGGGTCCGCCACCGCCGTAGGGCGGCGGCTCGTTCCCGTACGGGGGCGACTGGCTGCCGTAGGGCGGTTCTCCGGGTGGGGTGCCGTGCGGGGAGCCGCCGTCCTGGTCCGGCGGAGGCTGCTTCCTGAACGGGTCGTCGTCGTCCGGGGACCGACCGGAGCCGAAGGGCGGCGGTTCACTGCTCATGGCCCGAGTCGACCGCGAACCCCCCGGCTCCGCATCCGGCACGGGGCCGTACGGAGTACGGCTACTCGCCGGCGACGAAGGTGTGGGCCGCCTTGTCGTGCCAGCACTGGCGCCACGGCTTGTCGATCACACACCACAGGACGCCGACGACACCGATGCCGAGCAGACCGGGGACGGTGTGGGCGAGCCAGCGGCGCAGGGACCCGCCGAACGACGGGGGCTCGTGGCCCTCGATGTCCCGCACCTCCAGGCGGAGCAGCTTCTTGCCGAGGGTGCGGCCCCACTTGGCGGTGGGCAGCACCTCGTAGAGGGCGCTCACCACGAACAGGACGCCCAGGATGATGCCCAGGTACACCGAGGTCGTGCCGTCGAGCAGCCAGACGGTGACCTTCTCGCCGGAGAGCCTGGCCGCGTCGATCTTCCCGTCGATGTGGTCGAGCGCCTTGGTGCCGAACGGGACCGCGGCCACGGCCGTGACGGAACCGACGATCGCGCTGTCCACGAGGCGGGCCACCAGCCGCCGGCCGAGCCCGGCGGGGCGGGCCTCCGCCTGCCGTCGGGCGACCGCCTGGAACGGGTCCTCCACCACCGGCTTCCAGGGGGCGACCGGCTGCTCGCCGTCCCCGCCGGCCAGCCTGTGCACCTGCTGCGCCCAGGAGGGCTGACCGCCGCCGGACCCGACGGCCATGGGCGTGTCGGCCGACTGCCGGAAAGCGGTGGGCTGCTGGGGCAGGCCCGGGGCAGGCTGCCCCGTCGGCGAGGCCTGCGGTGTCTGCGGTGTCTG
>NZ_LIRK01000025.1 GCF_001419765.1 Streptomyces torulosus
GGGTGGGGGCGAAGAAGGCCAGTATCAGGGCGGTGCCCGCTACCAGGAGGGCGGCAATGGGCAGCGCGGTGTAGGTCCACGAGGCCGCCAGGGCGACGGCGAGGGTCGCCAGCAGGGCTGCCAGCCGGGCCAGCATTGACGCCAGAGCCGCCACCCGCCCGGTGAGTTCGAGTTGCAGTCGGCTCTGCCACTGCACGTTGGCGTCCAAGAGGGTCCGGGTGAACAGGGCGCCTGCGAAGAGGAAGGCGACGGGCATGAAGTGGGTGGGTAGGGCGAAGACGAGGGCCACGCACAAGGCTCCGACGGCCAGCCCAACCCAGCTCCGTCGCGGGCGGTCCCCCATGATGTCCCGGCGGAACGGTGGACCCGGCCGGTGTGGAGGGACATCGCCAGCGAACCGATCGAGAAGCCCGCCAGCGCGCTTCCCAGCGCGGCCGAGGACGCGCCTCGGGCCTCCAGGGCCAGGGGCATGCCCAGCGAGATTACCGGGATGGGGAAGTTGACGGTGAGCTGACGCAGTAGGGCGTCGCGAATGTACGGTCGTCGGCGGGCCACCCGTGCCCCTTCCCAGACGAAGGACCGGCCGTCCTTTGACCGGGCGCCTGATCGGAGCCAGCGGTCACGGGCTGGGATTACCTTCCAGACTGCTGCGATGCCGGCCAACGAGAGGGCGTAGGAGGCGGCGTTGAGGCCGACGACCGCTACCAGCGAGGTCTGGGAGAGCACGAAACCGCCGCCGGCCAGCCCGGCGATGTCTGCCACGTTGCGCACCGCGCGGTCCCGCCCCAGGAGGCTTTTGAGGGGGAAGTCGGTATGGAGCGCCAGCGACTTAAGCATGGGGGGCCCTCGCGGAGGTGAACAGGATTCCGGCACTGGTGTCGGCGACCTGGACGGCGGTCAGGGCGTAGATCGCGGTCTGCGAGGTTCCCGTCGCGAACAGGGCGAGGAAGCACGCCACGTACAGAGTGCAGCGGAAGCCGTCCAGGAGCAGCAAGGTGGGTAGGCGCGGCAGCCGATCGGCCAATGCTCCAGCCAGCGGTCCCAGCAGGAGCTCTGGGACGATGGAGGCCAAGGAGACGGCGACGAGCGACCAGACCCGGCCTGTCTGGAGGAGCACGACCCAGGGGAGGGCCAGGCGCCAAGCCGAGGTGCCGATCTGGGAGGACGCGTACCCGGTCCAGAACAGCGCCAGTTTCCGATGGGTTCCCACGAGAATCCTCATCCGTCTCTTCATCGGCCGGCTCACCCGGGTGATCACGGGCACGCTCGACCCGCACCTGACCCGCTACCCCGACGACGAATGGGCCCAGAATCGCCACCGCGCAGCTCACCGGCGTACGCGCCGACCACGATGACCGACGCCTCACCCGCGAAACCCCCGTACCGACAGTTGGACGAAGAAAGACACCGCCGACGCAAAGACATCCTGCTGAACGAGCGACCGGTGGCTCTATCCAGCCGACGGGAGGCGATGCCGCCTTGCCCCGCACGCGAGGGTCCGGACGGCCTCCCGCTATCGCGGTGCGATGGCTTTGAGCCAGCCCTCGACGGCGACGACATCTGCCCACTGCGGGAACAGCTTTTCGGTGAGCATCGTGTGCACCTCGGGGTCGGTGTCGAGGCAGGCATCCGCCAGGACGGTGAGGCCGAAGTCCAGGTCGATGGCGTGCCACAGGGTGGACAGCACTACAGCGCTGGTGGCGATGCCAGTGAGAACAAGGCTGTCGATATCGCGAGCCCTGAGTACCAAGTCGAGGTCGCTGCCCGAGAACGCGCTCCCCCGCCTCTTGGTAACCACCACGTCGCCCTGCTGGGGCGCGACGTCGTCATGAATCTCGGTGCCAGGGGCGCCCTCGGTGAACAGGCCTGCCCGCACGACGTTTGTCATCACCCTGTTGCGAGGGCTGACTTCTGGATCGCCCTGCCGTAACCCCATCACCACGTAGATCACGGGGATGTCGGCAGCCCGGGCACCGTCGATCGCTCTGCGCAAGCGCGGCAGATATCCGGAACCGTCGTCGGCGATGGCCACGACGTCCCGTTGGACGTCCATCACCAGAAGTGCGCTGTTCGCCATGCTTGCCGTCCCTTCTCCGTTGTGAAACGAGAGCAAGTCTGGTGGATCAGCCGAGCCGCGGTGGAAGTTTCGGAGATCCTCATCAGCGTCGCGCCGCAGTGCGCCCATGCTGGTGTCAGTTCGCATCGACTTTTCTTGCCCTGTGATCACCAAGTGCTGTCCAAACTCGGTGATAAGCGGTGTCGCCCGTCAGTTACGACGAAGCCAGACCGGCTTGGAACGTCAGCCCAAGGTCTGCGTCAGCTCGCTACGGCTCGATGAGTAGACGATCCGGCCATGAGCCCCGTTGACGATCGGCATGTAGGGCGGAATGTGGCCGCACTCGACGTCGGCGATGATCGGCACGTTCAGGGTGCCGAGCGCGTCGAGGACAGCCTCATGGTGGCTGAAGGAGCTGTAGCCCGGTACGCTGCTCCGACCGACGAGGATCGCGTTCGCGCGGTCGAAGAATCCGGCGATCCTCATGCCGTGCAGGTTCCGGCAGATCGTGAAGACGTCGCTGCCGGCATCCTCCACGTATACGAGGAGCCCGTCCGGGGACTCATCGCGGGCAAATGCGGCGACATCCAGGTAGCTCGTCCCCGCGAGGTCGCACAGCGCCTCGATGCAGCCTCCGATCAGCCTTCCCTCGGCCTCCACGTCACCAGTGCCATCGAGCCGGGTCTACGTGCCAGCGGCGTCAAGCGTGTACTCACGTACCTCGGGATGGCCGACAAAGTCGTCGAAGCCCGTGGTCCGGTGGCGACCGGGCGGGTACTGCGTGAACCGGTGGCCCGCGGGTGCGGCGACGATGTCGAGCCACGACGACAGTCCCTCGGAGACGCGGTAGGGCGTGTCCATGAGGTTGTTGCCGTGGAGTGTCGCCGTCCCGGTGAGCAGGGTCAGCGGTGTCATCAGGATCGAGATGTCGGAGAACCCGACGACCCAGGTCGGCTCCGCCTGTCGCCGTCTATCTCTCGCATCACATGGACCAGGGGGCGGCGAACCACACGACGGGCCATCGGCGTGGTCCTGGAGCGCTGCCGGCCCTTCCTCATCCACCTGCTCGGCCCGGAGACGGCGAAGTCGCTGCCTCCGCCGGGCGACACCCGGGAGTTGTCAACGACCCGGGCGTCGGCCTTGAGGCAGCGCGGCAAGGGGTGGTGCCGGCCCATGTTGCGCCGGCACCGCCCCTCAGGTTCTTCATCTTCTTCGGTCCGCCCCCCACAGCAGTACACGGCGGCGGCCGCGCGGGGTGTGCGGCCCGTGGCGCGGAGGGAATCAGTCCACGTTCACCGCCTGCCACAGCTGGCTGTCGGCGTTCGTGTCCGTCGTCTGCACGAGCTGAGCGCCTGCTGTCGTCGACGAGCCGGACACCGAGAGCAGCTTGCCGCTGTTCACATTCTTGATCTTGTGGTAGCCGTTTCCGGCGGCGACCAGTGTCCAGCGCTGGTTAGCACCGTTCTTGTCGGTCCACTGGACGATGGTCGCGCCGTCCGCGGTGGACGCTTGGTAGACGTCCAGCAGCTGACCGCTGTTCTGGTTGACGATCTCGTAGCTGCCGTCACCCACCGCAACCAACCGCCAGCGCTGGTTCTGCGCTCCGGTGTCGTTCCACTGGATGATGTTCGCCCCGGCGGAGGTCGATCCGTCCGCGACGTCGATCGTCTTGCCGCTGTTCTTGTTGAGGACCTTGTAGAACGCGTTCTTGGAGGGGAAGGGGATGGAGGCGAACGCGTCCAGCGCACAGACGGTGCCGGAAGAGGACGCGTTCTTCGTTCCCGTGCACACGACCTTGATGGTGTGGGGACCCGCGGCGAGATCCGTCTTCTCGAACAGCACCACCTGCTTCGTCACCGTCGAGGCATAGGCGTCGATGCCCGACTGTGCCAGGGCGCCGTCGATGTAGACGTCGACCTTGCCCATGTTCGGTTGCTTCATGCCGACATACCGAACGCCTGATCCGGTGAACGAGTACTGGACGTAGCTGCCCGCCGTGCTCGTGAAACTCTCCGACCCGTTGAAGTCCTTAGAGTCGTTCCAGTTCGACCAAGGGGAGCTGTAGGTAATGCCGGAGCTCTTGTCGTCGACGTAGTTCCATCGCTGGCGTACGAGCGACTTCGACGCGGCGGACGCGTTCCCCTGGGCGTCCACGACGTAGAGGCGGTAGTCGCCGGCCGTCGGCGGGACAGTGATGGTCGTCGCGGTTCCGGCTGCCTTCGTCATGGTGGGGCCGACGGTGAACGTCGTCGTACCGGAGGGAGCCAGCCAGAGAGTCCTGGTCGCGTCACCGATGGTGCGGACAGGGATGGACGACACGCCCTGGCCGGTGAACGTGCTCGCGGGCAGGGCGTAGTCCTGCAGGCTCAGGTTGCTCTGGGGGACGATGTCCTTGTAGGCGTCCTCCAGACCGGAGTTCACGGCGATGCTGTACGCCTGCGACGGCCACACGCCGTCCGAGTAGGCGCGCACGTTCTCGATGGTGCTGTTCGGGACGTTCTTGTTGTTGATCTTGTTGACGGTGCCGTAGGTGTTGGTGATGCTCAGGTCGTGCTGCTTGCCCCACGTGCCGGAGTTGATGGCGAAGGCGACATTCGGGTCCAGGTCGAGCACGTTGTCGTGGTAGTTGATGTAGGCGGAGCCTTCGTCGGGGTGGAGTCCGTACTTGTGGCCGGCCGGAACGCCCTGGATGTAGTTGTTGCTGATCTCGGTTCCCGGCTGGCTGCCCAGCGTGTAGATGGGAGCGGAGTCGGCGAGGACCTGCAGCGTGTCGACGATCTGGTTGTGGCTGATGGTGTTGTTCTTCGCCGTGGTGGTCGGCGCACCCGGTCGGATCGAGTTCGACGAACCGTCGAAGTTCCACCATCCCCAGCCGAGGGTGATGCCCGCCCACGGGGACTTCTCGATCCGGTTGTGCTGCACGGACAGGGAATCGGTGAAGTACGCCGACACGGGGCTGGACCCCTGGAACAGCACCGCGCTGTCGTAGAGGTAGTTGTTCTTGATCGAGATGTTCTTGCAGAGTCCCTCGACGTTCACCGGGTACTTCTCGTTGTTGGTCGAGGTGTAGTCCCCGATGTACACGTGCTGGGGGTGTCCCACGGTGATGGCGGATCCGGCTATGTCGTTCGTGATGTTGCCGGTCAACTGCGAGTCCTTCACGTCGTTGACCATGTTGATTCCGTCGGCGCCGGTGTGCTGCACCGTGTTGCGCGTCAGGCTGATCCCGTCGGCGTTCTCGATCTGGATGATCCCCGGCGGCAGGTCGACGTTGCGGTAGGTGTACGCGTGGAAGTTCTTCTGCGCGTACACGGTCGAGCCGGCGTTGCCCTGCTGGCCCTGCCGGAAGACGGAGCCCGCGACATTGGCCAGGTTCCAGTCGGAGTGCTCGACCGTGAGCCCGGAGAACGTGATGTTCCGCGCGTGGTCGGTCGTGGACGTGCCGGCGATCTTGATGAGGGTGGACACGTTGTTCGGCGCGAAGACCTCCGCCGACGTCATGTCCTCGGAGCTGGACTTGTAGTAGTACAGCGTGTGGTTCGTCTTGTTGAAATAGAACTCGCCGGGCTGGTCCAGGAACTCGTACGCGTTCATGAAGGTGGGGGTGCCGCCGGCGGCGGCGAAGTTGCCGTTCGGCGGTCCCTGGGCAATGGCCGCACCCGGCTGCTGGAACAGGGCCACGCGATGGGCGCCGTCCGAACTCGTGGTGATCTGGCGGACTCCCACGATGGATGTGGTCCAGGTCGTCGGATACTTGATTTCGACGTCGTCCTGGTTGGCGGCGACGGCAGGCAGATCGGAGAGGCTGTACTTGGCTCCGTCGCACTCCGAACCCGACTCCCAGGCCCAGGGAGCCTGGCCGGCCGTGATGGTGTAGGTCCCGTAGCATCCGGCCGAGGGGATCGTCTTGGAGGCCATCTGGGCGCGCTTGTTGTTGACGTAGAGCGCGCGGAGCTTGTTGTCGCGGTTCAGCGGGGCCTTCCAGATGTTCCCGCTGTGCTGTGCCCAGCCGGTCACCGGAACTCCTCCGTTCAGCACCGGCTTTTCGTTCTGGTAGGCGGCGTACACGACACGGTGGCCGTTCGTTCCGGAGTCGGCCGACGTGAAGTTGATGGTGCTGCTCACCGGGTAGTTGCCGCCGCGGAGATAGACGTTGATGTCTCCGGTCATGTTGTCGTTGACCGTGCGCACGACGTCCCGTGCGTGCTGCAGGGTCTTGAACGGCGCGGTGATCGTCCCGGCGTTGGCGTCGTTGCCGTTGGGGGCGACGTAGTAGGTCGCCTGGGTCGCGGCCGAGGCCGGGGCCGACGTCGTGAGGGATGTCAGCAGCGCCGCGGGGAGAGCCATCGCAAGCACTGCTGACACCTTGCGGATGGTGGAGGTGACGGGCTTCATCGTCTGCCCCTCCTGCTGGTTCGGACGGTCGGGAAAGTGTTCATGCGGCGGCTCCGGGGTGTTGTCAGTGCGGTTGACGCGGATCTCTTCACCGGCCCCGGCCCTTGAGCGTCGCCAGGGTTCAGAAGCGTCGGTGAGCGGCACAATCTCGCGGATGGGGGGGCGACTTCGCAGCGACAGAAGCCGTGCTGGCTTCCCTCGCGACGGACACGGTGTGGCCTGGGTAATCGGTCGGGCGGGCGGCAGGAGGCGGTCGTGGCGCCGGCGGGGGACGCGAGGATCGTGTCCTCTACGAGGTCGTGGAGCGGTTCGTCCACGGTGGCTGCCCCGTGGTGGTGGCCCTTGCCGATCAGTGGCATCGGGAACTCCCCCCGCCAGTGCCGTCAGCATGTGCCGCGGACCGTCCATCGGGCGCGGGGTGGTCGGCCGTGCCCTGTATACCGCTGGTGGTGAGGACGTCGGGCCTGATCAGCCCCTGGCACCGGAGGTCGTCCCAGAGCGCCCGGGGTACGGCGCTTCGCTGGAGTTCCACGTTCTGTGTCACTTGCGCGCGGTCGCGCATGCCGAGCGTGACATTGACGGTGCTGGGGTGGGTGGCCGGGAAGGCGATGGCGGCGGCGGGAAGGCTGGTGCCGTGCCCCTTGCAGACCTCTGCGATCGCCCGTGCGCGGGCGATCAGTTCCGGTGGGGCGTCCTGGTAGTCGTACTTCATGCCTTCGGCGGGCCACTCATGAGAGAGCAGGCCGGAGTTGAAGACGCCGACCGCGACGACGCTCTTGCCCGATTCCTGTGCGGCGGGCAGGACGTCGTCCAGCGCGGACTGGTCGAGGAGGGTGTAGCGCCCGGCGAGCATGACCACGTCGGCGGCGGTCTCGCGCAGGAAGCGGTCGAGCATGGCCGACTGGTTCATGCCGGCTCCGATGGCCCCGACCACCCCTTGGTCGCGCAGGTCCGCGAGCGTGGGCATGGCCTCCTCGGCGGCCTGCCTCCAGTGGTCGTCGGGGTCGTGCAGGAAGACGATGTCGAGCCGGTCCAGGCCGGTGCGGCGCAGGGAGTCCTCGATGGACCGGAGCACGCCATCGCGGCTGAAGTCCCACTGCCGGCGCAGGTCGTCCCGTACGACGAAGCCCTCACTGTCGACGCCCTGTGGACGTTCGTTGGGGACGAGGAGCCGGCCGACCTTGGAGGAGACGACGTACTCGTCCCGAGGGCGCTGCCGCAGCGCCGCCCCGAGGCGCTGTTCGGAGAGCCCGAGGCCGTAGTGCGGTGCGGTGTCGAAGTACCGGATGCCCGCGTCCCAGGCAGCGTCCACGGCGGCCGAAGCGTCGGCCGCCGAGGTGGTCCGGTAGAGGTTGCCGATCACCGACGCGCCGAATCCGAGTTCGGTGAGGTCGACGGCGGTGTTGTGGATGTTCCGGCACTGCATGACGTCCTCCTCGTGGATGTCGATCGGCGTGGCTCAGCGCCGCACGTGGGCCGAGCCGCCCGCGATCAGGGCTTCGACCTCGGTGAGCGTGGCCATGGAGACGTCGCCGGGGGTGGTCATGACGAGCGCGCCGTGGGCGGTGCCGTAGGCGAGGGCGCGCTCCAGGGAGGTGCCGGTGAGCAGGCCGTGGATCAGTCCGGCGGCGAAGGCGTCGCCGGAGCCGATGCGGCGACGGCGGGCATGCGTACCCGGGCGTCCATGTCGCCGTGGAAGATGTGCAGATCGGTGCCGCAGATACCGACATAGGCGGGGGCCAGTTCCACCTCACCGGGACCGGGGGAAAGGGTCTCGGCGGGAGCCGTGGTCAGGGTGCGGGCGGCCGTGTAGCGGACGGCGAGTGTCATCGTGTTCTCCAGAGTTCCTTCAGCACGAGCGCCGACGGTCAGCTGCGGCCGGGGAGGCGGTAGAAGGCGGTCGCGGTGCCGGCGACGAGCGCGTGGATCTCGTTCTCGGCACAGTCGGTGAGCAGTTCGTCCACGGTGGCGGCCCAGCGGTTCCAGCCGCCGGCGAGGTTGGCGACCGGCCAGTCGGAGCCGAACATCAGCCGATCGGGGCCGAAGGCGGTGAGCAGGATGTCCCGGACAGGGCGGATGTCGGCGGTGGTCCAGTTGTCGTGGTCGGCCTCGGTGATCAGTCCCGACAGCTTGCAGACCACCTGCTGGTGTGCGGCCAGCCGTTGCACCTGACGTCGCCAGTCGGCCAGTTCGCGCCGGGCGATGTCCGGCTTGCCCGCGTGGTTGAGCACCTGGGGCAGGTCGGGGAAGCGTTCGGCCAGTTTGATCGCCTGGTCGAGCTGGTGGCTGCGGACGAGTACGTCGTAGGAGAGCCCGCGGTTCCTGGCCGCCGCCAGCCCTCGCTCGACATCGGGGCGTTGCAGCCAGCCCGGGTCCGTCTCGCCCTGGACGAGGTGGCGCAGGGAGCGCAGGTACGCGCCGCCCGGTCCGGCGAGCAGTCGGTCCAGCACCTCGCCGATCGCCGGCGACGTCAGGTCCGCCCAGCCGACCACCGCCTCGATCAGCGGCTCCTGTTCCGCGAGGGCGAGCAGGTCCTCCGTCTCGGGCACGTCCGGCATGCACTGCACGGCCACCGTGCTGTGCAGGTGCCGGCCCGCGATGGGATGGGTCGCGGTGGAGCGCAGGTCGCCGGGGGTGAAGGTACGGCGGATCGATGTCAGGCCGGGGTCGTCGAGCCAGGGCTGCGGACGCCGGTCGAGGTCCCACAGATGGTGGTGCGCGTCGATGAGGACGGGGGCGGGGGCGGGGGTCATGGCGGTTCCAGGTCGGGTCGGTCCGGCGGGGTCCGTGTCAGACGGTGGCGTCCTCGCCGGGCGGGTCGAGGTGCCAGATCTCGGTCAGTTCCGTCCACTGGCGGGAGTCGCCCCGGTCGGGCCAGGGCTCCTGGCAGGGATCGGTGAGTTTCCACCACTCCCGGGTCTCGGCGTCGGCTTCCAGGACGGCCATGTCGGCCTCGAAGTCGTCGCCGTGGTACTCGAGGAAGGCGAACAGCACGTCGCCGTGGAGGAAGATGCTGTAGTTGCGGATGTTCGCCCGGTGCAGGGCGGCTTCCACGCCGGGCCAGACGGCCGCGTGCAGCCGCAGGTACTCCTCGCGGTGCTCGGGGCGGAGCCTGATGGTCTGCGCGATGCGCCTCATGCGTGTTCTCCTTCCGTGCCCTGGGAGGGCGGACCCGCCGGGGTGTCGAACGGGGTGCGGTAACTGGGGGTGCGGGAGCGCAACTGGAGGCGCAGGGCGAGCCGGATACGGGTGGACGCGGGCAGCCGTACGGTCAGGAAGGGACCGGCGCAGTCCTGCTCCGCCTCGGTCACGACCGGCTCGGTGTGGCCGTAGTCGTACATGTCGCCGATCCAGCCGTCGTCCTGGCAGGTGGTGTACCGGACGGCCGTGATGGTGTGCTCGGCGAAGGCGCCGGCCTGGACGACCACCCTGCGCTCCGCCTCGGGGGAGAGGTTCACCAGTTCGACGGTGGTCGCCTCGGGGTCGATGGAGGTGACCAGCGCGGCGACCTCCGGTGGCAGGCCGGCGCGGCGGGCCTCGGCGTCGTGGTAGCGCAGCCGGGCCTGCTGCAGGCCGCCGTTGTAGAGCACCTGGGGTCCGCCCCAGGTCAGCTGGACGAGGGCTTCGGTGACCACCGGGTTGCACAGCTGCCACACGTGGATGTCGTCCTCGGCCACGTCCAGGTCGCGGTAGCGGTCCATCCGGCGCAGCCGGTGGTGGATCTGGGCCTGCGCGGCGGCGAGGATGCGCTCGGGGTAGCCGGGGTCGTCGCCGGCGAGGAACGCGAACCACGCCTTCTCGTGCCCGGACTCCTCCTTGGCCCGGAACGGCCGCACGGTACGCCAGTCGATGCCGTCGGCCTCGCGCAGCCGCTCCAGCCGGGCGCGGTCGGCGTCGGAGGCCGTGTGGTGCCACAGGGCCACCGGCACGGGCGGGGTGAGCGGGTTGTAGTCGAACCAGCCCGAGTCGTTGTGCCGGAACGGAAGGTGTGGCGTGGGCGTGTGGATGTCGGGGCCGAGTTCGACCACCCATTTGGAGGGGAGGCTGGAGTCCGCCTCTGTGTGGGGCATCACCCTGGCGTGACCGATGAGGGTGTCGAGCGAGGTCGCGACCATGGAGAGGTAGTCGTCGTCCCCGGTGACCGTGGCCGCCGCGAGCGCCGCCACACAGGCCGCGTGGCCCACGCTGTGCCAGCCGTGCGGCCAGGACCAGCCGTAGTGGCCGCCGTACCAGCGGCCCTCCAGCAGGCTGCCGACGACACCGTCCGGGCCCGCGTTGTCAGGGATGAGACCTTCGTTGGCCCGTGTGCGCTCGCGCCACGCGCCCACGTACTCGACGATCCAGTCGCGGTAGCGGTCCTCGCCCGACAGGATCCACGCGTTGAGGACCAGCCCGGCCGCGGCGAGGTTGACCGCGGTGTCGCCGACACCCGTCCGGTCCCGCATCTGCGCGCCGAGCCGCGGATCCGCGGAGAGCGGGAACGGGCCGCCCTCCGCCTCGGGGATCCACTCCAGCGGGAACCCGTATGTCTCCGCTTCCTTCGGCAGCCACGGGTACACGTCGCCGTCGAACAGGCCCGTGCGGTCGGGGTCGCTGCCGTTGTGCGGGCGGGTGATGACACGGTGCTCGGGGTCGTAGTTGCCCTTGGCCGGGTCGACGTACAACTCGGCGAAGCGCAGCGCCCGTTGCGACCAGCGGTCGGGGGCGGCCATGCACAGGAAGTAGAGCAGCAGCAGGCTCTCGCCCTGGTGGAACCAGTCGTAGCCGCGCTCGAACTCGTCGTGCAGCATGCCGAGTTCGGTGAGCTGCCGGGTCACGCCCTCCCAGTGTTTCTCGCCGGCGGGCAGCAGATCGTCCGCGCCGCCGAGGAGGTACAGCTGGGGCCAGTTGAAGAACACCTCGTAGAAGTCGTCCACACCGTCGCGGGTGGTCAGCGCCCCGGTGTAGTTCAGCCGTCCGTCCGGGCCGGTGAAGTCGCGGGCGAAGCGCCGCCAGGCGTGGTCGAGCAGGTCGAACAGCGCCCGCTGCGACACGGCCCAGCCGGGCGGTTCGAGCACCGGCACCCCCGCCTCGATCTCGGGTGGCGGGGCCGGCTGCCCGGAGACCGGGATGTCCCCACCCGAGGTGGGGCCGGAAGAGGTGAAGGGCATGGGACGGAGCTCCGTTCGGGGGTGGCGGGGTGCGCGCGCCGGGACGACGGTCGGGCGGACGACGCCGGATCGGGCATCAGGGTCGGGACGGCAGGCCGGGGCCTACTCCTTGGTGGCGCCGGCGAGCATCCCGCTGACCAGGAAACGCTGGGCGAAGAGGAAGACGATCAGTACGGGTGTGATGGCCACGAGCGTCGCCAGGGCCAGCTGCGGCCGCTCGATCGCGAGGGTGCCGACGGCCGGATTGAAGGACGGCACGTTGCTGAGCAGGGTCCCGACCCCCACCTGGATGGGCATCTGGCCGCTCTCGGGCAGCATCACGTAGGGCAGGAAGTAGTTGGTCCAGTTGGCGACGAAGCTGAAGAACCCGACGAGCGCGATCACCGGTGTCGCCAGCGGCAGTGCGATGTGCCGGAAGACACCGAACTCCGAGCAGCCGTCCATCCGTGCCGCCGCCAGCAGATCCTTCGGTACCGCGGTGGTGAAGTAGATGTACGTCAGATACACGCCGAACGGGTAGAACGAGTACGGCAGGATGATCGACCACATCGTGCCGATCAGCCGCACCGCGTTGATCTCCAGGAACAGCGGCACCACCAGCGTGGCGGTCGGCATGAGCATCACGACCAGGGTCGAGACGAGCAGGGTGTGCCGTCCGCGGAACTCGGTCATGGCCAGCGCGTAGCCCGCCGGAACGGCCACGCAGAGCGTGATGACCAGCGAGATCAGCGCGTACAGGGTCGAGTTGCCCAGCCACTGCAGGACGGCGTTGTCCTGGAACGCGGTGAGGGCGTCCCAGTTGGCCTTGAGGGTGTGCAAGGAGCCGAAGGAGAGGGGGTGGCCGTGGACGAGTTGCTGATCGGTCTTGGTCGCCGCGAGGACGAGCCACAGCACCGGCAGCACGAAGAACACCAGGAAGACGAGCAGGACGGAGCCGGTCAGCAGACGGGGCACGAGGCGGCGCGGGGAACTAGTCGGCATCGAAGAACCCCGACCGTGCGACGAAGACGGCGGCGGCCGACACACTGACGACCAGGAGTTCCACCGAGACCGCGGCGGCGCCGTTGACGTTGTTCATCTGGAAGGCGAAGTCGTACGTCAGCTGGTTCAGCGAGTAGTCGCGTCCGGCCACGCCCACACTGGCGAGGGACAGCAGCTGCGGCTCCACGAAGAGCTGCGCACCGCCCGCGAAGGCCAGGATCACCATGTACACGATCCACTTGCGGAGCATGGGGATCTGGATGTGCCAGGCGGTCTGCCAGGCGCCCGCGCCGTCGATGCGCGCGGCTTCCATGACGTCGGTGGGGATGTTGTTGAGCGCGCCGTAGATGACGACGATCCAGCCGCCCGCGCCGGTCCAGAACGCGATGACCGTGAACAGCAGGGGCAGGTTGCCGGGCGCGATCACCTCGCCGAAGGTGTCGAACCCCAGCATGCCCAGCAGCGAACTGACCGGGCTCACCGTCGGGTCGAGCATGAACAGCCACACCAGCACACTCGCGGCGCCGGCGAGCGCTCCGGGGATGTAGAAGAGGAAGCGCAGCGACTTGCTGAGGGCGCCCGAGGCGAGGCGGTGCAGCAGCAGCGCCAGGCTCACCACGAACACCACGAGGGAGACCAGCCAGAACAGCAGGTACAGCGCGACATGGCCGACGGCGTCCATGAAGCGGAAGTCCTGCGCGGTGGTGACGAAGTTGCTGAAGCCGGTGAAGGTGCCCCCGGCGTCGGTGAACGCGAAGTAGACGGCGTACCCGGTCGGCAGGACGCCGAACGCGATCAGGAGCAGCACGTAGGCCGCGACGAAGGCGATGCCGGCCCGGCTCTGCCGGTCGGTGCCGCTGGGGCGCCGACG
The DNA here is from genome assembly GCF_001419765.1 of Streptomyces torulosus. Lineage (GTDB taxonomy): Bacteria > Actinomycetota > Actinomycetes > Streptomycetales > Streptomycetaceae > Streptomyces > Streptomyces torulosus. The sequence goes on from NZ_LIRK01000025.1 coordinate 13,454, forward strand.
GGCGGAGCCGGACGGGGAGTGGCTGAGGGTCACTGCTCGACCTTGTATCCGTTGGACTTGGCGTGCTTGACGATGGAGTCCTGCCAGGCCGGCAGCATCGAGACGATGGACTTGCCCTGGGTCAGGCCCGGCTTGACCGTGGACGCCCAGATCGCCTCCTGGCTGAACTGGCCCGAGCCCCACTCCGGCCACACCTGGGAGGAGGCGGCCGAGAGCGCGCCGAGGTCGCTGGCGAAGTAGCCGGAGGCGTCCTGCCCCTTCAGCCATGCCTCGGCCGCCGGCCCGTAGGCCGGGAAGCCGGGCGCCTTCTCCCCCTGGTAGGCGTTGTCGGTGGTGACCCACGTCAGGAAGTCGGTGGCCGCCTTGAGGTGGGTGGAGTGCTGGGACAGCAGCCACGTGCCGCCGCCGACGTTGCCGGTGGACGGCGCGCCGTCTCCCTGCCACTGCGGTATGGGCGCCACCGCGATCTGCCGGGCGGGGACCTTGAGGGTGTCCTTGAAGACCGCGCCGCCGAACCAGGCCGGGCCCGGCATGAGCAGGACCTTGTCGGCCTGGTTCTTGCCGAAGTCGGTGCTGAAGACACCACTGATGGACATGGACTTGTTCTTGATCAGCACGTCCAGGAGCTTGGCCATCCTGGTGCAGGCCTCGCTGGTGGTGTTCACCGACACGGACTTGGGGCCGGTGATGTGGTTGGCGCCGCACTTGCTCGCCCACAGATAGATCTCGGGGGTGAAGGAGTCACCCGCGTCGCCGACGAGATAGCCCGGATGCTCCTTGGCCACCTTGGTGCCGAGCTTCTGGTACTCCTCCCACGTCGTCGGCACCGTGTAGCCGAACTTCTTCATCAGCGGGGCGTTGTACCAGAGCACCGCCTGGGAGAGGTCGTTGCGCAGACAGTAGACGGTGCCGTCGACCGTGCAGACGTCGTTGGCGCCCTTGGCGAACTTCCCCAGGGTCGACTCGGGGATCAGGCCCTTGTTGAGCGGAGCGGCGAAGCCCGCGTCGACCGCCCAGGAGGTCTCGTTGTTCTGCGAGCTGAACACGACGTCCGGCCAGCCCTTGCCGGTGCGGTTGAACAACTGGACCTTCGTCTGCAGGTAGTTGGACCCGTTGGCGTCGCCGTCGTAGCTGACGATGTCCAGCTTCACCTCCGGGTGCAGCTTCTGGTACAGCTTCGCGGCGTCCATCCGGGTCGCGTCCACCCAGACGGTCAACGTCCCGTCCTTCTGCGGCGCCTGGGCGAAGCCGTCCTTGGTGGTCGTACCGGCGGTGCCGCCGCCACAGGCCGTCACGGTCAGCAGCACCGTGACCGCGCACCCGGCCAGCGATACCGCCCGCTTCCTGCCGAGGGCTCTCTTCGGGCTGGACGAGGACTGGTTGACCGTCATGAGTGACTCCACTGGATGTGCGGGTGCCCCGAGCAGATGGGCGGCCCGGAAGGACGACGGAGACGGAAGAGGCTGCTGCGCTGCGATCGACGTGGAAGAAATTAGCCGCCTTATCGAGCGATGCGTCAAGGGTGCGTGCAGCGATCCCTTGCTGGATTTCCGGCGACAGGCAGGCAGTTGTGCTGCGTATGTCCGATACAGGTTGTTCGCGTATCCGGATGATCATGGCTCTCGTTATGGATCTTGGCCAGAATGAGTACGACTTATATCTCCTGTGCGCTACGATGATGTCGGCTCCACCGCGATCAGTCGCGTGAGCAAAGGTCACCCGGGAGGCAGCGCAGATGGACGACACGCCGGCGATCGAAGCGGCCCTGCCGATCCAGGCCCCTTCTGCCGCGCCCGCGGGGGTGGCCGGCCTGGAGGAGCGGCGGGACTACCGTCCCGGGTACGAGATCGTGGCGGAGCGGATCCTCGCGTACATCGCCGAGGAGCGACTGGCTCCGGGTGACCGGCTGCCCACGGAGATCGACCTCGCCCGAACGCTGGACACCAGCAGGGCGGTGGTGCGGGAAGCCGTCAAGATCCTTTCGGCGCTGGGTCGGGTACGGGCGCACAAGGGGCGGGGTCTGTTCGTCGCGGACGACGAGGGCATGCTCGTCACCAGCCGGTGGGGAGGCTTCTTCCGCCCCGTCGACATCGACCACGTACTGATGCTGTTCGAGTTCCGCAGGGTCCAGGAGATGGCCGCCAGCAGCCTGGCGGCCACCCGCGCCACCCCCTCGGAACTGCGCACCATCGAAGTCGCCATGGAGCAGTGCCGGCACGGGTTCGCCCACGGCCAGGTCGACGTGTTCAACCAGGCGGACGAGGACTTCCACACGGCCGTGTCGGCGGCCTCGCACAACACGTTCCTCGTCAGCGCCGTGCGGGACGCGCGACGTCTGCAGCGCCAGTCCAGCGCCATCGGTATCCATGACTCGTTCGGGGAGAACACCGAGGCGGCCGTCGAGGAGCACGAGGCGATCTACCGGGCCATCCGTGACGGTCGCCCCGAGGAAGCGGCGCAGGCCACCGCGGCACACCTCGACCGGACCCTGGAGGACTACCGGCGCGAGATCCAGCGCCGTCTGTTCGGCTGACGCGACCCGTCGGCGCGCCGTGCGCGCCCTGTCCCGGCCGCCGCACGTCTCGGAAAAACACGGACGATCCGTTGACTTCTGTGTGGCCGGGGCTCTAACTTCGGCGTCGATCGGTTCGACAAGCCGATAGTCGTTCGATATATCGACCAACCGTCGTTCCGTCCTCGGTCGTCACGTGTCCCAAAGGATCCGTTGCCCAGGCGTCCGGCGGTGTGCCTTCGTCATGCCGCCACCCCGCACAGCACGGGTGAGGGGCGTCAGCCCGCCGGGACGCGGCACGCCCGACCCGAGGGCCGTGTCCCTTCCACGTTCTCCCTCCCGCGTTCTCCCCGCGGTGTCCACCCATCTCCCGCACGTGATGACCTCCAGCCAAGGACTGCATCGTGGACCTCACCAGAAGACAACTCGGCCGGCTCGCCGCGGTCGGTACCGGCGCCCTCCTGCTTCCGGGCCTGCTCCCGTCGAGCGTGGCGTCGGCAGCCACTCCTCCGGCCGGCACCTGGGGTGACCAGGGTGACGGCACCTACGTCAACCCGATCGTCCCGGCCGACCTCAGCGACTGGGACTGCATCCGGGTCGGCTCCGACTACTACGGCATCACCAGCACGTTCGGGTACTCGCCCGGCATGGCCGTCCTGCACTCGAAGGACCTGGTCAACTGGCGTCCGATCGGCGGCTCGGTCGACGACGTCACCCGCATCGGACCGGAGCTGAACTGGGACCGGATGAACCGCTACGGCCGCGGTGTGTGGGCCGGGGCCATCCGCTTCCACGCGGGGCGGTACTGGGTGTACTTCAACACGCCCGACGAGGGCTTCTTCATGACGTCGGCCCCGTCGCCGACCGGGCCCTGGGAGCCGTTGCACTCGATGTGGCGGACCTCCGGCTGGAACGACGTGTGCCCGTTCTGGGACGACGACGGCCAGGGCTACCTGGTCACCACGCACTACTCGGACAACTACAAGATCCACCTGTACAAGCTGTCCGAGGACGGCAAGTCGCTGGTCGGCCCGGCCCCGGTGATCCACCAGTCGTCACGCAGCGAGGCCAGCAAGCTGTACAAGATCGACGGTGTCTACTACCACCTGTTCAGCGAGGTGAAGCCCGAGGGCCGGGTCCTCATGATGAACCGCGGCTCCAGCCTCTACGGCCCCTTCGAGACCCGGCAGTTGCTGCACGTCAACACCTCGGTCGACCGCGAGCCCAACCAGGGCGGGCTGGTGCAGACCCCGGGCGGCGACTGGTACTTCGTGACCCACCACGGCCACGGCGGCTGGGAGGGGCGCGTGCTGTCCCTGCTGCCGGTGACCTGGGTGGACGGCTGGCCGATCATCGGCACGGTGGGCTCGGACGGCATCGGCACCATGGCGTGGACGGGCCAGTTGCCCGCCGTCGGCACCCCCGGCCTTCCCGTCGACGCGCTGCCCGCCGTCGTGACCAGCGACTCGTTCACCGACACCCGCCTCAAGCCGCAGTGGGAGTGGTACTACCAACCCCGCGCGGGCTACTGGTCGTTGACCGAACGCCCCGGCTGTCTGCGGCTGAAGGCGTTCGCACCGCTGGCCGGGGACAACCTGATGAAGGTGGGCAACACCCTCACCCAACGAGTGCTGCGCACCGCGGGCGGCGCCACGGTGACCGTCCGCCTCGAACTGGCCGGTCTCGCCGACGGCCAGCACGCCGGGCTGTGCCACTACGCCGCCACCTACGCCGGACTGGGTGTGCGACGCTCCGGGACCACCACCACGATCGAGCACAACGCCGGCTCCACCCTGACCAGCGGCGCGGCCATCACACAGAACGCCGTGTGGCTGCGCACCACGTGGGACGTGAACGGGGTCAGCCGCTTCTCCTACAGCCTCGACGGGAGCACGTTCACCCAGGTCGGTGGCACCTACCAGCTCACCTGGGGCGGCTACCGCGGCGACCGGATCGGCCTCTACACCTACAACCCGGGCGGCACCGGTTACATCGACGTGGACTCGGTGCAGTACACCATCGCCCCCGCGCGGACGTACACATGCGTCAGCGTCCGCAGCGGCAAGGTGGCCGACGTCGCCGGTGGGTCCGGCGCGGACGGCGCCGCCGTGGTCCAGTGGACCGACAACGGCCAGACGAACCAGCAGTGGGCCTTCCAGTCCACGGCCGACGGCTACCACACCATCACCTGCGTCCGCAGCGGCAAGGTGCTCGACGTGGCCGGATCCTCCACGGCGGACGGCGCGCGGGTCGTACAGGCGACCCCCGACGGCAGGGCCAGCCAGCAGTGGCAGCTGCGCCCCCTGTCCGGCGGTGCGTTCCAGGTGGTCAACCGCAACAGCGGCAAGGTGCTCGACGTCAACTCCGGCAGCACGGCCGACGGCGCCGCGCTGATCCAGTACGCCGACAGGGGCAGCACCAACCAGCAGTGGACGTTCCGCCGGGTCACCGGCTAGAGGCGCATCGATCCCGCCCGCCGGCTGATACGAGCCGGTGCGGCCACGGCCCGGCCCGACGGCTCATTCGCCGTAGGGCCGGGCCGTCACGCATGGGGCGCGGTGTCCGGCGGCCCCGAGGGCACGGTCCCCGCGACGCGACCACGGTCCTAGGACCAACGCCTGATCGGCGGTCCACCTCTATTGCTGATAGCGTGCAGTTGCACATTAGTTGCAATAGTGTCGGAGGATGTTGAACATGGCGGTGTACACGCTCCCGGAGCTTCCCTACGACTACGCGGCGCTCGAACCGGTCATCAACCCGCAGATCATCGAGCTGCACCACGACAAGCACCACGCGGCGTACGTCAAGGGCGCGAACGACACGCTGGAGCAGCTGGCGGAGGCACGGGACAAGGAGCAGTGGGGTTCGATCAACGGCCTGGAGAAGAACCTGGCCTTCCACCTCTCCGGCCACATCCTGCACTCCATCTACTGGCACAACATGGCCGGTGACGGCGGCGGCGAGCCCCTGGAGAAGGACGGCGTGGGCGAGCTGGCGGACGCCATCGCCGAGTCCTTCGGCTCGTTCGCGGCCTTCAAGGCGCAGCTGACCAAGGCGTCGGCGACGACCCAGGGTTCCGGCTGGGGCGTGCTCGCGTACGAACCGCTCAGCGGTCGTCTCATCGTCGAGCAGGTCTACGACCACCAGGGCAACGTCGGCCAGGGTTCCACCCCCATCCTGGTCTTCGACGCCTGGGAGCACGCCTTCTACCTCCAGTACAAGAACCAGAAGGTCGACTTCATCGACGCGATGTGGGCCGTCGTCAACTGGCAGGACGTGGCGCGCCGTTACGCCGCCGCCAAGGAGCGCGGCGACAGCCTGCTGCTCGCCCCCTGAACGTGGTGACGCATGACGCCGCGACCGTGGCGGCGTCCGCACAGACGTCCTGCTCGTGATCGTCTTCTCAACCTTCACTCGCAGGCGGTAGGAGGAAGGGCTCCCGCGAGGACGTGACTCGCGGGAGCCCTTCTGTCACCCGGCCGCCGGCAGGACGTGGTCGCCGACGTTGTCGGTACTCAGGCACAGCGAGCAGACGACGGCGTCATGGGTCTGACACGCGGCCAGATCGGGCCGCTCGTACGGCTGGTGGCAGACGTGGCAGTCGTACGTCACGCCGCTCGGGTTGCCTTCCGCGTCGAGCATCGGCTCGTCGATACCGTCGTCGGTACGGCGCAGGTAGTACTTGCCCCGGGTGACGATCGCCATGATCGGAGTGAGGACGAAGGCGATGAGGGCGGCGGCGACCGGGGAGTACGGCTGGAGGGTGTCGCCGAGGGCGTGGAAGTACAGGGCGATGGACAGCCCGGACGCGGCGACGAACGCGACGACACCGACCGGGTTGACGGCGTGGAGCATGCCGCGGCGGAACTCGGGGGCGTGCGGGGAGAGTTTCAGCAGGTACTTGTTGACGCCGATGTCGGTGGCTACGGTGACGACCCAGGCGATGGCGCAGTTCGAGTAGAAGCCCAGGATGCTGTTGAGGAAGCTGAACATGTCGGCCTCCATCAGCGCGAGCGCGAAGGCCAGGTTGACCAGGACGAACACCATGCGGCCCGGATAGCGCCTGGTGACGCGGGTGAAGGAGTTCGTCCAGGCGAGGGAGCCGGAGTACGCGTTCGTCACGTTGATCTTGATCTGGCTGATCACGACCAGGGCCACGGCCAGCGGCAACACCGTCCAGGACGGCAGCATCGCGTCGAAGGCACCCTTGAACTGCTGGATCGGCTCGGTGGCGACGGCCGGCCCGACCTCGGCGAGGACGTACACGGCGAGGAAGACACCGATGGCCTGCTTCAGCGCGCCGAGCACCACCCAGCCGGGGCCCGCCATGACGACCGCCGTCCACCAGGCGCGCCTGTTCGCCTCGGTCTTCGGCGGCATGAACCGCAGATAGTCGATCTGCTCGCCGATCTGAGCGATCAGGGACAGGCACACGCCCGCGCCGAGCAGTACGGAGGCGGTGTTGACGGCCCCCTCGCCGTCGGTCCCGGCGTAGGCGAGGAACCGGTCGACCGTCCCGGGGTCGGTGGAGACGAGGTAGACCAACGGGGCGACCATCAGCAGCAGCCAGATCGGGGTCGTCCACACCTGGAGCTTGCTCAGCGCCTTCATGCCGTAGATGACCAGCGGGATCACCATGAGGGTGGACACCAGATAGCCCAGCCACAGGGGCATCCCGAGCCCCAGCTTCAGGCCCTGGGCCATGATCGAGCCCTCCAGGGCGAAGAAGATGAACGTGAAGCTCGCGAAGATGACGCTGGTGAGCACCGAGCCGTAGTACCCGAAGCCGGAGCCGCGGGTGATGAGATCCAGGTCGATGTTGTAGCGGGCGCCGTAGTACGCCAGCGGGAACCCGGTCACGAAGATGACCACGGCGGCGACGGCGATCGCCACGAGCGCGTTGCCGGTGCCGTGGGCGAAGGCGATCCCGGCACCGATGGAGAAGTCGGCCATGTACGCGATGCCGCCGAGCGCCGTGGTCGCCACCACCATGGGGGTCCAGCGGCGGTAACTGCGGGGCGCGAACCGGAGGGTGTAGTCCTCCAGGGTCTCCCTGGTCGCCTGACTCGTGGCCGCTCTCGCCGGGTCCGTGGTGGTCAGCCGTGACTCGGTGGTGCTCATGGGCACGCCTCCTTGCTCGTGTTCGGGTACCGGTGGGGGACGGTCGCGGCCGCGGCTGCCGGGGAGGGGAAGGCGCGGCCCGGATCTCGGGGATCAGCCGCGCTCGGCGTGGAGGACGGTCCGCGTGCGGAGACAGCCTCGCGTCCATGAAAGTGACGCTAGGCAGCGGTCGTAACCCCTGAGCGCGCCCCGGGTGAACCTCACGTTTCCGAAGGCTCTCGGACCCGTCCCTTCCTCACCGGCGCATCGTGTCCGCTTCACCCGGCCGTCATCGCACAACCATCCACCGTTTCCGGGTGTCTTGGAGGTGAGTCACACCCGTGCGAGGCGTCTCGATGTCGCTCGCGCTTTGAGGAGGAGCAGTGGGAATCCGCCGACCCGCCGTATCGACCGCCGTGGCCGCCGCCCTGATCGGGTCGTTCGGCGTGCCGCTCGTCGCGGGCACCGCGTCTGCGAAGGACGGCGTCGCGACCGTGCGCGAGGACTTCAACGGCGACGGCTACCAGGACGTCGCCGTCGCCGCCCCGGGCGCGAGCGTCGGCGGGCATGCCCGCGCCGGCTACATCGCGGTCAGCTACGGCTCCCCGCAGGGCCTCGACCCCAAGCGCACCACGGTCATCACCCAGGACACCGCCGACGTGCCCGGCGCCTCCGGCGACAACCACGTCTTCGGCTACGCGATGGTCTCCCGCGACCTGGACGGCGACGGCCTGACCGACCTGGCCGTGGTCGCCCGCGACTACCGGCCGGAGAACAACGTCAACGGGTCGGTGACCGTCCTGTGGGGCCGGAAGACCGGCCTGTCCGGCGAGGGCGCCGTCCGCGTCGGCGCACCGGCGAACGCCCAGGTCGGCGACGACCTCACCGCCGGCGACTTCGACGGCGACGGGCACACGGACCTGTTCATGGGCAACGGGGACGAGTACGACTTCCACGACGTCCTCTACGGCCCCTTCGGCCGCGACGGCGCCCCCGCCCGCGCACAGCAGGTGCAGGTGTACAGCACCGACAACTCCATCAACTCCACCGCCACGGGCGACTTCAACGGCGACGGCGTCGAGGACCTCGCGACGTTCTACGTCTACGAGAACCACGCCGAGGGCGGCAAGCTGTGGCTCGGCTCCAAGGCCGGCCTGTCCACGGTCCCGCAGCGGCTGAACTCCGCGGCGGGCACCGCCGTCGCCGACTTCGACCGCGACGGCTACGCCGACCTCGCCACCCGCGTCTTCATCAACGGCGACACCGAGGGCACCGAGGAGGACCCTGGCACCGTCAAGATCTACTACGGTTCCGCGTCCGGCCCCAGCCAGACCCGTACGCAGACGATCACCCAGAACACGGCGGGTGTGCCCGGCGTGAGCGAGAAGGGCGACCAGTTCGGCGGACGGCTGCACGCGGGCGACGCGAACGGCGACGGATACCCCGACCTGGCCGTCGGCGTCCCCGGCGAGGCGATCGGCTCCAAGTCCAGGGCCGGCGCCGTGGTGCTGCTCAAGGGCGCCAAGGGCGGGCTCACCGGCAAGGGCGCGCAGGCCTTCCACCAGGACACGACGGGAGTTCCGGGTGCCGCGGAGTCCGGCGACGTGTTCGGCGCGGCGCTGCGACTGCTCGACATGACCGGTGACGGCAAGGCGGACCTGGTCGCGGGCGCGCCGGGCGAGAACCTGGGCAGCGTCGTGAACGGCGGCGCGGTGTGGCTGCTGCGCGGCACGGCCTCCGGCGTGACCGCCTCGAAGTCGGTCGCGGAGAACCCGACGGACATCGGGGCCCCGGCGCCGAGGGCGTTGTTCGGCGCGAACCTGAGCGGCGACAACGGTGCGGGAGTGGTGATCCCGTAGCCGAGGAGCGGACGTACGAGATGGGGGCACCGGGCGCACCCTCATTACTGTGACGTCGCATGACGGACACCGACACCGACACCGACACCGATACCGAGATCGAGATCGACACCCAGATCGGCGCCGATACCGAAATCGAGATCACCGCATATCTGGTCCGCGACCTGCTGAAGGAACAGCATCCGGACCTCGCGGGGCTGGCCGTACGTGAGGTGGTGGGCGGCTGGGGCAACCAGATGTGGCGCCTCGGAGACGAGTTGGCCGTGCGCATGCAGCGCATGGACCCGACTCCGGAGCTCCAGCTGAAGGAGCGCCGGTGGCTACCGGTGCTGGCCCCGCGCCTGCCGCTCCCGGTGCCGCGCCCGGTGCGGTTCGGCGAACCGTCCGAGCGCTTCCCCAAGCACTGGACCGTGATGACGTGGGTCCCCGGCGAGCCGCTGGACCATGGCTCGATCAGCCGCGGCGACCACGCGGCCGACACGCTGGCGGGCTTCCTCCGGGCGCTCCATGTGGAGGCGCCCGCCGAGGCGCCGGTCTCCACGGACTTCGGTGCCCATCCCAGGGCCTGCACGGACGGCTTCGAGCACTTCTTCGAGGCCGTCGTCCCCGACGACATCGCCGCCGACGTCCGGGCTGTCTGGGACGACGCCGTCGCGGCCCACGCGTGGGAGGGTCCGCCGGTGTGGGTGCACGGCGACCTCCATCCCGCGAACGTCGTCGTCTCGGACGGAACGCTCACGGGCGTCGTCGACTTCGGCGCCCTGTTCGCCGGCGATCCGGCATGGGACCTCGCCGCCGCATGGGTCCTGCTGCCCGCGGGCACGGCCTCACGCTTCTTCGACAGGTACGCGGATGCGGACGAGGCGGCGATCCGCCGCGCCCGCGGGCTGGCCGCCATGAAAAGCCTCTTCCTGATGCTGATGGGCCAGAACGGAGACCGAGGCCTCCCCGGCGGCAAGCCCCACTGGGGCCCCACAGGCCGAGCGGCACTGGACCGTGTCCTGAAGGGCGTTTGACGCACACCTCGTCGAGCGTGTTCCCGCCCTTGGGCGTGGACCGTGCGGCAGCCCACCGTCGTGGGTTCATGGAGCACCACACATGACGAGGCTGCCAAGGTCCAGGGCGTCATGCTGCCCGTGGCCTCCGATCGAGTCGGCGGCGCGGGGAGCCCTCAATCTCCTCCGCCAGAACCCCGTACTCGCGGGGCACGCTCGAGGGGAGACGCCCGGTGGGCTGTCCCCTCTGCGCATCGGCTCCCCTGCCGGTCGACGGTGGGGGAGCCGGGACGAGCACCGACGCACCGCGTGCATGGCGCGTACGACGGGGGCCTGGGGTCACCGGTGGTGTGCTGTTACTGCCACCAGGTGTTGCTGCTGACGGGGGAGACTGAGCCCACGATCCGGACCTTCGCCCAGGAGAAGGCGTACTTGTTGAAGGTGGTTTCGGTCGTGATCCAGCGGTAGCCGTACCACGCGTCCCAGATGTAGACCTGTGGGGCGGCACTCGTCTTCACCAATCGCGCGTTGGCGAGCTCGTAGGCGTCGGACCAGCCGCACTCCGCGAAGATGCTGTTGGGGACGATGGCAATTCCGTCCCAGGAGCCCCACAGGCTGAAGTAGACCGTCTCATTGGGGATGTAGTAGAGACGGCTGCCCGGACCGACCAGATAGACCGTGGGGTCGGAGGCCGTCTTGATCCGTTTCCCCGGCGCCGGACACGCGGCGGCCGTGGAGGCCTGCGATGCGGAAGCGTTCAGCGCCGCGGCCGCCGATTGACCCTCGTCGAGTGCCGGCAGGCCATCGGCGGCCTTCACGAGGACCGGGCCGGCGACTACAGGAGAAGCTGTCGCCGTGCCGGCGGCGCCCAGCAAGAGACACAGCCCCACGGCCAGGGCCATGCATATACGGCGGAATAAGTCGTTCATAGGTACAGCCTCCTCTTGTGTTGGTGCGACGGGTTGTCGAGCGACGTTCCACCTGTGCGAATTGAGCACGGAGAGCTGTGCAGATCCTGCGTACGAAGTCGGGGCAAGGAGTTGAGCAAGGCAGGGGGCAATAGTCAAGAGTTATGGGTGAGGAACTGCTGCTCCCTCGGACACAAGGTTGACGTCATGCCGCAGCGCCCTGACGACTTCTCTGCTCGCTGCCGAGAATGGCTGCGAGTCATGGCAGGGCACCATCCATATCTTTCCGCGAGCGGAGACAGGTGAGAGTGGGCCGAGTAGCGAGTTGCGTTCTGTCCAACGTCGCAGCAGAGCAGTGCAGTCAGGGCCATGACCCCGATGCCCTGGTCCAGGTCGGCTCCTTCACGAAGATCCTCACCGGTACGCTGCTCATGCGACTGACGGCCGAGGGAACGGTGGACCTGGACGATCCGGTGGAACGCTGGCTGGACGCCCCCGGCGGTACCGGCATCACACTGCGCCGCCTGGCCGACCACACCTCCGGCCTTCCTCGCCTGCCTCCCGGCGTGCCGTACACCAGGCGGGATCCCTACGCCGCGTTCAGCCACGAGGCCCTGCACCGAACCGTCGCCCGGCTCGACACCCTCACGGTCCGACCACCCGGTCAGGACCAGGAGTACTCGAACTTCGGCTACGCCGTACTCGGTGCGGCCCTCACGGCCGCCACCGCCACGCCGTTCGAGGAACTGATCCACCGGCACGTGCTGGAACCGCTCGAGGTCGAGGACGTGACCGCCGACCCGCCCGTCGAGCGACGTCTGATCGCCAGAGGCCTGCTCGGCCGGACGCGTCCGCCATGGACCATGAACGGCGCGATACTGCCGGCCGGCGGTCTCTGGGCATCGACGCGCGCCGTGGCGACGATCACCCAGGCCCTGCTGCTGAACCGGCGCCTGGGCGAACCGGCCCCGTCATGGCAGCCCCTCGGCCGACTGCTCTGGCACAACGGCGCGACGAGAGGCGCCTCCGTCTTCGCCGGGGCACTCCCGGACACCGGAGCCTGGGTGGTGGTCCATCGCCTTGGCGGCTCACCGGACGTCACCGACCGAACAGCACTGCGACTCCTGACCCGCAATGAAGCATGACGAGGAGCCCGCACCGCATTGTCCCGCTCGAACTGAGGGAGTCCGGGCCCGGCTTGGCGGCGATCAGCAGTGCTCTGCGGCGCATTAGGCTGCGCCGACAGGTTGAGGCGGACGGTGGGGGCCATGTGGATGTCACTGAGCGCGAGTTGACCGATCCCTGGGAGGGCGTGCTGGTCGCTCCCGTCCGCGGTGGTGACATCGGTGTCCTGGTCCTGGCGGGATCAAGCGGGCGTGTCGAACGAGAGAGAGCACGCATCCTTGCCCAGCAGGGCATGACGGCCATGTCGATCCGCTGGTTCGGCGGACCCGGGCAGTCCCGGGGGATCTGCGAGATCCCACTGGAAACCTTCACCGCCGCCGTCGACCTCCTCCGGTTGAACGGGGCACGACGCATCGGCATCGTGGGCACTTCCAAGGGGGCTGAGGCAGCTCTGCTCACGGCAGTGCACGATCCACGCGTGGACGTCGTCATCGCGATGTCGCCCACATCTCGGGTCTGGTGCAACGTCGGACCGGGCCGCGACGGAGCACGACACCCCTATCGATCCTCCTGGACATGGCGAGAGCAGGCGCTGCCCTTCGTCCCGCTGGACGATTCCTGGACTTCTGCAGGGACGGACGGTGGGCCGGTCGCCATCCGCGGGTGGTACGAACTGAGCGAGCGGACGTTTGCCGATCTGCTCGCTCCAGCGGAGATCCCCGTGGATGACGCGCGGGCCGATCTGCTGCTTGTCGCAGGCGGCGACGATGCGATGTGGCCGTCTCTGCCCTTCGCCGAACAACTGGCGCAACGCCGACGCTCAGTCGGGGCCACGGTGCGTCTGATCGCCCGCCACGACGCAGGCCACCGCCCGCGTTTTCCCGGCGAGAGCCAGGCGCCGGCATCCCCCCACTTCCAGTACGGAGGCACGCCGGAAGCTGACGCGCTCTTGGGGACAACTGCCTGGCCACACGTCCTCGACGCGCTCCGGAGCAGGGGCTGACCTTCTCTCCGGTCGGCGCCGCGGGTTTGGGCCGGAACATCCCGGGCCTCGGTACCGCATGGCGCGAAATCCTTGATCACCTTGGCGCCCAAGCGGGATACGGTGCCGCCTGCCATATGCCATCCACTGCTTGAAAGGGCAACTCCATGAGCACATTTGACGGTTCACCATCGGAGCCGACCGCGCAGCCTGAGGACCTTGAGCGGCTACTGGTCACCGCAGCGGATCTGGCCCACGCGAGCCTCGACGACTTCACTGAGCTGGCGTCGCCCTCGTCCGACGAGGACCCGCCGCCGATGACCGGTCCGACCCCGCAACTCACGGCCCTGCTGAACAGGGCGTTCAGCGACAAGGCCGCGAGAGAGGTCAGGACCTCGTTCATGAACGCCGACTCCTCGATCGTCGTCGACGAAGGGGTCTCGGAGCGGGCAGCAGGGGCTGCCGTGGCCTGGATGGCCGACATGCGGCAGGTGTACGCCCAGTGCGCCGCCTGGACGATGAACATCGGCGATCAGGAGATCACCGTCCAGGTGGTGGATCCGGCCGATGATCCGAGCGAGCCGCTCAAGGTGGAGCAGAGGTTCGGTGACGAGGCCTTGATGCGTACGATGCTCGCCGGTCCGGTCGGGCAGCAGGCCCAGATCACCACCCTTCTGGTGCGCGAGGGTGACCGGGCTCTGGAACTGACGTTCCGTAGCTTGGCGGGCGAGCCCGGTGGGCCCGAGGCGGCGCGGCTCGCCACCGCGATGTCGAAGTTCCTTGCGCTGGCTCCGGCAAAGTTCCTGAGTCGGCCGCTCGGCCAGGGCCCTGGCTGTGCTGTCCGGGGACGTTGGTGACAGGCGACACGCCTTGGCACAAGCGGTGATGCGCCCGCCGGCCACCAGTTGCGCGCCACCGCGCCGTAGTGCCCTGGCAAGCGGCGCTGCCCACAGGTTTTCGTAGACCAGAATGCCTGCGGAGTCACCGGGCTGGAGAACCGTGGCCGCCTCCTCCATGTCGTCCTGGCCGAGCAGAGCTCGGATGGTGCATCTGACTTCCTTGACCGACGAGCGGGTGCGGGCGGTGAGCGAGGCGCTGGGCCCGTACACGTGGCGACGGCTCACGCCCGAGATGGTCAGCCGTCGCGCGCTCTCCGCGATCGACCGTCCCGGAACGGCCGACCGGGAGCCGGCGGCTCGCCATGACGAACGGATCGGAGTACTCGTCGAGTTTCTGACCGGCTGCCGGTGGCGCTCACTGACAGTCGGCGCCGTGAGCCGCCAGATGGTGGCTGCCCTGGACTCATGGCGTCACGAAAGCCAGTGGCTCGAGATCGAGTTGCGCTGGCTGTCGGACGGAGACAGCTGAGGCGCGGCGTGGAGACCCGGGCCGCACCATCACTTCTCGGGTCGGTCCAGGGAGCCGAGCCTGCGCCGCCCTGGGGACTCGGGTACGGGTGCCTCCTCACGCAGGCCGCGGGTGACGGCCGTGGCCTGCTCGTACCAGCGGCCGTACCGCTCGGCGAGGGCCACGGCCGAGGCGCCGTGCAGGAGGACGCTGAGGCCGACGGTGACCGCGACCACTCTGCCCAGCAGTTCCACCCCTGGAACGTGCGCGGATTCCTCCACCACGAGCAGTCCCAGCACGACGGATGCGAGACCGCGCGGCCCGAACCACCCGATGTACGCCACCGTCGGTGCCAGCAGCCCGCTCCCGACGAGGGACAGGGCCACCGGCACCATCCTGACGACGGTGAGACTGAGCAGCGCGTACAGGACGATCCGCCAGCTCAGGTGCTCCAGCGCGGGGCCGAGGAGCACCGCCCCGAAGACCAGAAGACTGAGTGATGCCAGGAGTCCTCCGAGGTTCTCGGCGAACTCGGCCGTGCGGTCAGGGCTCTCCTCCTCGCGGCCGGTGCGGTGGTGGCGCAGGGCGAATCCGAAGGCGAACCCGGCGACCCAGGCGGCGATGAAGCCGCTGCCGTCCGTCACGACGCCGAGTCCGTACGCCGCCACCGCGACGGCCAGCACATGGACCTGCCGCCACTCCCGTGTGACCCATCCTCTGGCCCGGGACCACTGCAGCAGCCGGCCTCCCAGCCCACCGACCAGAAGGCCCAAGGCGGTGCTCAGGACGAGTGCGCGCCAGAAGACACCCCCCGCCCCCTCCTCCGCATAGAGCGTGCCGGGAATGGCGGCCAGGAACACGACGAAGAACGGCAGCACCATGCCGTCGTTCAGGCCGCTTTCCACATTCAGACCATGCCGTACGAGCGCCGGGACCCGGGGATGGGAGATGGCCGTCTTGCCCAGGGCGGCGTCAGTGGGTGCGAGGATCGCGCCGACCAGTGCGAGCTCCCACAGGGTCAGCCCCGGCAGCAATGGCCAGGCGAGCAGCCAGCCCGCCCCGATGCTCAGGGGCAGGCCGATGTCCAGCAGACGGCCCGGCAGAAAGCCCCCGGCCGCGAGGTCACGCCTGCGGACCGTCATGGCATCGGTGAACAGCACCAGGGTCAGCGCGGCTTCGAGAAGCGTGATGATCGGCGCGGTGTCATGCTCCAGGTCGATGATGTCCAGCCCGGCTGGCCCGATGAGGATCCCGGAACCGACGAACACGATCGCCGACGACAGCGGCGTCGAGGACAGCCGACGCGAGAACAGTGCGTACGCGGCAGTGACACCCGCCACCGCCACACCGGTCCATGCGGCACCGCTCATGCTCCGGTCCTCCGGATCCACCCGCCGGACATGCCTGGCGGATCGTCGACTTGTGTGCGGCAGCGGCAGCCCGGCTGGTCCCTGTGAACGCTCGCTCGCCTTCTTCTACAGGTCGGCGAAGGACCGCGCGCCGACCTCTGCCGGGACACGCCGGAGGGTGCCACCTCAGGGGTGCGACTGCGGAGCGTGGTCGCCGGGACCGGGGCTGTGTGGGCCGTTGTCCCGGGCGGCGCAGACCGTCAGCGGCTGCGGTGAGCATGGGGCATTCCAGGCGACGTACACGCTGTGCGTGGTCACCGGAACCCGCCAGTTGGACCCGCCAGTTGGATTCGGCACTGCCCGTGGCCCGCCGGCAGTTGGCTGACGCCCTGTCACGACGACAGCCCCTTCACCACTGAACCACCACTGAACCAGCCCGGACCCGGCCGACGGCCGACGGCGGGTCCCGGCTGAGTATCTCGAGCGGACCTTCTACCTGAGTGAGCACACCTTCTACTTGAGGCCCCGTCGCACGGCTTCGCACCCGGTCTCCAGACCAGTTCCTGATCGAAACAGACCATCAGCCGATGACACACCGCGCGTCAGGCAGTTCCGCGCGTCAGGCAGTTTCGGCAGGGACCCGTCCCGCCCGGATGGCCTCGACCAGGGCCTGGTGGTCCTTCTCGTTCTGGTCGGCGTACAGCTCGGCGAACGTCACCAGCGCACGGTCGAAGGCGTCGCCGCCGCCCAGGTGGCCGGCGATCGCGATCCGGTCACCGGAGCGGGCGTGGGCGCGGGCCAGGGTGGCACCGCACAGCCGGCCGAACAGCGCTCTTGGTGTCGTGCTCGGTGGCCGTCCTCGGAGAGGCCGCCGGCGGGGGCCGTCACCGGAGGTCACTCGGCGGTCAGTTCCGCGAGTTGCTCGGCCGCCGTGGCGTTGCCCCGGTCGGCGAGGCGCCGCAGCTCGTCCATGTCGTCCTGTTCGGTGGCGAGTTCGATCAGCTGGTCGGTGGCTGTGGCGTTTCCGCCGTCCGAGAGGCGCCGAAGTTCTCCGAGGTCGCCTTGCTCCGCGGCGAGCTGGATGAGCTCATCGGCCGCGTCGGAGCTGCCCGCGTCCGCGAGGTGGCGCAACTCGTTCAGATCGCCGAGTTCGACGGCGAGCTCGATCAGTTCGTCGACCGCGCTGTGGTCGCCCTGCTCTGCCCGCTCCCGTAGGGCGGAGAGGGCCGACAGGGTGGTCGGGTCATGCCTGGTCATCAGGGACAACCTCTCTGTGTGGGGCTGTTCGCGGGGGGTCGGTCAGTTGTCCCGAGGCGCGCAGTCCGTCGCGGTGTGCCTGCCACTCGTCGACCAGTCGGGGCAGGCGCTCGGCGAGGAACTCGGCCAGCGCGACCATCTCCGCCAGCGGGGCGCGGCGCTCCGGAGGGGCATCGGCGAGGAGTGCCAGGCCCTCCCGGAACAGTGCGGCGTGTTCTTGGTGGAGGGCGCCGTCGAAGTTCTGCGGCTGTCGGCTGTCCGGGTTCAGGCTCACCCGGTCCATGCGCTCACCTGCGGTGCGGGTGCGCCGGGCCATCCCGAAGTTCTCCAGCAGTTTGACCGCGCCCGTGATGGCGCTGCGGCTCGCCAGCAGTGCTTCGCCCAGTTCGTCGATCGATTGTCGCGGCGGGTCGCAGACGAACAGGTAGCCCAGCAGGCGTCCGGCCATGGGTGGGAAGCCGTACTGGCGGGCGTAGAAGCGGCCGACGTGGTCGGCGAAGAGTAGGTGGGCGTCGTTCGGCACGCTGCTGAAGATATCACCCTCGACTGAGATGACAATTATTTGTGTCATCTCAGTCGAGGGGTCAGGAGAGGCCGGTCAGGAGAGGCCGGTCAGGAGAGGCCGGTCAGGAGAGGCCGGAGGCCCTCAGCACCGCTCGCGTGGTCTCGTCGTCGATCCGGTGACCGAGCTGTTCCAGGACGTCCGTGCCTTGGAGGAGCGTGCCGCGTTCGACGGAGCGGCGGACGCCGGTGTCGAGCTCGTGCCAGATCAGTGGGTTGGCGGCAAGGGCGCCAGAGTCGACTTCCAGGCGGTGGCCGTGTGCGTCGTGCAGGACCAGGCAGGAGGAGACCACCCCGTACTGGCGTGCTGCCACCAAGGCATCCGTACATACAGTGTGCTGTCGCCAGGGGCTGGTGACCGTCAGCCACCCGAGGCCCGCGGTCACCCGGGGTGGCAGCAGGACGATGAGGACGACGGCGGACAGGGTGATCCACAGCAGGGCGCGGGGGAGCGTCAGGCTTCCCGCGTCCCGGTCGACCAGCAGGGACATGGCGCAGAACAGCAGGGCGCAGGTCGTCGCGAAGCGGGCGCTGCCGCGCCAGTGGCGGTCGCCGGCCGGGCTCGGAGGTCTGTTCCGCTGCATGCCGCCGACGCTGGGCGGCCGGCCGGGGCCGGCAACTGCCGCTGACGGGATCCTGACGGCGTACGGGTGAATCCTGACGGGGTCCTGGCGAGATCTTGACGGGCCTGAGGGGGCTGAGAGGGCGCGCCGGTGTCAGCCGGTGTGGACGCGGGGGCGGCGGGCGCGGTCCGGTTCGGCCTCGCGCAGGACCTCGCGGGTGACCGGGGCGACCTCGCCCTGGCCGAAGAGGAAGAAGCGGAGGAAGTTGGCGAAGGGGTTGCCCTCGGTCCACTCGAAGTAGATGTGCGGGGTGCGGCCCGTGGAGTCGCGGACGTGGAGGAGGAGCGCGGCGAGGGAGTTGGGGACGGAGGAGGACTCCAGGGTCAGGACCCGGTAGCGGTCGTGCAGGACCTCGCCGCGTACGGTCAGGCCCGCCTCGAACTCGGAGGGGTCCGTGACCGTCACCTCGACGAAGACGAAGTCCTCCTGTTCCGGCATGTCGTTGTCCTGCCGGATCTGCTCGATCTTGTCGCGGTACTCGGCCTTGTCACGCTGGTCGGGCTCGTTGGCGATGAAGCGGATACGGCGGTGGGACATGTCACGGACGAATCGTTCCGCCATGTCGTCCAGCTCGACGCTGGTCACGCGGAGTTCGAAGGCCCGGGCCAGGCGGGAGAGCAGGGAGGCGAGGATGATCGCGGCGATGAAGCAGGCGCCGATCTTCACACCGTCGGGGCGCTCGATGACGTTCAGGACGGTGGTGTAGAGGAACACCGCCGGGATCACGGCGAAGGCGATCGTCCAGCCTCGTTGGCCCGCCTTCCGGGCCGCGATGGTCACCACGATCGCCGCCGAGCTGATCAGGACCAGGACACCTGTCGCGTACGCGCCGCCCTGGGCGTCGACGTCCGCGTCGAAGATCCAGGTGACGAGGAAGCCGACCAGGGTGAAGACGATGACCATGGGGCGGACCGCGCGGGCCCAGTGCGGGGCCATGCCGTAGCGGGGAAGGTAGCGGGGCATGAGGTTCAGCAGGCCCGCCATCGCGGAGGCACCGGCGAACCACAGGATGGCGATCGTCGAGACGTCGTAGAGGGTGCCGAAGGCGTTGCCCAGATACTCGTGTGCAAGGTAGGCGAGGGCACGGCCGTTCGCGTCGCCGCCGTCCTCGAACTCCTTCTCCGGGATGAGGAGGGTGGTGATGAAGCTGGTGGTGACCAGGAAGGCGCTCATGATGACGGCCGCGGTGGTGAGCAGCTTCTTCGTGCCCCGGATGCGGCCCTTGGGGTTCTCCTCCGTGTCTCCCTCGAACGAGGAGCGGCGGCGTGCCGAGCGCGGGGAGGATGTGGTCGTGGCGTTCGCCGAGTGCCACGGTCGCCCGCGCACGGAGGCGATGCTCCACGGCCTGGAGACCGTTCCACGCGCCCGCTGTACCCACCACGGAGCACGGTTCGAGGAGGTGGATCTCGCCGCGGTGCTGGCCCGTCGCCCGCAGGTGGCGATCGTCGACGAGTTCGCGCACAGCAACGTTCCCGGCGACGGCCGCCACCCCAAGCGGTGGCAGGACATCGAGGCGCTGCTCGCCGCCGGTGTCGACGTCATCGCGGCGCTGAACATCCAGCACCTGGAGTCCCTCAACGACGTCGCCGAGAAGATCACCCATGTGCCGCAGCACGAGACGGTGCCCGACGAGGTCGTGCGGCGGGCCCATCAGGTCGAGCTGGTGGACATGCCGCCGGAGGGGCTGCGACGCCGTATGGCGCACGGCAACATCCACGTGCCCGAGAAGGTAGACGCCGCCCTCTCCCGTCTGACGTCCGAGCGCCGCAGCCTGGGCCGCCCCATCGACACGTACGTCCGTGAAGCGGCCGCGGAGCCTGGCACCCGGGTCACCGTCCTGATTCCGGAGGCCGAGCCCGAGCGGCTGTGGCAGCGGCTGCTGCAGAACCAGCGGGGCGCGGTCGTCGCGCACGCCGTACGTCGCGAGACCGACGCCGCGATCTGCCGGCTGCGTTTCCGGCTGCTGTGAGCGGGCCGATCCGCACCGCCACGTGACCCCCGCCACCGATGACGGCCAGGGCCGTATGGATCCCGTCAAAGGTGTGCGGGCCGCCGTATGAGAGCCGTCAATGGCCGACCGAATCCGGCCAGAGTCGCGGTTTCCTCTAACTGTCCGTTCTTCCCGAACCTCACTCCAGGAGTCCGCGATGGCCGATCTGGCCTTCGTCGTCACCACGATCGCCGTGTTCGCGCTGGTGGCCTTCGTCGCCAAGGGGGTGACGAAGCTGTGACCGTCGAGAACATCGTCGGCCTGGTCGTGGCCGTCTCCCTGCTGGGTTATCTCGTCCTCGCCCTGATCTTCCCGGAGAGGTTCTGACCAGCGATATGGGTCCCGTACTCGCCGGCGTGCTCCAGTTGCTCGCGCTCATCGCGGCACTGGCGCTCGCCTACCGTCCCCTCGGCACCTACATGGCCAAGGTCTACTCCGCCGACCAGCACTGGCGTGTCGAGAAGTGGATCTACAAGGGCATCGGCGCCAACCCCGACACCGAGATGCGCTGGCCCGCGTACCTGCGCGGCGTCCTCGCCTTCTCGGCCGTCGGTGTGCTCTTCCTCTACCTGCTGCAGCGGCTCCAGGGTGTCCTGCCGGGCTCGCTGGGCTTCTCCTCCATCGACGCGGACCAGGCGTTCAACACCGCCGCGTCCTTCGTGACGAACACCAACTGGCAGTCGTACTACGGCGAGCAGGCCATGGGCCACGTCGTGCAGGTCGGCGGGCTGGCCGTGCAGAACTTCGTCTCGGCTGCCGTGGGCATGGCGGTGGCGGTCGCGCTCGTACGTGGTTTCGCGCTCCCCCACTCTCGGCTTCTCCCCCACTCTCGGCTTCGCTCGAGCGGGGGGACCCCCATGAGCGGGGGGACCCCCATCCGCTCCGGTGAGCTGGGGAACTTCTGGTCGGACATGGTGCGCGGGGTGACCCGCATCCTGCTGCCGCTCGCGTTCGTCGCGGCGATCGTGCTGGTCGCCTGCGGGGCGATCCAGAACTTCTCCGGCATCCACGAGGTCGGCCAGTTCATGGGCGGCTCCCAGCAGTGGAACGGCGGGGCCGTCGCCTCGACGGAGGCCATCAAGGAGGTCGGCACGAACGGCGGAGGCATCTTCAACGCCAACTCCGCCCACCCGTTCGAGAACCCGACCCCGTTCACCAACCTCTTCGAGATCTTCCTGCTGCTGGTGATCCCGTTCGCCCTCACCCGGACGTTCGGTGTCATGGTCGGCTCGGTCAAGCAGGGCTACGCGATCCTCGCCACGATGGCCACCATCTGGCTCGGGTTCACCGCCCTGATGATGTGGACCGAGTTCGCCCACCACGGCCCGGCGTTCGAGATCGCCGGCGGAGCCATGGAGGGCAAGGAGAACCGGTTCGGTGTCGGCGCCTCGTCGATCTTCGCGGTGGCGACCACGCTCACCTCGACCGGCGCGGTGGACTCCTTCCATTCCTCGTTCACCGGTCTCGGCGGCGGGATCACGATGCTCGGCATGCAACTGGGTGAGATCGCGCCCGGCGGCGTCGGTTCCGGCCTCTACGGCATGCTGATCATGGCGATCATCGCGGTGTTCATCGCCGGGCTGATGGTGGGCCGTACCCCCGAGTACCTGGGCAAGAAGATCGGCACCCGTGAGATCAAGTTCGCGGCCTGCTACATCCTCATCACCCCGGCCCTGGTGCTCGTCCTCACCGCCGCCGCGATGGCCCTGCCCACCCCGGGCAACTCGATGACGAACTCCGGCGCGCACGGATTCTCCGAGATCCTGTACGCCTACACCTCGGCGTCCAACAACAACGGCTCGGCCTTCGCCGGACTGAACGCGGACACCCAGTGGTTCAACAGCACGCTCGGCATCGCGATGCTGCTCGGCCGGTTCCTGCCGATGGTGTTCGTGCTGGCGCTGGCCGGATCGCTCGCCGAGCAGAAGCCGGTCCCGGCCACCGCGGGCACCCTGCGCACCGAAAAGCCCCTGTTCACCGGGTTGTTGGTGGGCGCGATCCTGATCATCACCGGGCTGACGTACTTTCCGTCGCTCGCGCTGGGCCCGCTGGCAGAGGGGCTGGCGTCATGACCACCGATGTAACGAAGCAAGAGGACACGATGTCCACAGCCACCCCGACCCGGGCGCCGCACAGCGACGTACCCACCGGGCACAAGCCCGCCGAGGGCCGCGTGGGCGCGGGCCTCTTCGACCCCAAGCAGTTGCTGAAGTCGCTGCCGGACGCCTTCCGCAAGCTCGACCCGCGGGTGATGATCAAGTCGCCCGTGATGTTCGTGGTGCTGGTCGGGTCCGTGCTGACCACGCTCTTCTCCTTCAAGGACCCGACCGACTGGTTCGGCTGGACCATCAGCGCCTGGCTCTGGCTGACGGTGATCTTCGCGAACCTGGCGGAGGCGGTCGCCGAAGGACGGGGCAAGGCGCAGGCCGACACCCTGCGCAAGGCCAAGACCGACACCGTGGCCCGGCGGCTCGCCGGGGACTCCGAAGAGAGCGTCCCCGGCACCGAACTACGGATCGGTGACCTGGTCGTGTGCGAGGCGGGCGACATCATCCCCGGCGACGGTGACGTCGTCGAGGGCGTCGCCTCCGTGGACGAGTCGGCGATCACCGGTGAGTCCGCGCCCGTCATCAGGGAGTCCGGCGGTGACCGCTCGGCCGTCACCGGCGGCACGAAGGTTCTCTCCGACCGCATCGTCATCAAGATCACGACAAAGCCGGGCGAGACCTTCATCGACCGGATGATCAACCTGGTCGAGGGCGCGGCACGCCAGAAGACGCCCAACGAGATCGCGCTGAACATCCTGCTGGCGTCGCTCACGATCGTGTTCCTGCTGGCGGTGGCGACCCTGCCGCCGTTCGCGGACTACGCGGGCACGCATCTCACGATGGTCGTGCTGGTGGCCCTGCTGGTCTGCCTGATCCCGACGACGATCGGCGCGCTCCTGTCGGCGATCGGCATCGCGGGCATGGACCGGTTGGTCCAGCGCAATGTGCTGGCCATGTCGGGTCGGGCCGTCGAGGCCGCCGGTGACGTCTCGACCCTGCTCCTCGACAAGACCGGCACGATCACGCTCGGCAACCGGCAGGCCGCCGAGTTCGTGCCGGTCGAGGGCACCACCGAGGACGAGGTCGCGGATGCGGCCCAGCTCTCCTCGCTGGCCGACGAGACACCCGAGGGCCGCTCCATCGTCGTACTCGCCAAGGAGAAGTACGGTCTGCGCGAGCGCGTGCAGGGCGAGCTGCCCGGCGCCGAGTGGATCGCGTTCACCGCCCAGACCCGTATGTCGGGCGTGGACGTCGACGGGCGCAAGGTCCGCAAGGGCGCGGCCGGGTCCGTCATCGCCTGGGTCCGGGAACAGGGCGGCAGGGTCGCCGAGGACGCGGGCACCCTCTCCGACCGGATCTCCGAGGCCGGTGGTACCCCGCTGCTGGTGGCGGTCGAGGACGCCGAGGGCGCCCGGGTGCTGGGCGTCATCCACCTCAAGGACGTCGTCAAGGAGGGCATGCGTGAGCGGTTCGACGAACTGCGCCGCATGGGCATCAAGACCGTCATGATCACGGGCGACAACCCGCTGACGGCCCGGGCGATCGCCGAGGAGGCGGGCGTCGACGACTTCCTCGCCGAGGCCACCCCCGAGGACAAGATGGCCCTCATCAAGCGGGAGCAGGCCGGCGGCAAGCTCGTCGCGATGACCGGTGACGGCACCAACGACGCGCCCGCGCTGGCCCAGGCGGACGTCGGCGTCGCGATGAACACCGGTACGTCGGCCGCCAAGGAGGCCGGCAACATGGTCGACCTCGACTCCAACCCGACCAAGCTGATCGAGATCGTCGAGATCGGCAAGCAACTGCTGATCACCCGGGGCGCGTTGACCACGTTCTCCATCGCCAACGACGTCGCGAAGTACTTCGCGATCATCCCGGCGCTGTTCGCGGCCGTCTACCCGGGCCTGGACAAGCTCAACATCATGGGCCTGTCCTCGCCCGACTCCGCGATCCTCTCCGCTGTCATCTTCAACGCGCTGATCATCGTCGCGCTGGTGCCGCTCTCCCTGAAGGGCGTGCAGTACCGGCCGGTCAGCGCCGACAAGCTGCTCCGCCGCAACCTCACCGTCTACGGCCTCGGCGGACTGATCGCCCCCTTCATCGGCATCAAGCTCATCGACCTGCTCATCTCCCTCATCCCCGGAATCGGTTGAGCGCCATGAAAAACACGGTCATCAACACCGCCCGGCTGTTCGGAGCGGGCCTGCGCGCCCTCCTCGTCCTCACCCTGGTGACGGGCGTCCTCTACCCGCTCGTCGTCACCGGCTTCGCCCAGGCGCTGTTCAACGACAAGGCGAACGGCTCCGAGATCAAGGACCACACCGGCAGGGTCGTCGGCTCCTCGCTCATCGGGCAGTCGTACAACCTGCCGCTGAAGGAGGGCCAGGAGACCCCGGAGCCCGACCTGAAGTGGTTCCAGGGCCGCCCCCAGAACGGTCTCGGCACCAACAGCGTCAACACCCAGTACAAGCTGATCCTGTCCGGCGCCACCAACCGGTCCGCCGACAACGCGGACCTGATCGACTGGGTGAAGGCCGCCAAGGCCGCCGTCGTCAAGGACAACTCGACCGCCGACCACAAGGTCAAGCCCTCCGAGGTGCCGGCCGACGCGGTGACGTCCTCCGGCTCCGGCCTGGACCCGGACATCTCCCCGGCCTACGCCGACCTCCAGGTCCACCGGGTCGCCGAGCAGAACGGCCTCTCCGCCGATCAGGTGCAGAAGCTCGTCGACGACCACACCGAGAGCCGCACCCTCGGCTTCATCGGGGAGCCGCGTGTGAACGTCCTCGAACTCAACATCGCGCTCAAGGGTCTGCTGGCCAAGGGTTGACGGCAGCGCACGCTCCACAGGGGAGTCGGCGGTCCGGGCGGGGAGCCGGGAACCGCCGACTCCCGCCCGCATGAGTGCCGGGCGCACGGCCACCGGCGTTCATGGCCCGACGTACGACAGGAAGGCGCACACCCATGACACGGGTGCTGGTGGTGGAGGACGACCCGCAGCTCGTACGGGCCCTCATCATCAATCTCCAGGCACGTCAGTACGGGGTCGACGCGGCCCCCGACGGTGCCACCGCGCTCCGGCTGGCCGCCGCGCGACAGCCCGACGTGGTCCTGCTCGACCTCGGGCTGCCCGACATGGACGGAGTCGAGGTCATCGAGGCGCTGCGCGGCTGGACCCGGGTGCCGATCATGGTGCTCTCCGCCCGCCAGGCGTCCGAGGAGAAGGTCGCCGCCCTCGACGCGGGCGCCGACGACTACATCACCAAGCCGTTCAGCATGGACGAACTCCTCGCCCGGCTCCGGGCCGCCGTCCGCCGCACCGAGGACATCGCGCTCGCGCCCGAGACGACGCTCGTCGAGACGGACGCCTTCACCATCGACCTGCTGGCCAAGACGGCCGTACGGGACGGTCACGACGTACGCCTCACCCCGACCGAGTGGCATCTGCTGGAGATCCTGGTCACCAACCCGGGACGGCTGATCACACAGAAACACCTCCTCCAGGAGGTCTGGGGCGTCACCCAGGGCAACAAGACCAACTACCTGCGGGTGTACATGGCCCAGCTGCGTCGCAAGCTGGAAACGGACCCCGCCCACCCCCGCTATCTCATCACCGAGCCCGGTATGGGCTATCGCTTCGAAGGATGAACATGGCACGCGGCAAGCTCCGGATCTACCTCGGCGCGGCCCCCGGCGTCGGCAAGACCTACGCCATGCTGTCCGAGGCGCACCGCCGCGTGGAGCGGGGTACCGACTGTGTCGTGGCCTTCGTCGAGCATCACAGCCGTCCGCGTACCGAGGTGATGTTGCACGGTCTGGAGCAGATCGCGCGCAGGGAACTGGAGTACCGGGACACCGTCTTCACGGAGATGGACGTGGACGCCGTCCTCGCCCGGCACCCCCAAGTGGTGCTCGTGGACGAACTCGCCCACACCAACGTTCCCGGCTCCCGCAACGACAAGCGCTGGCAGGACGTGGAGGAGTTGCTGGCCGCCGGGATCAACGTGATATCGACCGTCAACATCCAGCATCTGGAGTCGCTCGGCGACGTCGTGGAGTCGATCACGGGCGTACGGCAGCGGGAGACCGTGCCGGACGAAGTCGTACGGCGGGCCGACCAGATCGAGCTGGTCGACATGTCCCCGCAGGCGTTGCGGCGGCGGATGGCCCACGGCAACATCTACAAGCCGGACAAGGTCGACGCGGCCCTGTCGAACTACTTCCGGCCAGGGAACCTGACCGCGCTGCGCGAACTGGCGCTGCTGTGGGTGGCCGACCGGGTCGACGCCTACCTGACCGAGTACCGCAGCGAGCACCGGGTGTCGAAGATCTGGGGCTCGCGAGAGCGGATCGTGGTCGGGCTGACCGGCGGACCGGAGGGCCGGACGCTGATCCGCCGGGCCGTGCGGCTCGCGGAGAAGGGCGCCGGCGGCGAGGTGATGGCCGTCTACATCTCCCGCAGCGACGGCCTGACCGCGGCCTCGCCCAAGGAGCTGGCCGTCCAGCGCACCCTCGTCGAGGACCTCGGCGGCACCTTCCACCAGGTCGTCGGCGAGGACATACCGGTCGCGCTGCTCGACTTCTCGCGCGGGGTCAACGCCACCCAGATCGTGCTCGGCGTATCCCGCCGCAAAGGCTGGCAGTACGTCTTCGGACCGGGCGTCGGCGCGACCGTCGCCCGGGACTCCGGTCCCGACCTGGACGTCCACCTCATCACCCACGACGAGGCGGGCAAGGGGCGCGGACTCCCGGTCGCCCGGGGCGCACGCCTCGGCCGAGCCCGCCTGATCTGGGGCTGGCTCGTCGGACTCGGCGGCCCTGTGCTGCTGACCTGGCTGCTGAGCGGCGTCTTCCCGGACGTCGGGCTCGCCAACGACATGCTGCTGCTGCTGACGACGACGGTGGCGGCGGCCCTGCTGGGCGGGCTCTTCCCGGCACTGGCCTCGGCCGTGACCGCCTCCCTCCTCCTGAACTGGTTCTTCACCCCACCCGTCCACACCCTCACCATCGCCGACCCGAAGAACATCGTCGCCATCGCGATCTTCGTCGGTGTCGCGGTGTCCGTCGCCTCCGTCGTCGACCTCGCCGCCCGCCGCACCCACCAGGCCGCCCGCCTCCGGGCGGAGTCGGAGATCCTCTCCTACCTGGCCGGCAACGTCCTGCGCGGCGAGACCAGCCTGGAGGAGCTGCTGGAACGGGTCCGCGAGACCTTCGCCATGGAATCGGCGGCCCTGCTGGAACGCGCGAGCGACGTGGAGCCGTGGACCTGCGCCGGCAGCGTGGGCCCCCGCCCCTGCGTCACCCCCGAGGAGGCGGACGTCGACGTACCGGTCGGCGACCACATGACCCTCGCGCTGACCGGACGGGTACCACCCGCCGAGGACCGCCGCGTCCTCGCGGCCTTCGCCGCCCAGGCCGTCGTCGTCCTGGACCGTCGACGCCTCCAGCAGGAGGCCGACCAGGCCCGCACGCTCGCCGAGGGCAACCGCATCCGCACCGCGCTGCTCGCCGCCGTCAGCCACGACCTGCGCACCCCGCTCGCCGCCATCAAGGCGGCCGTCACCTCCCTGCGCTCGGACGACGTCGAGTGGTCGCAGGAGGACCAGGCGGAACTGCTGGAGGCCATCGAGGAGGGCGCCGACCGCCTCGACCATCTCGTCGGCAACCTCCTCGACATGTCCCGACTCCAGACCGGCACCGTCACCCCGATCATCCGTGAGACCGATGTCGACGAGGTCATCCCGATGGCCCTCGGCGGTGTCTCCGAGGGCAGTGTGGATCTGGACATCCCCGAGACGCTGCCCATGGTCGCCGTCGACCGGGGCCTCATGGAGCGGTCCGTCGCCAACATCGTCGAGAACGCGGTGAAGCACAGCCCCGCGGACGTTCCGGTCCTGGTCTCGGCGAGCGCCATCGCGAACCGGGTGGAGGTGCGCGTCGTGGACCGCGGCCCGGGTGTCCCCGACGAGGCCAAGGACCGCATCTTCGAACCCTTCCAGCGCTACGGCGACGCTCCGCGTGGTGCCGGTGTGGGGTTGGGGCTGGCGGTGGCCCGCGGCTTCGCCGAGGCCATCGGCGGCACCCTCCACGCCGAGGACACACCGGGCGGCGGCCTCACGATGGTGCTGAGCGTGCCGATGGCGGCGGCCAACCGGCCGCCCTCGGAGTCCGAGTCGGAGCCGGACGGGCAAGTGACCGTAACGTCATAGCCCTGCTGGCGGTCGAACCACGGGTGCCTTGGCCCGCTCGCATGAGGTGGCCGCCGGGATCAACCCTGGATGAGGGTCCATGAGCCCGGCCGCGACGGGCGACGGGCGACGCGTGCCAACAGGAGAGGCGGGCGGCGGCGGTGCGGTGCGGGCCCGCCACGAGGATCGCGCGGGCGAGGTTGGCACACACGCGGTAGTGGGCCATGACCCACGAGCGCTCGACGGGGGCGGCCGGCAGGAAGCTGGGCCGCGTTCGCGATCAGTGCCCCGTCGGCCGTTCTGGTGCGTGCTGTTGCCCCGGGTGTTGGCCTAGGGGGAGACGGTACGCGCGGTTCTTGGGACAGCGCCAGGCCGGCCAGTCCTCCTCGCCCTCTGTCGACAACTCCATGGGATGCGGGTGTCCTTCGCGGCAGGCAGGCCAGGGCTGCCTGCCGCGAAGGATCTGCATGTTTTCCAGAAGGGCTGCCTGGACGTGGAACGCGACCGGCCGCACAGCGACCCCCAGGGGCTCGTCGGCAACCTCTGGGGAGAACTCCACGGGAGCGATACGGGTGCCGCCGATGACGAGTGTGCGCCAGTTGTCGGGATCGTCGACGCCTTCGGCTCCGTACTCCAGTCGGGCGGAGAATCCGCATACGCGCAGGTCATGGGCTACAGACTCGAAGATCTCTTCTGGCTGCGTCGGCATGACTGCGGAGCCTACCCAATCGCTTGCTAGGCGCTGAACTTGCAGTTGACGAAGCGGTATCCGCTGGCCTTCGGCTTGCTGACCGACTTCCATGTCCAGAGGAAGGAGACCTCGTCGCCACGCTTGATCGTGTACTTCTTGGCCTTGCCCTTGGGGTCGAACGTGCGGGGCAGCGGTCCGTGGAAGTGGTAGTTCCAGGGCTCCGTGTGGGGTGCGTAGACGTTGGCTTCACGCTTGTTGGCGAAGATCTGGGCCTTGAAAAGGATGATCCCCTGCGGAGCGATCTTCTTGGAGAGCTTCACGCCCCAGGGGATCCCGTACTTCTTGGACTCCTGGAGAGTGACCGTGCCGGTCGTGTGGCGGAACGTGCCCCGGCACTTGGGCAGCTTGGCGGCCTTCGCC
Source organism: Streptomyces torulosus (assembly GCF_001419765.1). Classification (GTDB taxonomy): domain Bacteria; phylum Actinomycetota; class Actinomycetes; order Streptomycetales; family Streptomycetaceae; genus Streptomyces; species Streptomyces torulosus. The sequence continues at coordinate 43,409 of NZ_LIRK01000025.1, forward strand.
GCCGTGGCCGCCGGACCGGGAGCCGATGCCTTACGGACGAGGTCGTCGAGGCTTCCGGCCCCCTGCGCGACTCCCCGATCACGCAGGGAAGCCAGCACCGTGGCGATGTCCGAGGGCGCGGCGTGGCTGGAGCCGGTTTCGTACGGGGTCGCGGCTGTGGCGGCGGACGCGGGCGCGACGAGGGCAAGGGCGGCCGCTGCCGCGACGACGGATATCTGCGTGCTGCGCAGGCTCATGCGGAATGCCTTTCGGATGCGGAAGGGCGTACTGGACACAGGGCTGTGCCCAGAGGCGGATCGTCAGGGACTGGTGGTGCTGCGTGTCGCTGTGGACACGGGCGTAAACGCTGGGCAGAGGACGCTCCGGTCCTTGGCCTCGACGAAGAGGCCGCCATCGCTGTGGAGGCAGACTTCGTGGGCGACACCGATGGCGCCGCAGTGGTGGAAGGGGTCCTGCGCTTCGACCGTAGCGAGTGGGGCATCCGGTGCGGTATTGGCTGTTGGGACACTGCCCTACGGGCCGTTACAGACCGGGAGTTGACGTCCGCGGGGCGGTCCAGCCGTCCGTTGTTTCGAAGGGCGGTCCCCGACAAGGCAGTCGGCCTGCGCACGGCTGCGGGCGATGTGGCCTTCGGGCCCTCGTACGGCTCCCGGGCCTACTGGGCGCGAGGCGACGGCGATCCTGGTCCGCTCGCCGAGGACCGTGCGGGCCGCAGCGACCAGGTTCTCCAGGGACACCGGGTCTCCAGCCGGGCACGCGTCTTGGGCTCGGCCTCGCTGGCGTGCCATACGCCTCGATCGTCCTCGAGGCCGGCGAGTCCGTGGTTACGCTCGCCCGTTGGCTCGGGCACTCCAGCCCGACCATCACCCTCGACTACTACGCCCACTTCATGCCCGAGGCGGGAGGCAAGGGGTACAGCGCGATCGAGGCTCTGTTCAGGCGGCCTCGCAGTGTCGGCGCGGATGCCTGAAAATTTTCGAAGCCTGTGAGAAGGGGGTGCAGCCATGCTGCACCCCTCCTTGGCGTTCCACCGGACAGGGGCTCGCCTACTCTCCGTGTCGACGAGCGCTTGGTGGCCGGCCGTGGCGAGGTGGCGCCCGGACGGGGCTGGGGAGGAGTCGCGGAAGCGGAGCCCGGCTCATTCTCCCCAGATTCTCCCCAGCGGCCTTGGAAGGCGCCCTCAGTCCCGCAGTCGGAGCGTGGACGCCTCAAGAAGCCGACTTCCCGGCCGACTACTCAGAGCCAGTCCCGCCGCTTGAAGATGAAGTACAAACTGGTGCAAACAACCGCCATCAGAACAATGGCAAATGGGTATCCGAACACCCAGTGCAACTCCGGCATGTGCTCGAAGTTCATCCCGTAGATCGTCCCGACCAGCGTCGGGGCGAAGAGGATCGCCGCCCAGGAGGAGATCTTCTTGATCTCCTCGTTCTGTTCGAAGCCCGCCTCCGCCAGGGCCCGCATCTCCGCGTTCTGCTGCTGGGTCACCAGCGTCGCGTTCACCGTGAGGATGTCCGTGAGGGCCTGGCGGAAGCCGTCGACGCGTTCGCTGGTGTGAGTGACGTGGTCGGCGACGTCGCGGAGGTAGCTCTGGAGTTCGTCGTCCGTCTCGTACTTGGTGAAACCGGCCATGAGGCCGTGCAGCATCCCGACCAGGGGGCGGGTGGCCCGCTGGAACTCGACGACCTCACGGGAGAGTTCGTAGATGCGGCGGGACACCTCCGGGTCGCCCCGGAACACCTCGGTCTCGATCTCGTCGATGTCGTTCTGCACGCCGGCGACGACCGGCACATAGTCGTCCACCACCGCGTCGAGGATGGCGTACAGCACCGCCTCCGGACCCAGCCTCAGCAGTTCCGGGGTCTCCTCCATACGGCGGCGCACCGCCGACAGGTCCGGCGCCGCGCCGTGCCGGACCGTGATGACGAAGTCCGGGCCCACGAACACGTGCAGCTCACCGAAGTCGACCTCCTCCGGCGCGTCGAGATAGCGGGCCGCCCGCAGAACGACGAACAGGGTGTCGCCGTAGCGCTCCAGCTTGGGTCGCTGATGGGCCTCCATCGCGTCCTCGACGGCGAGCGGATGGAGGTCGAACTCCGTTGCCAGCGAGAGCAGTTCACCCTCGGTGGGGCGGGCCAGCCCGATCCACGCCATGCCCGACGGTGCCTCCCGCAGCGCGCGGTAGGTCTCGGCGAGCGACGCGGGCGCGGCGACCCTTACGCCGTCCTCGTACAGGACCGCCTGCACGACACTGGCCGCCCGGTCCGGCCGCTCCGGTTCCGCCGGTCCGGGACGGGGCGCGGGCGGTCGGCCCGCCGGCGGCGCGGGCGGGGTCAGCGCGCGGCGCCAGACCGACCCCCTGGCGCTCTTCGAGGCTGGGCGGGCACGTCGTTCGGCCATCGGTTCGCCTCCGGAGTCGCACATCTGTCTGTGTGATCTTCGAGCAGGATATCCGGGGCAAACCGTGGCACGGGCCCCGGGAGTTCCGATCCCGCCGGGCGTCGCGAACAGTCTCTGTCCGTTCCGCCGGGCGTCGTGGACTGCTTCTGTCCGTTCGCCGGGCGCCGCGGACAGCCTTTGTCCCTCTCCCCGGGCGTCGCGGACAGTCCCTGTCCCTCTCTCCGGGCGTCGCGGACAGAAGCTGTCCGCAAGGGTCGCTAGCGTTTCCCTCATGACGAAGAAGGCGACCTCGACCGCACCCCTGCTCGGCGCCCGCGCCCTCAACCGCGCCACCCTCGCCCGGCAGCTGCTGCTGCGCCGCACGCCCGTGGCCGAGCTGCCGGTGAGCGGTGCCGTCGAGCATCTGCTCGGGCTCCAGGCACAGAACGTCAAACCGCCGTACTACGCCCTCGCCGCCCGCCTGGACGGCTTCGCCCCCGAGCAGTTGTCGACGCTGATGGCGGAGCGCGCCGTCGTCCGGATCGTCACCATGCGGTCCACCATCCACACCCACACCGCCGAGGACTGCCTCACCCTGCGGCCCCTCGTGCAGCCCGCCCGTGAACGGGAACTGCAGCTGTTCCGCAAGGGCCTCGTCGGCGTCGACCTGGACCGGCTCACCTCCCTCGCCCGGGAGTTGGTGGAGGACGAGCCGCGCACCCTCAAGCAGCTGCGCGAGGCCCTGCTCGTCGAGTGGCCCGACGCCGATCCGCTCGCCCTCGGTATCGCCGCGCGCTGCCGGCTGCCGCTGGTGCAGGTCACCCCGCGCGGACTGTGGGGCAGGAGCGGCCAGGTCGCGCTGACCACCGCCGAGCACTGGCTGGGCCGCCCCGCCGCGCCCGCCCCGGCGCCCGAGACCGTCGTACGCCGCTATCTCGCCGCCTTCGGACCCGCCTCCGTCAAGGACATGCAGACCTGGGCCGGGCTGACCCGGCTGCGCGAGGCGTTCGAGCGGCTGCGCCCGGAGCTGGTCACCTTCCGCGACGAGAGCGGTGGCGAACTCTTCGACCTCCCCGACGCGCCCCGTCCCGACCCGGAGACCCCGGCCCCGACCCGCCTGCTCCCCGAGTTCGACAACCTGCTCCTCTCCCACGCCGACCGCTCCCGCGT